>JAICJM010000163.1 GCA_025928435.1 Thermoleophilia bacterium
ATCGTCTGCTGGAGGCCTGATGTCCACCGAAGAGCCCACCCGCCAGCTCGTCATCTTCTCGCTCGGAACCGAGGAGTACGCGCTGCCGATCACCCGCGTGCAGGAGATCATCCGCTACACGGAGCCGCGCAGCGTGGCCTCCCAGACGCGCTGGATCCGCGGCGTCATCAACCTCCGCGGCAACATCGTGCCCGTGTGCGACCTGGCCGAGCGGCTGGGCCTCGGACTCGACCGCCCCGAGAGCGCCAAGATCGTGATCGTGGAGACGGCCGCCGGCACCGCAGGCGTGATCGTGGACGACGTGGACGAGGTCCTGACCGTCACGTCCGACCAGCTCGAGGACGTCCCGACGGCCGACGCCGCCTACGTCGACGCGATCGCCAAGGTGGGCGAGCGGCTGGCGATCCTGCTGAATCCGGACGGCCTGCTCGCGGGCGTCCAGATCGCCGCGTAACCGGCCCGCGGCGTGCCGCATGGGGACAGTCCCCATGCGGGGACTGTCCCCGGTTTCCTCACGCGCGGCGCGGGCTCTCCCCACTCCTTGGTATCGGCGTCGCCGGACCTGTAATTCGCGGTCGCGGCTGCCGATAACCAGACCGGCCCGCCATGTCCGCGCACACCTCCGCATTCACCAAGCCGATCCGCGTCGTCGTCGCCGATGACTCGGCGTTCATACGCCGCCTCATCACGGACGCGCTGACGGAGCGCGGCGCGCAGGTGGTCGGCGTCGGACGCGACGGCGACGAGGCCCTCGAGCTGTGCGCCCTGCACCGCCCCGACGTGCTCTCGCTCGACCTCGCCATGCCGGGCCGAAACGGCATCGATGTCCTGAAGGAGCTGCGCCGGATCGGATCGCCCGTCGCGGTCGTCGTGGTCTCGGCCTTCTCGCCCGCGCACGGCGCCCATGCCGTCGACGCGCTCGCCGAGGGCGCCGTCGAGCTGGTCGCCAAGCCGACCGGCGCCGCGCTGGCAGCGAGCTTCTTCGCCGAGCTCTACGACAAGATGTGCCTGGCGGCGATCTCGCGCCGGCCGCGCCCGCCGATGACGGCCGCCGCCCCCGCGGCGCGCCCGGCTCCCGCCCTGCGACGGGCCGGCGGCCCCAAACGCGCGGTGGTCATCGCCTGCTCGACCGGCGGCCCCAAGGCGCTCGCGACCCTCGTCCCGGCGCTGCCGCCCGACCTCGGCGACGGAACGGTGATCGTCCAGCACATGCCGGCCGGCTTCACCGCCTCGCTGGCCACCCGGCTGAACAGCTCCTCCGGCCTGACCGTGGCCGAGGCCCGTGGCGGCGAGCGGCTGACGCCGCAGACCGCGCTCGTGGCCCCCGGCGGCCGCCACCTGCACCTGCACGAGGGCGGCCGGGTCTCGCTCGGCGAGGAGCCCGAGATCGGCGGCCTGCGCCCGCGGGCCGACATCACGATCCGCGACGCCGCCCGCGTGTTCGGCGAGCGCATGGTGCTCGTCGTCCTCACCGGCATGGGCAAGGACGGCCTCGAGGGCGCCCGCGAGGTGCGGCGCGCCGGCGGCCGGATCCTGGTCGAGGCCGAGCGCACCTGCATCGTCTACGGCATGCCCCGCGCGGTGACCGAGGCCGGCCTGGCCGACCTCCAGCTGCCGCTGCACGAGCTGCCCGACGCGATCGCGACGGAGGCCGCGTGATGTCCCAGCCCGCCTTCCAGCGCGACGACTACACCGAGTTCTGCGAGGGCGTCCGCCGCCTGACCGGCATCGACCTCGCCCAGTACAAGCGGCCCCAGATGGAGCGCCGCATCCGCTCGTTCGCCGACCGCCGCGGGATCAACACGCTGCCCGGCTACCTGGATGCGCTCGCGGCCGACCGCGACGCCCTCGAGCAGTTCCTCGACCGCATGACGATCAACGTCTCCCAGCTCTGGCGCAACCCCGAGCAGTGGGACCGGCTCGGGGCGACGATCCTGCCCGAGCTGGGCCGGGCCGGCACGATCCGGGCCTGGAGCGCCGGCTCGTCCTACGGCGCCGAGGCCTACACGCTGGCGGCGATCTGCCGCCGGGTCGCCCCGGGCTGCAAGGTCGAGATCCGCGGCACCGACATCGACGCCCGCATGGTCGCCCGCGCCCGCGAGGGCCGCTTCAGCGCCGACGACGCCCGCACGGCGCCGCGCGCCGAGCTCGAGCGCGCGTTCGACCGCGACGGCGACGGCTGGCGGGCCAAGCCCGAGCTGCGGATGATGGTCAAGTTCTCGACCGGCGACCTGCTCCGCGACCCGGTGACGCCGGCCGCGTACGACCTGATCCTGTGCCGGAACGTCGTCATCTACTTCACCGAGCCGGTGCGCGACGCGCTGCACAAGCGGCTCGCAACCGCGCTGCGGACCGGCGGCTACCTGATGGTCGGCTCGAGCGAGCGCGTCTCGACCCCTCAGGCGTTCGGCCTCGCCACCTCCCACCCCTTCATCTACCGGAAGAGCTGATGGACACCTCCGAGTACCTGGGCATGTTCCTCGCGGAGAGCCGCGAGCACCTGCAGACGCTGAACCTGGCGGTGATCCGCATCGAGGAGGCGCCGGACGACGGCGACACCATCGACGAGATCTTCCGGATCGCCCATTCCCTGAAGGGGATGAGCGGCACGATGGGCTTCGCCCGCATGGCGGCGCTGACGCACACGATGGAGGACGTGTTCGAGACGCTGCGCGGCCGCACCGGCGCGCTCGAGCGGCGCGTCATCGACGTCCTGCTGGAGTGCCTGGACGCGCTCGAGGGCGCCGTCGAGGCGATCGAGCGCGACGGCGACGAGCAGCTCGACCCGACCGCGCTGATCGCGCGCCTCGGCGAGCTCGTGGGCGCCGCCCCGGCCGCCGCCCCGGCCGTCGAGGCCCCCGTCGAGAAGCCCGCCGCGCTGCCCGAGGAGGTGGCCGCCTTCGGCGCCGACGTCCCGCTCGTCCACGTCACGGCCACGCTGGCCGACGACGTGATGATGCCGTCCGTCCGCGCGTACATGACGCTCGCGGCCGTCGCCGACCACGGCGAGACGGTCTGGAGCTCGCCGACCCCCGACGAGGTGGACGCGTTCAGCGGCTCCGCCATCGAGGCCTGGGTGGCGACCGAGCATGACGCCGCCACGATCGAGGCCGCCGTCCGCGCCGTCCCCGACGTCGCCGCGGTGACCGTCGCGGTCAGCTCCGGCTCGGCCGAGCCCGCCGCCCCGTCGGCGGCACCCGCGCCCGCCGGCGAGCCCGATGGCGCCCCCGGCGCATCGGCGCCCGTGCACGCGTCTCCCCAGGCCCGCAAGACCTCCGCCACCGTCCGCGTCGACGCCGTCCGGCTCGACCAGCTCATGCACTTCATGGGCGAGCTCGTCGTCCACCGCACCCGGGTCGAGTCGCTCGCCCAGGGCGCCGCGGTCGACGGCCTGGCCGAGGCCGTCGGCGACCTCACCCGCAGCTCCCAGGCGCTCCAGGCGCTGGTGATGCAGGTGCGGATGATCGAGGTCGACGCCGTCTTCATGCGCTTCCCCCGGCTCGTCCGCGACCTGTCCGCCAAGATGGGCAAGCAGGTCGAGCTGATCCTGACCGGCCGCGACACCGAGCTCGACCGCACCGTGGTCGACGCCCTCGGCGACCCGCTCGTGCACCTCGTGCGCAACTCGCTCGACCACGCGCTCGAGCCGCCCGCCGAGCGCGAGGCCGCGGGCAAGCCCGCGACCGGCGTGCTCGAGCTGTCCGCCCGCCAGGCCGGCGGCAACGTGATCATCACCGTGCGCGACGACGGCCGCGGCATCGATCCCGCCCGGGTGGCCCGCAGGGCCGCCGAGCGCGGCATCATCGGCGCCGACGAGGCCGCGTCGGTCGATATGCCCCGCGCCATCGAGCTGCTGTTCGCGCCCGGCTTCTCGACCGCCGAGCAGACGAGCGACATCTCCGGACGCGGAGTGGGCATGGACGCCGTCCGCTCGACCCTGCGCGACCTCGGCGGCAACGTCGTCATGACGTCGGAGCAGGGCGTCGGCACCACCGTCCAGGTGCGGCTGCCGCTGACCCTCGCGATCATGCCCGCCCTGCTCGTCGAGTCGCAGACCGTGCCGTTCGCCATCCCGCTCGAACGGGTGGAGCGGACGGTGAACCTGGCCGAGCAGACCGTGCGCTCGGTGACCGGCCAGCGCATGCTGGTGCTGTCTGACGGAGTGCTGCCGCTGATCGACCTGGCGGAGGCGCTCGGATACGAGCCGGCCCCGGAGGCCGCGTTCGTGGTGATCGCCCGCGGCGCCGAGCAGCGCATGGCGCTCGTGGTGGAGCGGCTGGTGGGCCAGCGCGAGCTGGTGACCCGGCCGCTGCCGGCCGAGGCTGGCTCCCAGAGCTGCCTCTCGGGCGGCGCGGTGCTCTCCGACGGGACGATCAGCCTGATCGTCGACTGTGACGCGCTCGCGGAGGCCCGCACGGGCCACGGGGCGGGCGCGGCTTCCGGACTTCAAAACGCGGCATAGGAGCGTGAGATGGAACTGAACGAGATGCAGCTCGACGGGCTGCGCGAGATTGCGAACATCGGCTCGGGGACCGCCGCGACGGCGCTCTCGAGCATGCTCGGCCGCGCGGTCGACCTGAACGTGCCGAAGGCGCTCGCCCTCGAGCTCGCAGACGCGGTCGACGCGGTCGGCACGCCCGACGACGAGGTCACCGCGGTCGTGCTCGGCGTGATCGGCGACCTCGACGCCACCGTGGTCCTGCTGTTCGACCCGACGAGCGCGGAGACGATCTGCTCGCTGCTCGGCGTCGATCCGGCGGATTCCGAGATGGCCCTCTCCGCCCTGGGCGAGGTGGGCAACATCCTCGGCAGCTCGTACATCGGCGCGATGGGTCAGATGGCCGGCCTCGAGCTCGAGCCGAGCCCGCCGGCCGCGATCGCCGACATGCTCGGCGCGATCGTCGCGACGGCCCTGGCCGCCACGGCGGTCGACACCGACTTCGCCCTCCTGCTGGACTCCGAGATGCTGGTCGAGGGCGCCGAGTGCACCTTCGGGGTGCTCTTCGTCCCCAGCGCCGAGGGCGTCGGACGGCTCCTGGCCGGCCTCGGCTTGGCGGAGGCTGCCTAGATGGTGCAGTCCGAATCCCTCGCGCGCCTGGCCGCGTGTGTTGTCCGACACTTGCGATCGGTGGCGGCGCTGCGCCTGCGAACCGTCGCATCGCTGCGTCCTCAGTCGCGCCCATACACCACCGGTATGAACGCTCCCTGCGTCCTTGCGCTGCTCGGTTCGCAGACGCCCAGGACATCACCCGCGGGGGAGGAGCGATGGCCGAGCTGATGGCACGCATGGCCGAGATCGCCGTGTCGCGGCACGAGGCAGACATCCTGATCGCACTGGGTCTGGGCTCCTGCATCGGCGTCGCCCTGCTCGACCGCGCCTCGCTGGTCGCCGGGCTGGCCCACGTCGTCCTGCCTGAGTCGCGCGCGGGAGCGGCCCCGGGCAAGTTCGCCGACACGGCCGTGCCCGCGCTGCTGCGCCAGGTGACCGGGCTGGGCGCGAGCGAGTCGCGCCTGCACGCCGTCCTCGTGGGCGGCGCCCAGATGTTCTCCGCCGGCGCCGGCGGAGCGCTCGACATCGGCCGCCGCAACGAGGAGGCCGTGAAGGCCGCGCTCGCGGCCGCGGGCATCCCGATCACGACGACGCTGACCGGCGGGAACGCCGGGCGCACGATGCGCGTCCACGTCGGAGCCGGCCTCGTCACCTGCAAGCAGGCGGGCAGCCAGGAGCAGACGATCGCCGTCCGCGACGCCGGCCGGCTGAGGGCCGCGGCATGAAGAACGACGTCCTTTCCAACGAGGAGGTCGCGGCGCTGGTCGAGGCCGCCCGCCAGGGCAACGTGGCGCCGGCCGAGGAGGCCCCCGCGCCCCGCCGCCGCGCGAAGCGCGTCCGCGACATCGACTTCTCGCGCCCGAACAAGTTCGCGATCGACCAGCTGCGCCGGCTCGAGCGCGCCCACGAGGCCTGCTGCCGCACCATCGGGTCACGGCTCTCGACCGAGCTCCTGACCCCGGTCGAGCTCGACGTGCTCGAGATCGACCAGCTGACCTGGTCGCTGGCGACGAACCAGATCCCGCAGCCGTCGGTGTGCGGCGTCGTCGAGTGCCAGCCGCTCGGCACCCAGGTGCTCCTGACCGCCGAGCTCGGGCTGATGCTGCGCCTGGTCGAGCGCCTGCTGGGCAGCACCGGCTCGACGAAGACGCGCCCGCGGGAGCTCACCGAGATCGAGACCGCGCTCGTGTCGCGCATGTTCAACGCGCTGCTCGAGCATCTGTCGGCGACCTGGGCCGAGCTCGTCGAGACGACGATGGAGCTGCGCCAGATCGAGTCGCAGCTCGCGAACGTGAACCTCGCCCCGCCGAGCGAGCCGACGCTGATGCTCACGATGGAGGTGCGGCTCGACGGCACGTCGTCGACGATCGCGCTCGTCATCCCCCACCGCTCCGTCGAGGCGGTGCTCGGGAAGCTGTCCGCCAGCCAGTACGGCGACACGGTCATCGAGCCCGGCGCCGTCGAGGCGATGCGGGCGAGCGTGGCCGCGGTGAACGTCGAGATCCGGGCGGAGGTGGCCGCGACCGAGCTGAGGCTCGAGGACGTGCTGGCCCTCGGCCCCGGCGACGTGCTGCGCTTCGGCACGCCGGCCGCCGACGGCGTCCGCCTCTTCGCGGGCCGCGTGCCCGCCCACCGGGCCCAGCCCGGGCGCAACGGCAACAACCGCGCCGTGCAGGTGATCGGCCGGCTGGGGGAGACGGGATGACCACCGAAGAGGCACTCATCAAGCTGGCCGAGTCGACCGGCGCCGCGATCGAGCAGGTGCTCGAGATCGTGAGCTCGGCGACCATCGAGCGCAGCCCGGTGTCGATCGTCCCCTCGGGGCAGTCGCCGCTGTCGTCGATCCCCGTGCCCGCGGTCGCCGCCGACGTCTCGTACACGACCGGCGCCACGGGCGGCAACATCTTCATCATGACCCGCCTGGGCGTCCGCCGGCTGGCGGCGGCCATGATGGGCATGGACGCGATGGAGATCGCCGACTCCGAGGAGCTCTCGGAGCTCGACCTGTCCGCGGCCGGCGAGGCGATGAACCAGATGATGGCCGCCGCCGCCGGGGCCACCTCGGCCGTGCTGGGCGAGGAGATCGACATCTCCACGCCGGAGACGCGCTTCTTCACGACGCCGGGCGAGGCCGCCGACGCCTACGAGCTGACGCCGCACGCGACCACGGTCGGCTTCACGCTGCTGGGCGAGCCGTGCCGGCTCGTGCAGCTGGTGCCGAACGCCTTCGTCGTCCGCATGAAGGAGGCGTTCGACGAGCTGGACGCCCAGGCCGCCGCAGACGGCCGCGCCCGGCCCGGCGACGGCGAGCGGATCTCCTCCGACTCCGTGCGGGCCGTGCCCGTGCGGGTGTGGGCCGAGCTCGGCCGCACCCGGATGCCGATCGGCCGCGCCGTCGGGCTCGCCACCGGCGCCGTCGTCGAGCTCGACCGCGCGCCGGACGACCCCGTCGACCTGTTCGTGAACGGTCGGCTGTTCGGCACCGGACGCCTGCTGCTCGTCGACGACGAGTGGGCCGTTCGCATCGAATCCGTGCTCCCCGTGTCGGGAGCCAATCACACATTTGACGAAACACCTGAAGGAGGAACCAACTGATGGCACGCGTGCTGATCGTGGACGACGCCGCGTTCATGAGGAAGATGCTCAGCGACGTCCTGGCCAAGGCCGGGCACGAGGTCGTGGGTGAGGGCGCGAACGGCCAGGAGGCCGTCGCCCAGTACCAGTCGCTGCGCCCGGACATCATGACGCTCGACATCACCATGCCGGAGAAGGACGGGCTCACCGCGCTGCGGGAGATCCTGACCATGGAGCCGGCAGCGAAGGTGGTCATGTGCTCCGCACTGGGCCAGGAGTCGAAGGTGCTGGAGGCCATCAAGGCCGGCGCCAAGGACTTCGTGGTCAAGCCGTTCCAGCCCGACCGCGTTCTCGACGCCATCGGCAAGGCGCTCGGCTAGCCGCCCACGGCCAGCCGGGCGGCCTCGACCGCCCCTCAATCCCGGGGGCCGGCCGCCGATTACCCGTGGGGCGCCGGCCACGCCGGCCCCCCCCAAGTCATGCGAAAGACGTTCACCTTCAATCTCGAGCCCGTCCGCGCGCTCCGCGAGCAGGCGGAGCAGCAGGCCAAGGAGCAGCTCGCCCAAGAGCTGGCCCTCCAGGTCAGGCGTGAGTCTGCCCTGCGGGACGCATCCCGTCGGGCCGCCGCCGCGCGCCGGGCGCGCACGCCCTCGCACGGCTCGGGGGTGACCGGGCACGAGCTCCAGGCCCGCGAGGCCTTCGTGGCCCGCACCGAGCGCGAGCAGGACGCCGCGCAACAGGAGCTGGCCGCCTCGGCGCAGCAGGTCGAGTTCAGCCGCGGCCGCCTCGTCGAGGCCGGGCGCGAGCGCGAGGTGCTCGAGCGGCTGAAGCGCCGGCGCGAGTCGGAGCACAACCGCGAGCTCGCCCGCCAGGAGGAGCAGTCGCTGGCCGAGATCGCCCTCACCACCCACCTTCGCAACCGGAGCGCCGCATGAGCCTCGACGCCGCCATCGGCCGCATCGACCAGGTGCTCTCGCTCCAGGCTGCGCTCGCGCCCGTCCAGACCGCGTCGTTCGGCTCCCCGCCGGCGTCGACGAGCTTCTCCCAGGTGCTCAGCTCGCAGGCGTCGACGGCCCCGGCCGGCTCCGGCGCGCCCGCCGCCGCGGCGCCCTACGCCTCCGACATCGCGGCCGCCGCCCGCAAGTACGACGTCGACCCCGCCCTGATCGAGGCCGTCATCCAGCAGGAGTCCGGCTTCAACCCGAACGCCCAGAGCGCGGCCGGCGCCGGCGGGCTGATGCAGCTGATGCCGGGCACGGCCCGCGGCCTCGGCGTGACGAACGTGTACGACCCGGCCCAGTCGATCGACGCGGGCACGCACTACCTGCGCGACCAGCTCGATCACTTCGGCGGCAACGTGCGCCTCGCCCTGGCCGCCTACAACGCCGGCCCCGGCGCGGTCGAGTCCTACGGCGGCGTCCCGCCCTACCCGGAGACCCAGAGCTACGTCTCCGACGTCCTCGCGAACTACGCCCGGTACTCGGGCGGCTCCATCCCGACCACCCCGACAGGAAGCGCCACATGAACGACCCCGTCAACGCCGTCGCGGCCCCGGCCGCACCGGCGCCGGCGTCGCCCAAACGCGGCGACGACCCGCCGACCGACGCCTTCGAGACGGCGCTCGGATCGGCAGCGGCGACAGAATCGCCGCCCGGCACCACCGCCACCAAGGCCTGGACCGCTGATGCGGGGGGCTCGAAGGCCGAAGGCGACTCCTCCGGCCTCACCGACACCGACAAGGACACCGGCTCCGGCACGCCCGCCGCGGCCGACTCTCACCTGCCGGCCGCCGCCGTGCTGTCGCAGCTC
>JAICJM010000050.1 GCA_025928435.1 Thermoleophilia bacterium
CGCAGTTCGGGCTCGTCTCACTGGGCGGGTTCACGCTCCCGCTCGTGCTGATCGCCCTGGCGGGCGGTTTCGCGATGGTGTGGGCGTGGGAGGAGTCGAAGCGCTACCACCTGTGAGCGCGGCCGCGCAGGCCGGCGGTTAGGCCCGCTCCGACCGCAGAACGGCGAGCCACGCCTGGCCCTCGTGATATAGCGGCGGGTTGTTCTCGGGCGTGTAGTCAGCCCTGCAGCTCGGCGTCGCGCTCGGCGAGCGGGTTTCCGCGCCCCTGCCCTGTGCGACCG
The DNA here is from genome assembly GCA_025928435.1 of Thermoleophilia bacterium. Next base: position 282 of record JAICJM010000050.1, read on the forward strand.
GGACCGGGATCTCGGCCGGTACGACGGGCGCCAGCGAGCCGGAAGATCGCCTTGTCGGTGCCGCTCGGCTCGATCCGGCACAGCGGCAGCGCGGCCCACTCGGGGAACTGCTCGTCGACGAGGCGGCGTGCGAGCGCCTCGTCAACGTCGCGGCCTCTTCAGCCGGCCGTGCGTCGCCGCGCCGCGAGGTGGATCGCGAGCCCGATCGCGATCAGCCCGATCGCGACGAGCGCGTATCCGTAGTCGGCGTACGGATGCGGATTCAGCGCGCCCGCAACGCGGCAAGTCTCCGGTTTGCCGCACGCTCCGGTGTTCCGGGAGACGAAGGCGAAGATGGACGCCGCCAGGCTGAGAACACCAACCACCACCCCGCCGGCGATCACGCGCTCGCGCATGTCCCGAGTGTACGGCCGACGCCGCACTGCGGCCACGGTCAGTCGGTCGCGAGCAGGGCCTGGGCCGCGCCGCCCAGCGACCGCAGCGCCTCGGGCACGGAGCACGAGATGCACGTGAAGATCGGCGTGTCCCGCTCCGTGTAGCGGCTCGCCTCGGTCTCGCGCAGGCGCATCATCAGGTCGAGGAAGTCGCCGACGTAGTCCGTCTCGAACGCGACCACGAACTCCTGGTCGTCGATCCCGTACGAGTACGTCGTGTTGATCTTCACCGTCGGGAACTGGTGTCCGGTCGCGATGTGCTCGTTCATGATCCCCTGCCGCGCCGGCTTCGAGAGCTGGTACCAGGCCCGCGTCTTGACCATCGGGTAGATGAGCAGGTAGCGCGAGTCGGGGTTCCACATGATGCGGCCGCGCTTGTGCATCGAACGGCCCTCGCCCTTCACGTACTGCGAGCGCCGCGTCATCGACAGGTACGCGTACGGCGTCTCGAGGTACGATCCCATCGCGGTCGACATGATCGCCGTGCCGATCTCCTGGAAGTCCTCGAGCCGCTCGGACACCTTCCACAGCATGAAGTCGGCATCTGGCCGCAGGCCGGCGATCGTGTAGGGGCGGAGGGCGAAGCGCTCGCCGAACGACTCGATGACCGCCGCCAGCTCCGCGCGCGACGACTCCTGCTCCGCCTCCGGCAGGCGCCGCCAGGCCGGGTCGAGCTTGTAGAACGAGAAGTGGACGAACTGGCGGTCTTCGCCGGCGGAGTTGTTCGGCGTGCCGCCGTCCGAGGTGCTGCCGTCGTCGCTCATCCTGCATCGATCGTAGCAGGGCATTCCTGACACTCTTGCAACGCCCCGGGCGTTGTTCCGTGACAGGCGCGGGCCCTACCCTCGAACGCGTGGAACGAGCGCAGGCGTACCCACGTGAGCACGGTCAGGCGAGCGTCGAGACCGTCGTGCTGCTGCCCGTGCTCGTCGCGCTCACCTTCGCCATATGGCAGGCCGCCCTCGCGGGCTGGACGCTCGTGTCGGCCGAGAGCGCCGCCCGTGCGGCTGCCCGGGCCGCGCTCGCGGGATCGCCGCTCCGGCCGGCGGCACTGGCCGCGCTGCCCGCGTCGATGCGCCCGGGCGCACGTGTCGAGGCCTCCGGCGGGCGGGTGACGGTACGGGTTCACATCCCGGCCGTGCTCCCGGGATTCGACGCCGACGTCTCGGCATCGGCGGCCGAGGTGCGCTCGTGACCGGCGAGCGTGGCCAGGCGGCCGTCGAGCTGGTGGCGTTCGCGGCGCTGGCGGCGATGGTGGCGGTCGCCCTGCAGGCGGTGCTGGTTGCATGGGCCGCGCAGAACCGCGCCCAGGGCATCGCCGACCAGGCGGCCGTGATCGTCGCCGAGGGCCGACCCGTCCCCGACAGGCTTCGCCGCGGCGCCGCGATCCGGGTGCACGGCCACACCCTGCTCGTCACGCTGTCCGTGCCGCTGGCCGGCGGGCTCGCCCATACGACCGCCGTCGCCCGGGCGGCGCTCCCGTGAGCGAGCGGGGCCAGATCTCGGTCGCGGCCGTCGCGGCGATCGCCGTCGTCCTGCTCGGCGGCGTCCTCCTGGGCTACCTGAGCCTGGTGGCGGCGGGCGGAGGACACGCCCAGCGGGCTGCCGACCTCGCCGCGGTCGCGGCGGCGACGCGCCTAGTCGACGACCCCGGCGCGAATGCCGCCGAATTGCGCAGCGTCGCCGCCGGCGCGGCGAGCCGCAACGGCGCCCGGCTCGTCTCCTTCGGGCTCGTTCGCGACGGCCCGGTCCCGCGCGCCGTCGACGTCGCCGTGGCGCTGGACGTCGACGGCTCGGTGCCGGTCGCCGGGCGCCAGTCCCGGGAGGTGGACGCCCGTGCCCGGGCCGGCGTCGACTACTCGGCGTCGCTGGCGCCCGATGCCTTCCGGCCGGTCGACCTGCACGGAGGCCGGGGGCCGCTCGCCGCGGTCGCCGCGGCCGAGGCGCAGGTGGGGTGGCCGTACGTGTGGGGCGGCGAGAGCAGGTCGGAGGGCGGGTTCGACTGCTCCGGGCTGATCGACTACGCCTACGCCGCGGCCGGCGACCCGTTGCCGGGGCGGCCGACGGCCGCCGATCTGTGGCACGACTCGCGCCCGGTCTCCGCCGCCGACCTTCTGCCCGGCGACCTCGCGTTCGTCGGGACGGGCTCCGGCGCCCCGCACCACGTGGGCATGTACGTCGGCGGCGGCACGGTCGTCGTCGCGCCGCACACCGGGGCGGAGGTTCGCTTCGAGCCGCTCGTGGCCGGCGGCTGGGACGGCTTCGGGCGGCTGTTCGCCGGCGGACCTGTCGCGGAGCCGGCCGACCCTGCGGTCGAGGCGGCGGCCCGGGCCCACCAGGTGCCGCCGCACGCGCTCGCCGCCGAGCTGCGCCTGGGCCTGGCCCGCGATCCCGACGCTGCGGCGGCGGCCCTCGCCTCCGCCATGCGCAGGCACCCGGGCGACCTGGCTGCGGCGCTGGGCGACGCCCTGGGCGATCGCTCGGCGGCCGCCCTCGTCCTGCGGGCGGCGTCGGGCGTCGGGCTGCGCGGCTTCTCCGGCGCCGTGCGCCTGCTGCCGCTGGCCGCGGCCGCCGTCCGGGCGGTCGGCGCGACCGCGTCGGTGCCCGACGCGGGGGAGGAGGGACCGGAATCGACGGGTCTCATCGATACGGCCGAGAAGGCGCTCGAGCGGGGCGGCGAGCAGGGCGACCATCTCGGCAGCCGGCTCTCGGTGCAGGCGGCCGCCGGCTTCCGGAACCTGGCCCGGTTCGGGCTCACCGCCGCGGCAACGTTCCTGCCCGACCCGCACCTGCGCGACGTCGCGACGTTCGCCGGCGCGACCTGGGACGGCGTCGAGAGCGGCCTCGCGATCGCCCGCGGCGGCGTCGAGCTCGCCGGCCCGTCCCTGTGGGCGACGCGGCTGACGGCCCCGCTCGGCCTCGGGTTCAGCGCGCTCTTCGCCTATCAGGCCTGGACCGCCCGCAGGCGCGAGGACCGGGTCTGGTACGGGGCGCAGGCTGCCAGCAGTGCGCTCACGTCCGCCGGCGCGATGACCGCGGGCCTCGACCTGGTCGCGCTCGGCGCCGGGTCGGCCGAGGTGCCGCCGGTCGGCGCCGCGCTGATGCTCGCCGGCGTGACCGTGCTGGCCGCTGCCTGCGTGTACCGCGAGCGGCACTGGCTGGCCGGAGGCGCGCGGCGGGCGGCCGGCGCCGTGCTCGACGCCGGCCGCTCGCTCGCGGACTCGCTCAACCCGTTCTAGGAGGCGCTGACGATCGCGGTGGTCGGTGCGACGACCTGCGTGACGGCGCCGGTCTTGACGTCGTAGATGTAGCCGGACACCGAGATCGAGTCGTCGATGAACGGCGACGCGAGAATCGAGGAGACGTCGTCGCGGACGCTCTGCTCGAGATCGCCGAACGTGAGGAAGTCGATGTGCGAGGCGTCGGTGCCGGTCTCCTCGTGCAGCTTGGCGTGCAGCTGGTCGTTCGTGAAGGTGAGCATCCCGCACTCGGTGTGGTGGATGACCGCGAACTCGGTCGTCCCGAGCAGCCGCGACGAGATCACGAGCGAGCGCAGGGCGTCGTCGGAGGCGCGGCCACCGGCGTTGCGGATCATGTGCGCGTCGCCGATCTCGAGCCCGAGCGCCTTCTCGGGGTGGATGCGGGCGTCCATGCAGGTGACGATCGCGACCTTCCTGGCCGGGGGCGTCGGCTTGTCGCCCTCGGTGAAGCTCTTCTGGAAGTCCTGGTTCGCCGTGAGCATGCCCTTGAGCTCTGACACGGAGACCCTCCTCGGTAGATTGGATGCGATCCTAGCAATTCTGGATCCAAACCTGCGGTGAGCTCGGGCGGGCGCCGAGAGGTGCCGAGGCTACGATGGATCCCGATGTCCGCCGTCGCCCGCAGCGAGCGCAGCCAGCGCCTCGAGGCCCAGCTCCGCGCCCTTCCCGATCAGCCCGGGGTATACATGTTCCGCAGCGACGAGGGCGACGTCATCTACGTCGGCAAGGCCAAGTCCCTGCGCAAACGGGTGAGCTCCTACTTCCGCCGCGACCTCCACGCGACCGTGAAGACCGCGGGCCTCGTGGAGCGCATCGACGAGATCGAGTTCGTCGCGGCCGAGTCCGAGACCGAGGCGCTGCTGCTCGAGCAGAACCTGATCAAGCGCTACCGGCCGGCGTTCAACATCCGCCTGCGCGACGACAAGTCCTACCCGTACATCGCCGTCACGGTCGGCGACGAGTACCCGCGGGTGATGTTCACGCGTGAGCGGCACCGCAAGGGGGTGCTCTACTTCGGCCCGTACGCGAGCGCGAAGAAGGTGCGGGAAACGCTCGACGTCCTGAACCGGGTCTTCCCGTATCGCCCCTGCGAGGGCCCGCAGCCCGGCCGCCGCTCGGGCGTCCCCTGCCTCGACTACCACATCGGCCGCTGCGCGGCCCCGTGCGTCGGCTACATCGGCCCGGACGAGTACCGGACGGTGATCGAGAACGTGGTGGAGTTCCTGTCCGGCCGGGTGCGCCCCTTGGAGAGGCGGCTCGAGGCGGAGATGAAGCGGGCGGCGAAGGAGCACGAGTTCGAGGACGCCGCCCGCTACCGCAACCGCCTGATGGCGGTGCGCCATCTGTCCGAGCGGCAGGTCGCCGATCGCCGCAGCCTGGGGTCGGCGGACATCCTGGGCATCGCATGCAGCGGCGACACCGCGAACGTGCAGCTCTTCCACCTGCGCGACGGGCGCCTGTCCGACCGCCACGGCTTCTACCTCGAGAACGCGGCCGAGAGCAGCCCGTCCGACGTGCTGTGGGGGTTCGCGCTCGAGTACTACGGCGGCCAGGTGGCGATTCCCGGACAGGTGGTCGTGCCGAAGTTCTTCGAGGACGCCGACCTCTTGGAGACGTTCCTGGGCGATCGCCGCGGGGCGGGCGTCGAGGTGCGCACGGCCCAGCGCGGCGAGAAGCGGCGGCTGGCCGACATGGCGATGCGCAACGCCGACCTTGCGCTCGAGCACGACACGCTCATGCGCGAGCGCACCCGTGCCCGCCGGATCGAGGCGCTCGAGGAGCTGCGCGAGGCGCTCAACCTCGAGGTGCTGCCGGTGCGGATGGAGTGCTTCGACATCTCGAACCTCGGCACGAGCAACCCGGTCGCCTCGATGGTCGTGTTCGAGGACGCGGTCGCCAAGAAGTCCGACTACCGCAAGTTCGGGATCCGCTACAGCGGCGGCCAGGACGACTTCGCCATGATCGCCGAGGCGGTCGGGCGGCGGTTCGCGCGGATGACGTCGGTCGAGGCCGACGACTACGACCGCAGCTTCGCCACCGCCCCCAACCTGGTGGTGATCGACGGCGGCAAGGGCCAGCTCGGAGCGGCGGTCGATGCGATGGCCGGCTTCGAGCTTCCGCGGGTGGCCGTGATCTCGCTGGCGAAACGGGCCGAGGAGGTGTTCGTCCCCGGCCGCTCGGCGCCGATCGTGCTCGACCGCGCCTCCGCCGGCCTCCAGCTCTTGCAGCGGCTGCGCGACGAGGCCCACCGGTTCGCGCTCGGGTTCCACCGCCAGCGTCGCAGCCGCTCCAGCATCGACTCGATCTTCGACAGCCTGCCCGGTGTCGGCCCGGCCCGGCGGCGGCTGCTGATGCAGCGCTTCGAGACCGCCGACGCGCTCGTGAACGCGACCCGCGACGAGCTCGAGGCCGTCCCCGGCCTCCCGGCCAAGGTCGGCCGCGGGGTCTACGACGCGCTGCATCGCACGGGCTAACCCGCCTGAGTGAATGACCGGTGCCAGGCACCGGCTATTCATGTGGCAGGAACTCGCGCGCGGGGTTCCGCGTCAAAGCCGGCGTGAGACGCGCATCCACCCTTGTCGTGGCGGTGGCCATCGCGACCGGCTGGAACGTGGCCGCACCCGTGCCCGCCTCCGCACGGTGTGCGTTCATCGTCGTGCGGCACGACCGGGCGTACTTCCTCTACGGAGCGCACGGACACTCAACGTTCCGACCGGGCACACCCCTGGCCGACACGCTCGAGCCGGGCTGCTCCGACGTTCCCGGCGTTCCCGCCCCGGCTGCCACGCGGGTGAGGGCGCGGCTACTTTGCCGGTGGAATCGAGCTCGCGGCCGGCGGCCGGCCGGTCGACGTCTTTCTCGATGCGCGGACGCGCGTGACCGGCCTGACGCGCCAGGGGCTCCCGTACATTGGCGATGGACAGCGGGTGCGGATCGACGCCGTGCATTGCGGCCGCGAGATCGTCGCCCGCCACATCGTCGCCAACGGCCCGACTGTCCCTGAGACGACTGCGGAGGACATCCTCGGGGCCGACTGGCGCGGCGGGAGGAAGAGCGAGAACATCGCGCGCTCCCACGCCTTGTGGGCGGCCGGCGCAGCGGCGGTGATCGCGGCGCTCGCGGGCGGCGTACTGATCCTGCGCCGCCGCACCGGCGCGCCACACCGGAGCTAACCTCACCGGGTGCCGTCGATTCCGGATCCGCGGGCCGACTCGCCCGGACGGCCTCCGCGCCGGCGCGGCGTCCGCGTCGTCTGTCTCGGCGGGGGCACGGGCTTGAGCATGATCCTGCGCGGACTGAAGCGGGTCGCCGACGTGACGGCCGTCGTGACCACGACCGACGACGGCGGCTCGAGCGGCCGGCTGCGGCGAGACTTCTCGATGCCGGCGCCGGGCGACCTGCGCAGCTGCCTGGTCGCGCTGGCCGAGGACGAGTCGCTGGTGGGGCAGCTGTTCCAGCACCGGTTCACGACCGGAGAGCTGGCCGGCCACAGCTTCGGCAACCTCTTTCTGGCCGGCCTCACGGACATGTTCGGGAGCTTCGACCGGGCCGTGTCGGAGTCGGCGCGGGTGCTCGCCGTCGCCGGCCGCGTCGTGCCGAGCACGGTCGACATGGTGGAGCTCGTCGCCTGCTTCGCGGACGGGCGCGAGGTGCGCGGCGAGACGGCGCTCGCGGCCGACGGCGCCCAGTGCCAGCACGTGCGCCTCGATCCGCCCGACCCGTCGGCGCACCCGCGCGCGCTGCAGGCGATCGCCCGCGCCGAGGCGATCGTGATGGGGCCGGGGAGCCTCTTCACGAGCACGCTCCCGCCGCTGCTCGTGCCCGGCATCGCCGACGCCGTGCGGGCCGCAACCGTGCCCCGCATCTACGTGTGCAACCTGCTCCAGCAGCCGGGCGAGACCGACGGCTACCGCGCGTCCGACCACGTCAGCCGCATTCTCGACCACGTCGGCCCGGGGCTCGTCGACACCGTCGTCGTCAGCCGTAACCGGGCCGAGTTCGGGACGCCGGTGCCGGTCGACCGGGGCGGCCTGCGCCGCCTGGGGATGCAGGTGGTCGGCAGCCGCCTGGCGGGCGAGTGGCAGCACGACCCCGACCGGCTCGCGCGGCTGCTCGTGCGGGTCGCGCGCCGGCGGCGGCCGGTGCCCGCGTGAGCCGGGCCGGGTTCGGCGAGGCCGTCCGCCGCGAGCTGACCGAGCGGCCGCCGCGGCGCGTGTGCTGCGCTCGGGCGCTCCTGTGCGGGATCTTCCGCCACGCCGGCACGCTCGAGCTCTCCTCGGGTGAGGTCGCCGTGCGCGCGGAGCTGGCCGACGCCGCGGCCGCCCGGCTGGCGTTCTTGCTCGTGCGCGACCTGGGCGGCGACGGCGGCCTGGCGTCGTTCCGGGAGCCGCGCTTCGCCCGCGGGACGCGCGTCGTCGTGCGCCTGGATGGCGATCGCAGCCTCCAGCTCCTGCACGAGATCGGCCTGCTCTCGACCGGCCTGGTGCCCCTCGACGAGCCGCCCGGGAGGCTGCTCCAGCGGCGCTGCTGCCGGGCCGCCCACCTGCGCGGCGCGTTCGTCGCCGCGGGGTCCGTGTCCGGCCCGCGCGCGCCGGGGCACCTCGAGATCCGGGTCGCCGAGCCGGAGGGGGCGGCCCTCGTCCGCCGCGTCGCCCGCGCCGACGGGATCGAGCTGCGCGTCGCCGGCCGCCGCGGCCACGCGATCGCGTACACCAAGAGCAAGCCGGCCATCCGCGACCTGCTCGCCCACATGGGGGCGCACGACGCCGTCCTCAGCCTCGACGAGGCCGAGGTCATCAGCCGCACGCGCGAGCGTGTGAACCGGGCGACGAACTGCGACGAGGCGAACCTGGCCCGCCAGGGCGCCGCCGCCCGGGCGCAGGCCGAGGCCATCGCGGAGCTCGACCTGGACGCGCTCGACGCGGGCCTGCGCCAGGTGGCGAGGCTGCGGCTGCGGCATCCCGACCTGTCGCTGGCGGAGCTCGGCCGCCGGGCCCGCCCGCCCCTGCCGAAGTCGACCGTGGCGGGGCGGATGCGCACGCTCACCCGGGCGGCCGGCGCGGCCTCGCGCTAACCGCACCGTCAGATCTTTCTAACACTTTCCTAAAGAATTCACCCGTTCGGGGGTGGCTCCAAATGGGGGTCCCACCGATCATGGTGAAAGTGTTCGCGGGTGACCGGCATCCCCCGCGCGACGGATCCAGACCCCATCTGACGCTGCCCGATTCTGCCGGTCACCCGCGTTACTCCCCCTCCGGTTCGGCGCCCCCTCGCCGAACCGAACGCGCGCCCGGCCGGCCCTCGCGCGGTCGGTAGTATTTCCTCGTTCCGGGAACCGACGAGGGAGTTCAATGAGCGTACGCGTTGGCATCAACGGGTTTGGGCGCATCGGCCGAAACGTCTTTCGCGCCGCTCGTGAGCGCGGTTCCGGATACGAGATCGTCGCCGTCAACGACCTGATGGATCCGAAGATCGCGGCCCATCTGCTCCGCTACGACACCGTGCACGGCCGCTTCGCCGGCACCGTCGAGGCGGGGGAGGGCAAGCTGGTGGTCGACGGCAAGGACGTCGCGGTGCTGTCCGAGCGCGACCCGGGCAGCCTGCCGTGGAAGGACATGGGCGTCGAGGTCGTCGTCGAGTCCACCGGGCTCTTCACGAAGCGCGACGCCGCGTCCAAGCACCTCGACGCGGGCGCCCGCAAGGTCATCATCAGCGCGCCCGCCACCGAGCCCGACATCACGATCTGCATCGGCGTGAACGACGACAAGTACGACGCCGGCCGGCACAACATCATCTCCAACGCGTCCTGCACCACGAACTGCCTGGCGCCGCTCGTCAAGGTGCTGCACGAGACCTTCGGCATCGAGCGCGGATTCATGACGACGACGCACGCCTACACCCAGGACCAGCAGATCCTGGACGCCGTGCACCGCGACTACCGCCGCGCCCGCGCCGCCGCCGCGAACGTCATCCCGACGTCGACCGGCGCGGCCACGGCGATCGGCCTCGTCATCCCCGAGATGCTGGGCAAGCTCGACGGCATCTCGATGCGCGTGCCCGTGACCGACGGATCGGTGACCGATCTCGTCGCCCAGGTCGGCCGGGAGACGAGCAAGGACGAGGTGAACGAGGCCTTCGAGGCCGCCGCCGATACCGGCTCGCTGACCGGCATCCTCCGCTACAGCGACGACCCGCTGGTCTCGAGCGACATCGTGGGCGAGTCGTACAGCTCGATCTTCGACTCGCCGCTGACCATGGTGAACGGGAACCTGGTCAAGGTCGTCTCCTGGTACGACAACGAGTGGGGATACTCGTGCCGCGTGGCCGACCTGATCGCGAAGGTGGCGTGAGGACGGTTCGCGACCTGCCCGTCGAGGGCGCGCGGGTGCTCGTGCGCGCCGACCTGAACGTGCCCCTCCACGGGGCCCGGATCGCCGACGACTCCCGCATCCGCGCCGCCCTCCCCACGATCCGGTACCTGCGCGAGCACGGGGCCGAGGTGGTCGTCTGCTCGCACCTGGGCCGGCCGAAGGGCGGGCCCGACCCGGCCCTGTCGCTGCGGCCCGTCGCCGCGCGGATGTCCGAGCTCCTGGGCGAGCCGGTGGCGTTCGGGGACGAGGAGGGACCGCTCCGCCTGCTCGAGAACCTGCGCTTCGACCCCCGCGAGACGAAGAACGATCCCGAATTGGCCGCCGAGCTGGCGGCGCTGGCCGACCTCTATGTGGACGACGCGTTTGGCGCGGCCCACCGCGCCCACGCCTCCACCGAGGCAGTCGCCCACCTGCTGCCGGCCGCGGCGGGGCTCCTGCTCGAGGCCGAGCTGGAGGCGTTCCGGCGGCTCCTCGAGGCGCCGGAGCACCCGTTCGTCGTCGTGATCGGCGGGGTCAAGGTGGCCGACAAGATCGGCGTGATCGACCGGTTCACGCACCTGTCCGACGCGATCCTGGTGGGCGGCGCGATGGCGTTCACCTTCTTCGCCGCGCAGGGCATGTCGGTCGGCGCATCCCGGCACGAGGACGCGGACGGCCAGGAGACGGCCCGCCGCGCCCTCGCCGACGCCGCCGAGCGCGGGTGCGAGCTGGTGCTGCCGACGGACGTCGTGGTGGCCGACCGGTTCGCGGCCGACGCCGCGGTGCGAACGGTGGCCGCCGACGCGATCCCGGACGGCTGGATGGGACTCGACATCGGCCCGGAGACGGTCGCCGGCTACGCGGAGCGGCTGCTCGGCGCGCACACCGTGTTCTGGAACGGGCCGATGGGCGTGTTCGAGCTCGAGCCGTTCGCCCGCGGCACCCTGGCCGTCGCCGAGGCGGTGGCGGCGTCGGACGCGGTCTCGGTGGTGGGCGGCGGCGACTCGGTGGCGGCGGTGAACGTCGCCGGCGTGGCCGACCGGATCACGCACGTGTCCACCGGCGGCGGCGCGGCGCTCGAGCTGGTCGAGGGGAAGACGCTCCCGGGCGTGGCCGCGCTCGAGGAGGCGGCCGCCGTATGAGCCGGCGTCCCTTCGTCGCGGGCAACTGGAAGATGCACAAGACGGCGCCCGAGGCGGCCGCCTTCGTCCGCGCGTTCGCCGCGGGCGTGACCGACGGCGTCGACGTGGCGGTGTGCCCGCCCTTCACGGCGCTGGCGGCGGCCGTCGAGGCGGCCCAGGGCACGCCCGTCGCCGTCTACGCGCAGAACGTGCACCAGGCCGAGAAGGGCGCGTTCACCGGCGAGGTCTCCGCCGGGATGCTGCTCGACGCCGGCGTCGACGGGGTGCTGATCGGCCACTCCGAGCGGCGCCAGCTCTTCGGCGAGACGGACGAGGACGTGAACGAGAAGGCCGCCCGCGCGCACGCGGCCGGCCTGCGCGTGATCCTCGCCGTCGGCGAGACCGCCGAGGAGCGCGAGGCGGCCCTGACCGAGATCGTGCTCGAGCGCCAGGTGCGCGCCGGCCTGGACGGGTTCACCGCCGAGCAGGTGGCGGCGACGACCATCGCCTACGAGCCCGTGTGGGCGATCGGGACGGGGCTCACCGCCACGCCCGAGATCGCCCAGGCCGCGCACGCCTTCATCCGCGGGCTGGTCGAGGGCATCCACGGCGTGGGGGAGCGGGTGCGGATCCAGTACGGCGGCAGCGTCAAGCCCGACAACGCGGGCGAGCTGTTCGCCCGGCCGGACATCGACGGCGGCCTGATCGGCGGCGCCAGCCTCGACCCGGCCGATCTGGCCGCGATCGCCGCCGCCGCGGCGGGATGAGCGAGCCGCTCGTCTGCCTCGTCATCCTCGACGGATGGGGGATGGCGCCGCCGGGGCCGGGGAATGCAGTCGAGCTCGCCTCGACGCCCGTGTTCGACGACCTGTGGGGGCGCTACCCGCACACGCAGCTGGCCGCGTCCGGCCGCGCCGTCGGACTGCCAGAGGGCCAGATGGGCAACTCCGAGGTGGGCCACACCAACCTGGGCGCCGGCCGGGTCGTGCGCCAGGACCTCGTGCGCCTCGACGACGACCTCGACTCGGGCGCGTTCTACGACAACCCGGTGCTCGTCGACGCCTGCCGCCGCGCCCGCGGCTCGGCCCTGCACCTGCTCGGGCTGGTCTCCGACGGCGGCGTCCACAGCCACGTCCGCCACCTGCGCGGGCTGATCGAGCTCGCCTCGCGCGAGGGCGTCGAGCGGGTGCACGTGCACGCGTTCACCGACGGCCGCGACACGTCGCCGACGGGTGGCGCCGGCTACCTCGAGGGCATCCCCGGGGTCGCGACGGTGTGCGGCCGCTACTACGCGATGGATCGCGACCGGCGCTGGGACCGGATCGCGCGCGCCTACGACGCGATCGTGCACGGGAAGGGCGAACGGGCGGACGATCCGGTGGCGGCCGTGAAGGCCCGATACGAGGCGGGGGAGACGGACGAGTTCATCCAGCCGATCGTGATCGGCGACCCCGCCGAGGGGAGAATCCGGGAGGGGGACGCCGTGGTCTTCTTCAACTTCCGCCCCGACCGCGCCCGCGAGCTGACCCGGGCGCTGGTCGATCCCGGCTTCTCCGAGTTCGACCGGGGATCGTCCCCGCCACTGCCGTTCCTGGTGCAGATGACCGAGTACGCCGACGACATCGACGCGCCCGTGGCGTTCCCCAGCGAGGCGCTCAGCGACGTGCTCGCGTCGACGCTCGCGGGTGCCGGGATCGCCCAGGTGCACGCGGCCGAGACCGAGAAGTACGCCCACGTCACCTATTTCTTCGACGGCGGCTCCGAGCACCGCCAGCGCGGGGAGCAGTGGGAGCTCGTCGACTCGCGCCGCGACGTCGCCACCTACGACCTGGCGCCGGAGATGAGCGCGGAGGGCGTCGCCGAGCGCTTCTGCGCCGGGATCGCGGCTCGTGAGGTCCGCTTCGGGCTCGTGAACTTCGCCAATCCCGACATGGTCGGGCACACGGGCGTGATCCCGGCCGCCGTCGCCGCCGTCGAGGCGGTCGACCGCTGCCTGGCGCGGGTCGTCGAGGCCGCCGAGGCGCGGGGCGGCATCTGCCTCGTCACGGCCGACCACGGGAACGCCGAGGTGATGCTGAACCCGGACGGCAGCCCGAACACGGCCCACACCACCAACCCCGTGCCGTTCATCGCCACCCGGCCCGGCCTGCGCTTGCGCGACGGCGGCAAGCTGGCGGACGTCGCGCCGACCGTGCTCGAGCTGCTTTCCGTCGAGCCTCCCGCCACGATGCGCGGGGCATCGCTGCTCGCATAGCGAACAGCCGTTGTGGGAAGGTGCTGGTCAACACCAGCGCGAAGTGGGTGAATGTCTATACTCGCTCTGGTTCTCGTAACCAACGCTTCACCTCTTGGCCCTTCCGCAGCCAGATCCGAACGTTCTCCGTCTCGCGCGCCGTGGCGACGAGCGCGCCTTTGCGCTGATCGTCCGGCAGTACCAGACCCCGCTCTACAACTACATCGCGCGGATCCTGGGCGGTGACCGCGCCCTCGCGGAGGACGTGTGCCAGGAGGTGTTCCTGCGCGTGTACCAGGCGCTACCCGGCTTTGATAACCGCTGCCAGTTCACGACCTGGTTGTTCCAGGTGGCGAAGCACCGGGTCGTCGACGAGCTCCGCGCGCGCGAGCGCCGCGGCCGCCCGACCATCGAGCTGAGCTCCGCGCCTCAGCTGCACCTGTCCGTCGCGCCGGCCGAGCCGATCGAGAGCATGGAGGCGGTCTGGGAGGCGATCGCGGGTCTCAGCCTCGATCTGAAGATGGCGCTGCTCCTGCGCGACGTGGTCGGGCTGAGCTACGCCGAGATCGCCGAGGCGCTCGAGACGACCCTGGCGACGGTCAAATGGCGGATCTACAAAGCCCGCGAGACCGTCGTCGCCGAGCTGACGCGGGACGGCTACCACGTCGGCCGGGGCCGCGCTCGCGACCGCCCCGCCACCGCCGCCCAGGCCTAGGAGAGCCGACGGGGACGGTCCCCTTCCCCGCTCGGGCGGGGACTGTCCCCGCTTCTGCGCCTCCGCCTGACGGGCCGGGCCCGGTCGCTGCTAGTGGCCCTCCGCGAGCCGCGCGCCCAGCCGCAGCGGCAGGCCCGCGTCGCGGATCGCCGTCTGGGCCGCGCGCACGTCGTAGTCGATCCGGTGCCACTCGGCCGTCCCGGCATCGAGGTCGAGCGTCATGTAGGCGGCCCGGGGGTCGCCGTCGCGCGGCTGGCCGACCGAGCCGGGGTTGAGCAGGAACGGGCCCGGGCGCGTGTCGAGCCGCGTCCCCGCGCCGGCCAGGCCGCCCAGGAACTTCTCGCCGGCGTACCCGTAGGCGAGCGGCACGTGGCTGTGGCCGATGAGCGCGAGCGGGCCGTCCTGCAGCTCGAGGCACACCGCGGCGGTGCGGTCGTCGATCACGTACTCCCAGACCGGGTCGCGGATGCTGCCGTGGTAGAGCTCGACGCCGCTGCGGTCGCCCTTCGGCTCCAGGCTGCGCAGTCGCTCGAGATCCTCGCCCGAGAGCACCTCCATCGTCCACTCGGCGGCGGAGCGGGCGTCGGACGAGAACGCCTCGAGGCCGATCTCGCCCGTGATGACCATGTCGTGGTTGCCCGCCAGGCAGACGTCGGCGCGCTCGAGGACGACCTGGGTGCAGCGGGCCGGGTCGGCGCCGTAGCCCGTCAGGTCGCCGAGGCACCACAGCTCGTCGGGGCCGGCGCCGTCGATCGCGGCGAGGACGGCCTCGAGCGCCGGCAGGTTCGCATGGACGTCCGAGATGACCGCGACCTTCACCGGCGCAATCTACCGATCGCGCCGGAGGCGGGTGGCGTCGGCTCTACGTCTCGTCGGGGCCGTCGAACTCCGGGAGGTTCTTGATCCCCTCCTTGGTCTGCCACTTCGAGTAGTTGTCGCCCATCGCGTCGATGAGCTCCTTCATGAAGCGGGGGGAGAGGTTCACCCGGGCGACGACGACCCCGGGCACCTCTTCGTCCTCGACCTCGTGGTCGACGCGGGCGAAGGTCACCGTGAACTCGTAATCGGAGTGGCTGACGTTGGCGAAGTTGGCGTAGACGCCCGCCATGATCTCCGGCGAGAAGTGGATGTTCAGGTGGCGCTCGGGCGTGCCGTCCTCGTCCTCTTCCATGCCCGCACCCTACCGCAGGGGCGCGGAGCCCCAGGGTTTACGATCCACCCATGAGCGCCAGCCCCGTCTCCGAGCTCTCCGCCGCCGTCGAGCGGGCCGTCACCGCCGTCGGCGGCGACGACGTGCCGGTCGGCCTGGAGCGGCCCGCCGACCCCGGTCACGGCGACTACGCCACGGCGATCGCGCTCCAGCTCGCCAAACCGCTGCGGTCGGCGCCGCGCGACATCGCCGGGCGGATCGCCGCCGGGCTCGAGTCGGAGTACATCGACTCGGTCGAGATCGCCGGCCCGGGCTTCCTCAACCTGCGCGTCACGCCGTCCTGGTACCGGCACGCCGTCGGCCGCGTCCTCGAGCAGGGGCCGCGCTACGGCGCCGGAGCGATCGCGGCACCGCAGCGGGTACAGGTCGAGTACGTGTCGGGCAACCCGACCGGCCCGGTCACGGTCGCGACGGCGCGGAACGCCGCCTACGGCGACAGCCTGGCGCGCCTGTTCGAGTTCGCCGGGCACGACGTCGGCCGCGAGTACTACTTCAACGACGCCGGCCGCCAGATCGACCTCTTCGGCGAGTCGCTGAAGGCGCGGGCGGCCGGCGCCGAGCCGCCCGCCGACGGTTACCAGGGCGCGTACGTCGCCGACGTGGCCGCCGAGCTCGCCCTGGGGCCGGACGCCGACATCGCCGCCTGGGCGCGGGCGGGCACGGACGCCATGATCGGGCGGATCCGGACGACCCTGGCGCGGTTCCGCTGCACGTTCGACTCCTGGTTCCTGGAACGCTCGCTGTACGAGAGCGGAAAGGTGGCGCAGGCGATCGACCGCGTGCGGGCCGAGGGCCACGTGTACGACGCCGACGGGGCGGTGTGGCTGCGCTCGTCCGAGCTCGGCGACGACAAGGATCGCGTGCTCGTGCGATCCGACGGCACCTTCACCTACGTCGCCGGCGACCTGGCCTACATCACGGACAAGCTGGAGCGCGGGTTCGACACGGCGGTCTACGTCCTCGGCGCCGACCACCACGGCTACATCGGGCGGCTCAAGGCCGCCGCCCAGGCGCTCGGCTACGACCCGGCCCGGATCGACGTCCAGATCTATCAGCTGGTGCGCCTGAGCGAGGGCAAGATGTCGAAGCGGGCGGGGCGGATCGTGACGCTCGACGACCTCCTGGATGCGATCGGCGTCGACGCGGCCCGCTACGCGCTCGTGCAACGCGGGCACGACCAGCCGATCGACCTCGACATCGAGCTGCTGACGGCCCAGAACGCCGAGAACCCCGTCTACTACTGCCAGTACGCGCACGCCCGCATCGCCGCGATCCTGCGCCGCGCGGAGGGCGGAGAGACCGCCGAGCCCGACCCCGCGTGGCAGCCGGAACCGGCCGAGGCGGAGCTCGTGAAGGCGCTGGCCGAGTTCCCGGGCCTGGTCGCGGAGGCCGCCGAGCGGCGCGGCCCGCACCGGATCGCCGGTTATGCCCAGGACGCCGCCAAGGCGTTCCACCAGTTCTACAAGCAGTGCCAGGTGATCGGTGTCGAGCCGCCGGTCGAGCGCAGCCGGCTCGCCCTGTGCCGGGCGACGGCGCAGGTTATGCGGACGGCGCTCGACCTCGTCGGCGTCGCCGCGCCCGAGTCCATGTGACCGCAAGCCCCGCTGCTACGCTGACCGCGTGGCGAACCTGCCGACCGCGCCCACCGTCTACGAGGTCGAGGAGATCGAGGAGATCCTCGCCGGCGAGGACGCCGGGACGGACGAGGGTGACTGGTACGCCATCCACACCGATCCGTGGCCGTGCCCGGCGTGCAGCGAAGAGTTCTCCTACGTCACCGCGTGCCACCACGTCATCGTGGCGCCCGACCGCGACGACCTGATCGACCACGCCGCCCGGGCGGCGCAGGTCGGCCGCAACCCGCGCATCGTCCACTACGACGACACGCTGCCGACCATGACCCTGTTCCAGTGGCGCGCCCTCGGCCGCCCTGTGCACGGTATCAAGAAGGCCAGCTGAGCCTCAGCGCGGGCCGTCCGCGATGAGGGCGGCGACGGCCTCGGGGTCGACCGGGTCGGGGAAGTCGACGATCCACCAGGTCGCGCCGGCGCGTTCCCACTCGCTCGAGCTCGTCCCGGGCTCTCCCATGACGACGACCTCGAACCCGTCGAGATCCCCGCGCTCCCGGCGGAGGCGCTCCAGCAGGGCGGGCGCCTCGGCGGGGCCCACGTCGGTGCAGATGCCGTCGTAGCGCGCTGCGCGGCGCAACGGGCGCGGCTTACCGCTCGGCGCTGCCACCCAGACCGGGATCCGCGGCACCTGGAGCGACCGCGGCTCGAACCGCACCCCGTCGGCCGTGAAGTGGGGGCCGTTGTGCGTGACCTCCTCGCCGCTCCAGAGCCGGCAGAGCAGCTCGAGGCCCTCGTCGAGCCGGTCGCCGCGGAGGCGGGGGTCGTCTTCCTCGCCGAAGCGGGTGAGCTCGCGGCCGGTGTTCACGCCGAGGCGCCGAACACGAGCCGGCCGCCGCTGAGGTGGTCGAGCGTCGTCGTCTCCCGGGCCAGCTTCTGCGGCCGGCGGCGCGCGACCGGGGTCACCATGGGGCCCAGCCGGATGCGCTCGGTCGCCGCCGCGAGCGCGATCCAGGGGTCGGCCACCGGCCGGAACGGCTCCGCGCGGTACATGTGGTCCCAGAGGAAGACGCCGTCGAACCCGCCCCGCTCGGCGTCGGCCGCAAGGTCGGCGACGACGCGCGGGTCGGCGAGCTCTCCGAACGGTGCCAACATCAGGCCGTGGCGCACCCGCCGATCCGTAACGATTCGCGGACGCGGACCGGGGATACCGGGGGCATGCGATCCGTCCGGTTGCCCTTGACCCTCGCCGCCGCGACGATCGTCGTGTTCGTGGCGGGCAACGTGCTCGGCTACGTCACCCACGACCCGGAGACGGCGGGTGGGTGGGGAGGTGGCGGCGGCGGCGGTCTCCCTCTCCCTGCTCACCTCGGCCTGGTCGGCGCCCTGATCGCACGCCAGGCTGCCGGCGACCCGATCGGCTGGCTGCTGATCGCGATCGGGATGTCATGGGCGGGGGCGGCCGTCCTGCGCTACCGGCTGTACGAGATCGACGTCATCGTGCGGCGCACGGTCGTCTACGCCGTGCTCGTCACCATGCTTGCCGCGGTGTACCCGGCGGGCGTCACGGCGCTCGGCTGGATCGGCCGCGAGGTCACCGGCCGGTCCGGAGCGCTCGCGGTCACCCTCTCGACGCTCCTCGTCGCCGCCAGCTTCCAGCCCCTGCGGGCGCGTATCCGGGCGGCCGTCGATCTCCGCTTCTACCGCCGCCGCTGCGACGCCGAGCGAGCGGCGTCGCAGTTCGCGAGCCGCCTATACGGGCAGATCAACCTGGACGCGCTCCATCGCGAGCTCCTCGGTGTCATCGACGACACGGTGCAGCCCGTGCACGCGTCGCTCTGGCTTCGCGACTGAGGGCGGCGCCGCGCGATGCGGCGCCGCCCCCGGGAGGGCCTCAGTAGCCGCCTGCTCCGCCCCCGCCGCCGCCACCGCCGACCATGAGGATGAGCGCGACGATCACGACGAGCGCGATCAGGCCGGCTACGATCCACAGGCCGCGCCGGCCGTGTCCGGATGTCGTGTGCTGTTGCATACGAGGAGATACGGACGGGATGCCCGCGCAGATCTGCGCGGTGTGATGCGCCGCACAGCCGATGTTTGAGGCTCTACGCGGCGCGGCGTCGATGGCAGCGGGCCTCGAGCTCGGCGGCGGGCAGCGCCCCACTCCACAGGTAGCCCTGCCCGAGCGGGCAGCCGGCAGCGCGCAGGAACTCGAGCTGGGCCTCGGTCTCGATGCCCTCGGCGAGCGCGCTCAGTCCGAGCCCCTGGGCCAGCCCGAGCATCGTGGTGACCAGGACGCGCCCCTGATCCGTGCCCAGGTTGGCGATGAATGAGCGGTCGATCTTGAGCGTCGACACCGACATCTCCTGGAGCCGGCCCAGAGACGAGTGGCCGGTGCCAAAGTCGTCGATCGCGATCGGCACGGCGCGGCGCCGCAGCTCGGCCATGATCCGGCTGTTCTCGGCCGGGTTCGCCATCGCCGTCGATTCGGTCAGCTCGACGGTGATCCGGCCCGCGGGGAGCTGGAAGCCGGCGACGGTGTCCAGGAACCGCCGCACGGCCGCGAGATCCCAGAGCGCGGCGGAGAAGTTGACCGAGACCGGCAGCTCGAGGCCGCGCGACTGCCACTCCCGGCTCTGGCGGCACGCCTCGGCGATGACCCAGTCCGAGAGCGGCGCGATCAGGCCGGTGCGCTCGGCCACCGGGATGAACTTGCCGGGCGGGACGAGCTCGTCGCCGTCCTGCCAGCGGACGAGCGCCTCGCAACCGACCGTGACCCCCGTCGCGAGCTCGACGATCGGCTGGTAGTGCAGCACCAGGTCGCCGCCCTCGATGGCGCGGGCGAGCCGGGCCGCGGTCGCGATCGCCCCCGCGCCGGCCCCGGCACCGGTCGAGTAGACGTGACAGGCGTGGCGACCGGAATCCTTGGCGCGGTACATCGCCACGTCGGCGTGCTTCAGCAGCGTCTCGGCGCTCTTGGCGTCGGTGGGGTAGAGGCTCACGCCGACGCTCGCCGAGCAGTAGACCTCGGTGCCGGCGACGCTGAACGGCGTGGCCAGCGCCGCCAGCAGCCCCGCGCCGATCCGCTCGGCGGTGGCGGCCAGCCCGCCGTTCGCTCCCGGGTCGACGTCCGCGAGCAGCACCAGGAACTCGTCGCCGCCCTGGCGCGCGACCAGGTCGCCGGGGCGGACGGCCCGCCGCAGCCGCTCGGCGACGGCGCACAGGAGCTCGTCGCCCGCACCATGACCGAGGTTGTCGTTGACGAGCTTGAAGTCGTCCAGGTCGACGTAGAGGACGACGAGCCCGGCCCGGTCGCGGGCGGCCCGCTCCAGCTCGAGCTCGAGCCGCTCGCGGAAGAGGATGCGGTTGGGGAGCCCGGTGAGGGCGTCGTGGTAGGCGAGGTGCGCGAACCGCTCCTCGGCCTCGCGCCGGTCGGTGATGTCGAGCAGGTAGCCCTGCCGGTAGAGCGGGACGCCGGCCTCGTCCGCGACGACCACCGACTCGTCGCGCAGCCAGCGCAGGCTGCCGTCGGCGCGGACGATGCGGTACTCGCAGCAGAACTCGTCGTGCCCCTCGTGCGCCTCCGAGAGGGCGGCCATCACCCGCTCGCGGTCGTCCGGGTGGACGATGCGGGCGAAGAGGTCGGGATCGGCGACCCACTGCTCGTGGGTATAGCCGGTGATCTCGGCGTTCTTCGGGCTGTTGTAGATCGAGGTCGCGGTCGCGTCGAGGGCGTCGATGTAGATCGCGAGCGGGAGCCGCTCGACCAGGTTGCGGTAGCGGGCCTCGGCCTCGCGCAGCTGCGCCTGGGAGCTGGTGAGCGCCTGCTCGGCCAGCTTGCGCTTCGTGACCTCGAAGATCACGCCGTGGACGGCCTGCGGCGTGCCGTCCTCGTGGAAGACGGTGACCGCGGTGTCCCACACCCAGCGCACCTGCCCAGACGTGTCGATCAGGCGGTACTCGCCCTCGTAGGGCGCCGCGGCCGCGACGGCGGCGGAGTACGTCCGCAGCACCTCCTCGCGATCGTCGGGGTGGATCTGGGCCGCCCAGCCGTCGAAGCCCTGCATCCAGTCGCTCACCTTCGAGCCGAAGAGTCGCTCGAGCTGTGGGCTGATGTAGATCGGGTCGCCCGAGATCGGCTGCGCGATGTAGGAGACGGCCGGGAGCTGCTCGATGAGGGAGCGCAGCATCGCCTCGGCGCGCGTCTGAGCCTCGTGCGCGGCGGCGTTCTCGAGGGCGGCCTGGAGGATCTCCGCCCGCCGCGCCCAGAGCTCGTCGTCGCCGTCGGGGATCGGGTCGGGGCGTTCGGGCACCCCCTCGGCGAACGCCGCCAAGACCGCGTCGGCGCTCCGCCGCGCGTGCAGCGCGACGGCCAGGTCGGTCAGGTGCGACTCAGGGCGCTCATCTGGCATTTCCGCCAGGTAATCGGTTGCCGGAAGGCCGCATTGAGACTGGGCGCACGAGCGTGAGCGCCC
>JAICJM010000088.1 GCA_025928435.1 Thermoleophilia bacterium
CCTCTCCCCCCCCCGCCCGCCTCCGCCCCCGGGGGCCGTGCCCCCCGCTCGTCCGCGCTCCGCCCTCCTGCGCCGTCCCCCCCCCGCCGCGCGGGCCCCCCTGGGCCGCCGCCCCCCGCCCGCCCCCCCCGCGGGGGCGCCGGGCGCGCGCCCCCCGGCGCGCCCCCCCCCCCCCCCCCCCCCCCCCCCCGCCCCCGGCGGCCGGCCCCCCCGCCCCCCCCCCCCCCCCCCCCACGTTAAAGCGCGAAGGGCCACCCGAGGGTGGCCCTTCGTGTCATGCGGGTGAAGCGTGGTACTAGCGGAGCAGCGAGAGCACCGACTGCGGGCTCTGGTTGGCCTGCGAGAGGACGCTCATGCCGGCCTGCTGGAGCACCTGCAGCTTCGTGAAGTTGACCATCTCCGACGCCATGTCGACGTCCTTGATGCTCGACTCGGAGGCCGACAGGTTCTCCTGGTAGTTGGCCAGGTTGTTCAGCGTGTGCTGGAGCCGGTTCTGGACGGCGCCGAACGTCGCGCGATCGGTGGAGACGTTCTGGATGGCGGCGTCGATCGCCGACAGGTTGATCGTCGAGCCGGAGAAGCTGAAGATCGCGGAGTCGACGGCGTAGCTCGAGCCCGAACCGAACAGCTTGACCGCGTTCGTCGAGATCGTCTCGTTGTCGTTGGCGCCCACCTGGAAGGTGATCGTGGCGTTGCCCGTCAGGAGCGCGATGCCGTTGAACTTGGTGTCGCTACCGATGCTCGACACCTCGGCGCAGAGCTGCGCGACCTCGGCCGTGATGGCGGCCTGGTCGGCGGTCGACAGCGTGCCGTTGTTGTACTCGACGGCGAGGTCGCGGACGCGCTGCAGCATGGCGGTGACCTCACCCATCGCACCGTCGGCGGTCTGCACGAGGTTGACCGCGTCCTGCGCGTTCTGCTGGGCCTGGCTCAGGCCGCTGACCTGGGCGCTGAGCTTCTCGGAGATGGCCAGACCGGCGGCGTCGTCGGCGGCCTTGTTGATGCGGTAACCCGAGGAGAGCTTCTCCATCGAGCTGGCCAGCATGTTGCTGGTCTTGACCAGGTTCCGATGGGCGTCGAACGCCTCGATGTTGGTCTGCACGGAGAGGGACATATCTTCCTCCTTGAAGATAGGTGTGTGTGTCCTTTGCGACCGCGTCCTTGCGGTGCGCATACCGGTAATCGTCCGCCCCTCTTTAGTCTTTAGCGATCTGTAAAGATCGCAAACGGGGACACCTCAACCGGGCCGCAACCACCCGGGGTCAGACCCCACCCACGCCTGCTCTCCGTGGGCCCGTGGGGTCTGACCCCCACACTGCTCCATCTTCAGGCGCGACAGGGCAGAACTCGCTACGCGCGGACGTCGATCAGGTGCGGCTCGTCGTCGTCGGGCTCGTCGGCCGGGACGTTCGGCTGCTGCTTGGGCCGGCGCTGGTCGCCGTCGCGGCGCGCGTCGCGCTCGCGCAGGGCCCACGCAGGCGGCGTCTGCGGGATGCGGTCGATCGGGTCGGTCACGCCTCAGTCCCCGGCTGCGAGCCCCGCTGGAGGGCGCGCCTCTGGTTCTCCTTGGCCCGCCGCACCGCGCTCTTCGCCTCGCCCTCGAGCAGGTGCTGCCAGAGGACGATCGCGGCGATCCAGGCCAGCATCTGGCCGGCGACGCCGGCGATGACGCCGCGCAGGAGCGCGTCGGCCACACCCATCCCGCCCAGGTAGCTGAAGCCGGCGACGACGACGAATCCGAGCAGCCCGCCCCATGCCTTGATCTGGCGGATCGAGGCGGCGGCGCGGGGATGGTCGGAGAGTGCGACGAGCGGCGGCTTGGGGTCCATCAGGGCATCACCAGCGCGGCGAGCTCGGTGGGATCGGCGGGGCGGAGCCCGTCACCGGGGCGGCGGCCGTCCGCGATGTAGGAGACCGGCCGCCTCAGGCCGAGCGAGATGCCGACGGGAACGGCCGCGGTCGGCGCCTCGTCGATGCGCGAGATCAGGATCCGGTTGGCCGGGAAGACCGGGTCGATCGCGGCGTTCAGGTGCAGCAGCGAGCGCGCGTCGTAGCCCGCGGGGGCGATCAGGTGCGTCTCGTCCGGCCGCGCGCCCGCGAGCAGCCTGCCGAGGGCGGCGATGCTCTCGCCGTCACCTGCCGAGACGGGCGGCGTGTCGATCAGGACCACTCCGTCGTTGCCGGGTGCGCGCACCGCCGACTTGGCGGCTTCGGGCGTGTCGGCCGTGCGGCGCTCGACGTCGAGGCCCTCGGTCATCGCCTCGAGGCGCTCGGCGCCCTCGCCGGGCTCGAGGCTGACGAGGCGGACGGTGAACGGAGAGCGATCGGCGAAGGCGTGGGCGAGCTTGGCGACGGTGAGCGTCTTGCCGGCGCCGGCCGGGCCGACGATCGCGATCGTGCGGCTCTTCGAGCGCCAGCCGTGCTCCACCCGCACCGTGCGGGCGAGCATCTGGCGGACGAGGTCGGCCTCCTTCGCGCCGGGCGCGAACGGCGCCAGCAGGCGGATCGCGTCGGAGACGAGCGCCTCGACGACGTCGGCCGGCATCCCCGCGTCGACGAGCTCGGCGGAGACCTGCTCCCAGTCGCCGGTCGCGACCTGGCGGGCGGCCACCTCGATCGACTCGCCGGCGGACACGAGGTCGATGCCCTCGAACGCGTCGGGAATCGCCGGCGTCTCGTCGCGCTCGATCAGCGCGTCGTCGAGGACGTCGGCGAAGGGGCTCGCCTGCTCGATGAACGAGCGCATCACGGGGCCGTCGGCGTCGACGCCCAGGTCGAGGTCGGAGTCCATCTCGAGCTCGGGCTCGCGGGCCGCGTCGTACGCGTCGAACACGCTGCGCGCAGGGACGGCCTGCACCGGTGCGCCCGCCTGCGCCTCGACCTCGATGCAGCGCTTGCCGAAGAAGCCCGCGAAGCCGCCGGTCACGCCCTCGCGCCTGCGCGTGATGACCGCGCCGGCACCCAGCTCCTCACGGATCCGGGGAAGCAGCTCCTCGAGGGACGCGCCCTGGTAGGTGCGGGTCTCTGACATGGTGTGCATTCGCCGGCGGTGCCCTAGCCCGCCACGACCCCGGTGGACTCGACACGGATGCCCGGCAGGATCTCATTGTAGGACACGACCGGCAATTGCGGTAATGCCTGCTCGATCAGACGCCGCAGATGGCGGCGGACGCGGCCGGAGCACAGGAGCACGGGCCGCAGGCCCATGCCGGTGGCCTGCTCGACCTCGCCGCTCAGCAGCCGCACGACCGTCTGCGCGCGCGCGGGATCCATCGCCAGGTACTCGCCGTCACGCGTCTGCGTGACCGACTCGGCAATCTCCTGCTCCAGGTTCGGGTCGAGCGAGATCGCCTGGAGCGACTTGTTCGAGTCGAGGTAGTGGAACGTGATCGAGCGGGCCAGCGCCTGGCGGGCGTACTCGGCCAGGATGGCCGGGTCGCGCGTCGATGCGGCGCGGTCGCCGATGGCCTCGAGGATCGTGCCCAGGTCGCGGATCGAGACGTTCTCGCGCAACAGGTGCTGGAGAACGCGCTGCACCTCTCCGACACCCAGCTTCTCCGGCACGACCTCCTCGACCGCGGCGGCGTTCTGCTCCTTGAGCGCGTCGATCAGCTTCTTCGTCTCTTGGCGGGTGAGGAGCTCGTCCACGTGGCGGCGGATGGTCTCGGTCAGGTGGGTGACGATCATCGACTCGGCGTCGACGACCGTGTAGCCGAGCGCCTCGGCCTCGGCGCGGTGGTTCTCGTCGATCCACACCGCCGGGAGTCCGAAGGCCGGCTCGACGGTCGGGATGCCGGACACGCCGGGAGTGGCGTCGCCCGGGTCCATCGCCAGCCGGTGGCCGGGGATGACGCGGCCGCGGGCCACCTCGGCGCCGCGCACCTTCACCGCGTACTCGTGCGAGTCGAGCCCCACGTCGTCGTGGATGCGCACGGGCGCGATCACCATGCCGAGCTCGGAGGCGATCTGGCGGCGGACGACGCCGACGCGGCCGAGCAGCGAGCCGCCCGACTTCGCGTCGACCATGGGCACGAGGCCGAAGCCGATCGTGAGCTCGAGCGGGTCGATCTGGAGCGCGCCGACGGCGGCGTCGCCCGGGGCGGCGGCGGGGGCCGGCAGGGCGTCCTGCGCGGCCTGCGTCGCGGCGGCGGCCTTGGCGTGGGCCGCCATGGCCCGGCCGAGCATGAAGAAGATGGCGCCGATGGTCAGAAAGGGAATGATCGGCATCCCCGGGACGACGCCCATCGCGGCGATGATGGCGCCGGCGATCATCGGCGCCCGCGGCTGGCGCAGGATCTGGGCGGAGATGTCGGAGCCGAGGTCGGCCTCGCTGCCCGACCGGGTGACGATGATGCCCATCGCCGTCGAGATCAGGAGCGCCGGGATCTGCGCGGCCAGGCCGTCGCCGATCGTGAGGATGGGGAAGACGTGGGAGGCGTCCGAGAAGGACATGCCGCGCTGGAGCAGGCCGACGCCGATGCCGCCGACCAGGTTGATCGCCACGATCAGGATGCCGGCCATGGCGTCGCCCTTCACGAACTTGGACGCGCCGTCCATCGCCCCGTAGAAGTCGGCCTCGCGCGCGATCTGCTCGCGCCGCTCGCGGGCCTGCTGGTCGGTGATCTGGCCGGCGTTCAGGTCGGCGTCGATCGCCATCTGCTTGCCCGGCATGGCGTCCAGGGTGAATCGGGCGGCGACCTCGGCCACGCGGCCGGAGCCGTTCGTGATCACGACGAACTGGATCACGATCAGGATCAGGAAGACGACCATCCCGACAAGCACGTTGCCGCCCACGACGAACGAGCCGAAGGCGTGGATCACGCCGCCGGCGTCGCCGTGCAGGAGCACGAGCCGGGTGACGCTGATGTTGATCCCGAGGCGGAAGAGGGTCGTCAGGAGGAGGAGCGACGGGAAGGCGGCGAAGTCGAGCGCGCGCGGCACGTACATCGTCGTGATCAGGATCATCAGCGCGCCCGCGATGTTGACCGTGATGAAGATGTCGATCAGCGCGCTCGGCAGCGGCACGAGCATCATCGCGACCACGACGACGACGCCGACCGCGGCCAGCAGGTCGTTGTGGCGCAGGAGGATCTTCAGTCCGCCGCCCATGGCTCAGCGACCCATCTCGGTGGTGAGTGATCCGGTCATTCCGGAGCCTCATCGGCGTTCTCGCGCGCCGACTTGAGGGTGCGCGGGGCCGCGGTCACGAGGCCCTCCGGCGGCGGCCCGCGGTGCGGTAGACGAACGCGAGCACCTCGGCGACGGCGGCGAAGAACGAGTCCGGGATCATCTGCCCGATCTCCACCTCCTTATAGAGCGCGCGCGCGAGGGGCGGGTTCTGGAGCACGGGCACGTCGGCGTCCTCGGCCGCCTTGCGGATGGCGGCCGCGACCAGGTCGACGCCCTTCGCCACCATCTCCGGCGCCGGCCGGCTGCCGTCGTAGCGCAGCGCGACGGCGAAGTGGGTCGGGTTCGTGACGACGACGTCGGCGGTGGCGACGTCGGCGATCATGCGCTGGCGGGCGCGGGCGAACTGGCGGCGGCGGATCGCGCTTCGCACCTCGGGGGCCAGGTCGGACTGGCGCGACTCCTGCCGCACCTCCTCCTTCGTCATCCGCAGGGACTTCTCGAGCTGGTAGCGCTGCCAGACGAAGTCGACGATCCCGATCAGCAGGAACGCCACGGACACGTAGAGGGCGAGCGTCATGACCGAGTCGGCGAGCTGGCTCATGATGTCGCCCGGAGGCGCGCCGGCAAGCTCGCCCAGGTTCTGCAGGCGCGGCCAGATGGCCACGAACGCCGCCACGGCGACGACCGAGGTCTTGACGACGGTCTTTCCGCCCTCGAAGAGCGCGCGCACGCCGAAGATGCGCTTGAAGCCGCTGCGGGGGTCGAGCCGGTTCCACTGCGGGCTGATGGCCGCGGTCGTGATCGCCGGGCGGTTCTGGAGCACGTTCGCGATCAGGCCGGCCGCGAGCGCGGTGACCGCGATCGGCGCCACGATCCCGACCATCGACGTCACGCCCCACGAGAACAGGTCGCCGACCCCGGCCCGGCCGGCCAGGCGGGTCGAGCCGGACTGGCTCAGGCCGACGCGGACGATGTCGGCGAAGCGGTCGAGCATCGACGGCCCGGTCACGATCAGCGCCACGATCCCGCCCATGACCACGGCCGCCGACGTCAGGTCGTGCGACCGCGCGATCTGGCCCTTCTCGCGGGCCTCCTTGCGCCGTTTCGGTGTGGCCTTCTCGGTGCGGTTGTCGGCCACGGGTTAGCCGCCCAGCGTTTGCAGCGCCTGCACGACCGACTGCTGCAGGGCGCCCTGCACCTGGTTCGAGACGAACGGCAGCGTGGCCGCGATCACCGTCATCCCGACCAGGATCTTGGCCGGCATGCCGACGACGAACACGTTCATCTGCGGCACGGCCCGCGACACGAGGCCGATCGCGGCGTCGGTGATGACGAGCGCGACCAGGACGGGGGCGGCGATCTCGAGGCCGATCACCCACACCTGCGCGAAGGCGGCCAGCGCCCCGCTCGCGAGCGCGTCGATGTGCGGGTAGGCCGTGATCGGCAGGGCGCGGTAGCTGGCGCCGATGCCCTCGATCATGATGTGGTCGCCGCCGGACATCAGCAGGACGAGGACGGCGAACAGGCTGTAGAACTGGCCCAGGATCGCGGTCTGCTGGTTGTTCACCGGGTCGAGCACCGATGAGAACGAGAACCCGATCAGGGTGTCCAGCAGGCTCGCGCCGGCCTGGACGGCCGCGCCGACGAGCGCCATCGGGAACGCGAAGATCAGGCCGACACCCAGCTCCTTCAGCATCAGCATCACGTAGTCGCCGGCGTCGAGCGGGACGGTCTGGCCGTGCACCGCGATCGGCATCATCGCGAGCGCGAGCGCCATCGCCAGCATCAGCTTGATCCGGTTCGGGATCATCGTCGCCGAGAAGCCCGGCGCTAGCACGAACAGCCCTCCGACCCGGCACACCACGAGCAGAAAGCCCAGCACGTCGGTGAGGGCCTGGTCGGGGAGCGTGACGGTCACGGACCGACCAGGTTCGGGATGTTCGTGTACAGGTTGGTCGTGTAGGTGAGCATCTGGTCGAGCATCCACGGCCCGCCGATGGCGAGCACGGCGCCGATGACCAGGATCTTCGGGATGAAGCTGAGGGTCTGCTCCTGGATCGAGGTCACGGCCTGGAAGACCGAGACGATCAGCCCGACCACGAGGCCGGCGAGCAGGAAGGGCATCGACACCTCGAGGGTGACGGTCAGCGCCTGCGTTGCGAGTGAGTTGACGGTATCGGCGTTCACTTATCGTCAGGTGTGGAAGGACTGGACCAGGCTCTGGATCACGAGATGCCATCCGTCGACGAGCACGAACAGCATGATCTTGAAGGGGAGCGAGATCAGGACGGGGGGCAGCATCATCATGCCCATGGACATCAGGGTGGACGCGACGACCATGTCGATGATGAGGAACGGCAGGTAGATCAGGAACCCGATCTGGAACGCCGTCTTCAGCTCGGAGATCATGAACGCCGGCACGAGCACGTAGGTGGGGATGTCGGCGCGGGTCTTCGGGCGGGGCAGGTCGGCCATCTTCACGAACATGGCCAGGTCGGAGTCCCGCGTCTGCTTGAACATGAACGTGCGCAGCGGCTGCTGGCCGCGGTCCGCCGCCTGCGAGAGCGTGATCTCGTGGCTCGTGTAGGGCTGGATCGCGCTCGTGTTGATCTGCTTGAAGGTCGGCGCCATGACGAAGATCGTCAGGATCAGCGACATGCCCACGAGCACCTGCGACGGCGGGCTGGTCGGCGTGCCGAGCGCGTTGCGCACGAAGCCGAGCACGATCAGGATGCGGGTGAAGCCCGTGACCATGAGCAGCGCGCCCGGGAGGACCGCGAGCAGGGTCATCGAGATCAGGATCTCGACCGGCGTCGAGAGCGCATTGCCGTTGATCGAGATGCCCGACCCGGCGGAGGCGAGGAGCGGCAGGGCGATCACGCGCGCGCCGTCCTCTTGCGCAGGATCTCGAGGAAGCTCTCACGGCCGGACGGCGTCGCCCGCGGAAGCTGCAGGGGCGCGTCGATGCCGCCGCCCTCGACCAGGATCGCCTCGTCGGCGGTGTACACGCGCAGCGGGGTGATCGACTGGTCGGTGGCGCCGACCAGGATCAGCTCGTCGCCGGCGCGGACGAGGTGGAGCGAGCGGTTGGGGGCGAGCGGGGTGGTCGCGATGACGCCGATCCGCTCGTCGCCGCGCCCGGACTTCGCGCGGGCGGAGCTCTTGAGCAGCCAGTAGACGCCGTAGATCACGCCGAGCACGACCGCGAGGCCGACGATGGTGCGGATCACGTCCGCGCCGGCGCTGCCGACGGACGGCGCCTTGCCGTTCGCGGTGCCGGCCGAGGCCACGCCCGGGTCGAGCGGCGTGCGGTCCTCGTGGAAGGCCGGCGCCTTCCTCTTCCTGGCCCTCGCCGCGGCGTGCTTCCCCGCGGCCGTCTTGGCGGCAGTCTTCGTGGTCCCGGTCGCGGCGGACGCGGGGGCGGGGTGGAGCAACGCGATCGCGGCGCACGCGGCCGCGATCAGGAGGATGCTCGTCCGAACTGGGGGGAGTCGGCGGGAGAGCAAGGCGATGACCACATCGGTCGCCCGGCGCCCCGGCTTGAGCGTTCGCGAGGGCAGTTTCGCGGAATCCCCGATCGCGCCTCGGGGATACTCCAAAATGGGGAGGGCGGCGGCCGGGAGGGCTGCCGATACGGACGTCGTACGCCCCCGGGCACCCCGGGGCGACACCCCGTCCAAGAGTTTTCCCGCTCCCCTTCCGTCGTACGTGTCCCTCTGGAGGTCTCCTCTGTGGAAGCATCGCCCGTGTCCAGCTCACGACCCACGGCCGGCACCGCGGAGGCCCTGTGGCGCGCCTGGATCCAGAACAAGGACGTGGCGGCCCGTGACCGCCTCGTGCTCTCCTACGCGCCGATGGTCAAGTACCTCGCATGCCGCAAGGTTCGCGAGCTGCCGGCCCATTGCGAGCTCGACGACCTCGTGTCGTGCGGGCTGCTCGCGCTGATCGCCGCCGTCGACCGCTTCGACCCCGCCAAGGGCGCGACCTTCGAGCAGTACGCCTGGACGCGCGTCTCCGGCGCGATCATGGATGAGCTGCGCCGCCAGGACTGGGCGCCCCGCTCCCTGCGCCGCAACGGCCGCGCCATCGAGCGCGCCCGCGAGGCGTGGCAGCTGCGCACCGGCCGGCTGCCCAGCGACGAGGAGCTCGCCACCGAGCTCGAGATCGACGTGGACTCGCTGCACAGCCACCTCGAGGGCCTGTCCCGGGCCGACCTGCTGAGCCTCAACACGCCCGCGCGCGGGACCGAGGAGGCGATGCCGGTCGAGGTCGGCGACACGATCGAGGCGCCCGCGGGCGAGTTCGATCCGGAGCTGGCCGCGCTGTCCGGCGAGCGGGCCGCCGTCCTCCGCGACGCCATCGCCTCGCTGAGCGAGCGCGAGCAGACGATCCTCGTCCTGCTCTACGTGAAGCACATGCAGGGCGCCGAGGTCGGGCGCATGCTCGGCATCAGCGAGTCGCGCGTGTCGCAGATCCTCTCGTCGATCCGGCGCACGCTGAAGGAGCGCATCGACACGTACGACTCGGTCGTGCCGCCGCTGCGCCGCGCCGCCTAGATCACCGCGTTGCCACACCAGGGGACGGTCCCCGCGCCGCGGGGACTGTCCCCATCTTCGTGGACCGGTGCGCTCGTAGCCCACCCGGGGATACTCCCCGGCACTGCTCCATCTCCAGCCGCGGCGGGACAGACCCGCCCTCTGGTCAGGCGGCGGCGTCGAGGCGGCGCTTGGGGGAGACGACGTGCGTGATGCGCAGGCCGAACTCCTCGTCGATCGCGACGACCTCGCCGCGCGCGATCGTCTGGCCGTTCACGAGCAGGTCGACCGGCTCGCCGGTCATCCGGTCGAGCGCCACGATCGAACCGGGGCCCATCTCGAGGGTCTCTCGGATCGTCATCGTCGTGCGGCCGATCTCGACCGTCAGCTCGACGGGCACGTCGAGGACGGGGCCGAGGTCGAGGCTCACGGGCCGCTCGCCCGGCTGCTCCTGGAGCGCCGGCATGACGAGCTCGGTGCCCACCTCGGGGGTGGGGGCGATGGCGGGATCGTGTTCGGACATGGTGATTCCCTACTGGACGACGACGTCGGTGAACAGCACCTCGGTGACCTTAACATCGGTCTTCTTCTGGAGATCCGTGAGGATCTTCTTCTCGATCGTGTTGCGCCTCGGGCGGTCGATGAGATCGCTCGACGGCAGGCCGGTGAGGTCGTTCGTCACGATCGCGCGGACGGCCGCATCCTCGGGCAGCGTCGCCGCAGCGCCGTCGGCCGACGCCGCGGGGGCGCCGGCGGAGAGCAGCAGGGCGATCGACACCTTGCCGTAGTGCGAGCCGTTCAGGTTGACGACGAACTCCGGCGAGAGCGGGAACAGCGTCCCCTCCACCTTGGGCGGCACCGCCTTGGCGGGCTTGGGGGCGAGGACGAAGAAGTAGGCCCCACCGCCGCCGGCGAGGAGCAGGATCACGGGCAGGATGAACTTGAGCTTGCCTTTCACGGGGTCGTTCCTCCGGAGGACTGGGTGGCGTTGGAGCGGATCACCACGATGTCGACGCGCCTGTTGAGCGCGCGACCGGCCGCCGTGGTGTTGGGGGCGACGGGGTTCTGGTCGGAATACCCGACCGCGGCCAGATGGCTCTCGGCCACCCCGTGGTGGATCAGGAACTCGAGGACGGCGGTGGCACGGGCGGTGGAGAGCTCCCAGTTGCTCGGGAACTCGCCGCCGGAGATGGGGACGTTGTCCGTGTTGCCCTCGACGCTGATCGGGTTCTGGAGGCTCATCGAGGTGATGAGCCGGGCGACGCGGTTGAGCAGCGGCGCGGCGGTGGCTTTCAGCGTCGCCTGGCCGCTGTCGAACACGAGGTTGTTGGTCAGCAGGCGGATGACCAGCCCGCGCTGGTCGATGCTGGTCGAGATCTCGGCGGCGAAACCGTGCGTCTGGGCGTAGTCCTCGACCCGGCGCTGCACCTCGAGCAGGGTGTTCTGCTCACGCGCGGCCGCCTTGGCCTTGGCCGCAGGGTTGGTCTTCGAGCCGATCAGCGTGTGGGTGAAGATGTTGAAGCTCGAGTCGACCGAGCCGCTCGGCGTGGCGGTCTGGACGCCCTGGATCCGGGTCGGGTTGCCCTGCGACACGCCCTTGCCGCCGTCCAGGACGCCGCCGATGAACGCCTTCTGCAGCGCGTGCTGGAGCACCTGGTACTTGGAGATGTTCACCGACGAGATCGAGAACAGCACCATGAACAGCGCCATGAGCAGCGTGATCATGTCGGCGTACGTCAGCAGCCAGCGCTCGTCGCCGCCCTCGTGGCCGCCGCCGCCGTGACCGTGCCCGCCGCGCCTGCGGCGGCTGCGTGCGTGCCCTGCGCTCACGCGGCCTCCCGCAGCTCCGCCGAGGACGCGCCGCCCTCGGCGCTCTTGCCGCGGTCGGCCGGGGCGACGAACGCCTCGAGCTTCTCGGACAGGACGCGCGGGTTGTCGCCGGCCTGGATCGACAGGATCGCGTCGAGGATCATCATGCGGTGGTTGACCTCGACCGCGGACATCTCCTTGAGCTTGTTGCCGATCGGCAGGAACATCAGGTTCGCGCTCGACACGCCGTAGAGGGTCGCGATGAACGCGCCGGAGATGGCGGGGCCGAGTGTGGACGGCGCGGCCAGGTTCTCGAGCACGTGGATCAGGCCCATGACGGTCCCGATGATGCCCACCGTCGGGGCGAAGCCCCCGGCCGTCGCAAACAGCCCGGCCACCAGCTGGTGGCGGGCGGCGAGGCCGTCGACCTCGGCCTCCAGGATGGCGGCGACGAGGTCGGAGTCGGTGCCGTCGACGACGAGCTGCAGGCCCTTCTTGGTGTAGGCGTCATCGATCTTGGCGACGTCCTCCTCGAGGGCGAGCAGGCCGTTGCGGCGCGCCTTCTCGGACAGCTCGACCATGAGGCCGATCGACGCGGCGGAGTCGATGGCGGAGCCCTTGAACGACATGATCGCGGCCTTCGGCGCGGTCATGAACGCGCGAAAGTTCGTGGAGGCCATCGTCGCGCCGGCCGTGCCGCCGGTGATCAGGATGAGGGCCGGGATGTTCAGGAACGCGACCGGGTTCGTGCCCTCGAGGATGGCGGACACGAAGAGCGCGCCGAACGCGCATGCGATGCCGATTGCGGTGATTGCCTTCATGTCGGTCCGTTCCTTCGGGGCGAGCGCCGCCATCCGTGACAGCGTGTTGCGTTTGCTTGCAGATAATCGGCCCGCATGGCTCGGGATTCAGTCTGCGGAGCCGTGCTCACGGGGGAGATCGACCACGGCGGCGAGGCGGCCGTAGCCGACCCGGCGCGCGTTGGCGCGGGAGGGCCGCTCGACGGCGGCCACGATGGATGCCCGCCACTCGCGGACGAGAACCGCCACCTCGGCAGCGGTCTCGGAGACCACGAACCGGGTGCCGTTCGCGAGCACGATCACGGTGTCGGGGTTCGCCTCGATGACCTGGATCAGGTCCGGGTTCACGTAGAGCTCGTGGTCGGGCTGGGTGATGCGATGGACGGCGATCACACCGGGTCCTTTCGGGGTCGGGGGGCGGTGGGGGCGAAACCGATGGTGGGGCCGGCGCGGCGTGCGCCGGCCCCACCGATACGCCGGACTAGTGCTTCAGGTTGACGAGCTCCTGGAGCATCTCGTCGGCGGTGGAGATCACACGGCTGTTGGCCTGGAACCCGCGCTCGGCCGTGATCATGTTGGTGAACTCCTGGGCGAGGTTCACGTTCGACATCTCGACGGCGCCCGGGGTGAGCGTGCCGAGGCCGTTCGTGCCGGCGATGTTCGCCGTCTCGGCACCGGAGTTGCTGGAGGCGGTCCAGTTGTTGCCGCCCACGCGCACGAGGCCGGCGTTGTTCGGGAACGTGGCCAGCGAGATCACGGCCACCTTGGTGACGGCGCCCGCGGAGTCGGTGACCGACACGGTGCCGTTCTGCGCGATCGTGACGGACTGCGACCCGGCCGGGATCGTGATCTTGGTCTCGTTGGCGGCGCCCGTGAGCGGGTTGCCGCTGGAGTCGAACTTGAAGCCGACGACGTAGTCGCCGTCGTTCGTCACCAGGTCGCCGTTGGCGTCCGTCGTGAAGTTGCCCGCGCGGGTGTACATGTAGCTCGCGCCGGTTGCGCCCAGGGTGGTCGGGTCGGCGACGACGCGGAAGAACCCGTCGCCCTGGATGGCGACGTCGTACGGGTTGCCGGTGGTCTGCACCGCACCGCCGGTCATCACGTTGTTGATGCTGCCGAGGCGGACGCCCAGGCCGATCTGCTCGGCGTCGGTGCCGCCGGAGGTGGCGGTCGGCGACGCGGCGCCCTTCTGGAGCTGGGAGAGCGCGTCCTCGAAGCTCGTGCGCTCGGACTTGAACCCGATGGTGTTGACGTTGGCGATGTTGTTCGCGGTGACGTCAAGCATGTTCTGGTGGACGGCAAGGCCGCTGATGGCGGCGAACATTCCTCGCATCATGGTGATCGTTCCTCTCTGGCCACCGCTTCCCCGAGGGGTCCGGCTGGTTGGCCTGTTTCGCTTCGGTTGGTTAGTTGATGACCGCGCTGTCGATGTTGGTGAAGACGCGGTCGCGCATGTTGTCGGCGCCGACGGCCGTGATCACGGTGCGGTTGGCGACCGAGACCACGAAGGCCGTGGAGTCGACGAGGACGAGCGCGTCACGCGACCCCTTGGCCGCTGCCTTGGAGACGCCCTCGCTGAGCCGTGCCATGGTGGCCGCGTCGACGGGGATGCCCCGCTGCTGCAGCCGCTCCATCGCGTGTCCGCTGAGGCGCAACGGCTTGGTGTCCGTCGCCGCGAGCCTCTGCTTGAGGAGCTGGTCGAACGCCGGCCCATCCACGTCAGGCCGCGGCGCGGCCGCGGGAGGCGGCGTGGCGCCGGTGACGCCGGGAGGCGTCGTGGCCGGGTTGATGCGGATGGGATCTGCCGACATGGCTTACGACACGCCCACGATCTGGTTCGGGTTGATCGAGACGCCGTTGACGTCAAGGACG
Source organism: Thermoleophilia bacterium (assembly GCA_025928435.1). Next base: position 14,147 of record JAICJM010000088.1, read on the forward strand.
GGCGCGCCGCCGTTGAAGGTGACCGCGTCGACGACGCCGGAGCCGGCATTGCCGTCCGAGTCGGTGTAGGCGACCGTGTGGCCGATGAGCGAGATGCTCTGGGCCTGCTGCGAGCTCTGCGCGAGGTTGGTCAGCTGCTCCACGGAGGAGAACTGCGCCATCTGGGTCACGCTCTGGGTGGGATCCTGGGACGAGCTGAGCGGGTCCTGGTTCTGCATCTCTGCGACGAGCAGCTGCAGGAACCCGTCCTGGCCCAGGACGGCGGCCGGGTTCGACACCGACGTGGTGGGCGTCGTGCCGGTCGCGGTGGTGGTGGCGGGAACGGAACTCATGTACCTCCTCCTATGCGAAGACGTCGATCTGCGACCCGGGAAGGGGCAGCTGCGACGGCTGGATCGTGATCTCGGCCTCGTCGGCGTCGGCATCGCGGCCGCGGCCGTTCGGCCCCATGGCGCGCGCCATATCCGCGGCGCGCTCGCTGTTGGCGTTCTCTCCGCGGGACTCGCCGGAGAGGTGGACATCGAGCCCGTGGACGGTGACGCCCTGGGACTCGAGGGATCGGCGCAGGTCGGCGCCGGCCTGGATCAGCTCCTGGGCCGCCGCGTGGTTCGACGTCGTGACGACCGCCGAGACGCCGTCCTGGTGGTAGCGCATCGTGACCTGCACGTCGCCGAGGCTCTCCGGGTGGAGGGTGATCCGGGCGACGGGCCGGCCCGCCCGCACGGCCACGCGCATGGTGGCCCCGGTGACGTCGGCGATGTCCTGCATGCGCGCCCGGGCCGTGACCGGCACGGGGGCCGCCTCGGGCCGGGCGGCGGGCTGGGCCGGAGCCGGGGCCGGCGCCGCCTGGGGGGCGACGGTCGTGCCGC
>JAICJM010000126.1 GCA_025928435.1 Thermoleophilia bacterium
AGGTGTACCCGGCGCTCCAGCGCGACCTGCGCGCCTACGCCCGCTCGCAGCGCGCGGCCCGCGAGCTGGACGAGATGTCCGCGGCCGACTGGATCGGCTCGCGCGTCCCCGGCGGGGTCGGCTCACAGCTCGGGAGCCTGATCGGGGAGGCCTACTGCGCCGAGGACGGGGTCCCGATCGAGGCCGGCAGCGCCCTCGCCATGATCACCCAGCTCGGCGAGTCGGCGCGGCGGCCGCTCTCGCTCTACGGCCACTCGGACGAACGCATGGCCACGAACGCGAAGCTCACGCTCCAGTTCGCGCGCAAGACCTGGCGCCTGGACGGCTACGACGGCTACATCGAGACCGACCGCATCCCCGGCGACACCTGGGACACGACCGTGAACCAGCGCGGGCGCGAGGGGATCCTGGTCGTCTACACGGGTGGCCGCCGGGGCGCGACCTATCCGACGACCCGCGCCCACGGTCCCGCCCCGGCGAACGTTGCCCCGCGAGGCCGTCGCCCGGCTGGCGGCGATCTACCCGGGCCTCGAGCGCGACTTTACCGGCCGCGCGCACCTCGACGCCTGGGTTCACACCCCGTGGTCGCGCGGCTCCTACGCCGCCTTTCTGGTCGGCCAGTACACCCGCTTCACGCAGGCCGTTCGGGCCGGCCGCGAGGGCGGCGTCCACTTCGCGGGCGAGCACACCGACACCGACCAGCAGGGCTACATCGACGGCACCGTCCGCACGGGCGAGCGCGCGGCCCGCGAGCTTCTGCGCTAGACAGCCGCCACGGGCGCCTCGCGCGGCTCGGCCACGGCGCGGATCGGGAACGTGAACAGGAAGGTGGCCCCCCGGCCCGGCGCGCTGCGGATGTCGAGCGTCCCGCCGGCCACGCTCACCCGCTCGCGCATGGACTCGAGGCCGAGGTGCAGCCGCATGCGGTCGCGGTCGAGCGCGTCGGCGAGGTCGAAGCCGACGCCGTCGTCGGACACCTCGCAGACGATCGCGTCCGCGTGCTCCTTCAGGATCACGGACACCGTCTGCGCCCGGGCGTGCTTGCGCACGTTCGTGATCGCCTCCTGGAGGACGCGATAGCACAGATTCTCCAGCGGCCGGGGGTAGCGCGCGACCGTGCTGGTGAGCTCGAACTGGAAGCCGCCGTCGGCGGCGGCGTCCTCGAGCAGCCCGCGCACGGCCGCCCCGAGTCCGCGCTCCGCGAGCACCTGCGGGCGAAGCTGGAACATCACGTGCCGGGCACGTTCGGTCGCGGCATGGATGGTCTGCCGCGCGGAGACGACGGCCGGGAGCGTCCTCGCGGGGTCGCCGTTCGCCATCGCCCGCTCGAGTCGGTCGAGCGCCAGCTGGGCCGCCACCATGACCTGGATCGTGTCGTCGTGGAGGTCGCTCGCGAGCTGGGCCTTGGCATCTTCCTCGGCTCGGAGCAGGGCGCCGAGGACATGGCGGCGGCGCTCCTCTTCATCCTCCAGGTCCTGCACGCGGTCGGCGCGCTCATACGCAACCCCGATCTGTGCGCCGATCTGTTCGATGACATCGAGCAGATCCTGGTCGACGCTCGCGATGTCGTCCGTGAAGCACTCGACGACGCCCGTGGCGGCACCCGCGCGCAGGATCGGGACGAACACGACGCCTGCGAATCCGAGGCTCTCGAGCAGCGCCTGGCGGCGGAACCCCACGCCGGCGATCGGCACCGCCCGGGCAGCTCCGCGCTCCCACACGCCTCCGAGCACACCCTGCCCGCGGTCGAACTCGATGTTCTCGGAATCCCGCCGGAACGGCTCGGCATCGACATGCGGCGCCGCCCAGCTGCCGACATACCGCAGCCGCTGGTCGCGAGGATCGGCCCGCCAGGCGGCGGCGAGGCCGAGGCCGAGCGAGTCGCCCAGGGCGCGCAGCATGGCGCCCGTCGTCTCCTCGAGGGTTGCAGCCGACGCCAGCGCCCGGGCGACCGCCGACTGAAGCTCGACCAGGCCCTCGGCGTGTCTGCGCTGGTCGTACAGCTGGGCCGCCGCGACGGCGGCGATGCTCCCTGTGGTGATCACGGCGGCGGCCCAGACGGCCGCCTCGATCCAGTAGTAGCGGCTGACGGGGGCAAGGGCGCCTACGAGGACGGCCACGATCGCGGCCAGCGGCAACAGCGCCGCCCCCACCGCGACCTCGGTCGCACGCCCTCGCCTGCGCCGCCCTTTTGACCCTTTGACAACAGGCACGACCTGCCAGCATACCCCGCGCCGCACATGATGCAAACTCCGCGGCTAGCGCGCTGTCGCCGCGGGCGCCTCGCGCGCCCAGCCGCGGAGCTCGTCGAGTCCGGGCAGGAGCCGCCGACCGCGCTCGGTCAGCCCGTAGGCAGCGCGACGCGCCGGCTCCCCCGAGCGGCAGACCACGCCGGCCGCAGCGAGCTCCCGCAGGCGCTCCGCCAGCAGCCGGTCGGACAGCCCGGGGATGGCCCGGTGGATCTCGCAGAACCGGGCCGGCCGGACTGCGAGCACGTCCAGGATCAGCGCCGTCCAGCGCTTGCCCAGGAGGTCGAACGCGGCCCGCAGGTCGGGGCAGCACTCGAGCGGCGTCGGGTCGGCCATCGCTCCAGGATACCGGAGCTCTTCAACTTACCGACGAAAAGTAAGCACGGTGCTAGGCTGCGACTCAATCGTACGTCGTCGGAAGGTTTCCGCGTCACCATGGGGGGTCGCATGCCGGGTCACATCAACACCACGCTCTACACGGATCCCGCCTGCCCGTGGGCGTACTCCGAGATCCCGGCACTGCGCGTGATCGACTGGCGCTACGGCTCGCAGCTCGACTGGCGCCTCGTCATGATCGGCCTCACCGAGAGCGCCCAGCAGTACATCGACCGCGGGTACACGACGCTGCGCTCGGCCCGCAGCCATGCGGCGTTCCGTCGCTACGGCATGCCGTTCTCGCCCCGGCCGAAGGCGCGCGTCTCGGCCACGGCTCGGGCCTGCCGCGCGATCGAGTCGGCGCGGCTGATCGAGCCCGGCAGCGAGTGGGCGGCGCTGCGGGCGCTCCAGCTGCTCCAGTTCACGACGCCGCTCGTGCTCGACGACGACGAGTCCGTGGCCCGCGTGGTGGCCGCGGCGACGGGCCACGACGCCGACGCGATCCGCGCCGCCCTCGACTCGGCCGAGACCACCGAGGCGTACGAGCGCGACCGGGCCGAGGCCCGCAGCGCCGGCGGCAGCGCCGCCGAGCTCCAGGGCAAGACCGCGTCCACCGACGGGTCGGTGCGGTTCACGGCCTCGTCCGTGACGTTCGAGCGCGACGGCATCCGCCTGGTCGCCGGCGGGTTCCAGCCGGTCGCGGCCTACGACGTTCTGATCGCGAACCTCGATCCGTCCCTCGAGCGCCGCGGCGCGCCGGAGGATCCCGCCGAGCTGCTGGCCGAGTACCCCGACGGGCTGACGACGCAGGAGATCGCCGCGCTGCTCGCCGAGGGAAACGACGCGCCCGACCGCACCGCGGCCGAGACGGCGATGCTCGAGCTGGTCTTCGACGGCCGCGCGGAGCGGGTCGGCCTCGGCGACGACGCGATCTGGCTTGCCTCCGATCGGGCCGGCTGGTTCCAGGGCGTCCTGGACGCCGTCGAGCCCGCGCGTGCCGGGCGGGGCGCGGTCGCCGCGACCGTCTAGGACGAGATCCTGCGGAAGCGATCCGCGACCGCGAAGCCCATCGCCACGGCGAGCTCTCACGACGAGCGGTCGGCGCGGATCGTCGCGCCGCTGACGAGCCCCTGGTCGACGTACCAGGCCAGCGTCCGCCGCACCATTTCGTCGAACGAGCGGTACTCGACCCCGAGCTCGCGGGCGGCCCGCGAGCCGTCGTAGGCGTGGCCGTGCAGGAGGGTCGCCACCATCTCGCGGCACAGGCGCGGACGGTGTCCGCGCACGCGCGCGACCGTCGCCGCCACGTCGCCCGCGGTCAGCGCGACGGGACGGGGGAGGTTGAGCGCCCGCCGCTCGATCCCGGTGATCCGGGCCAGGGTCGCCACCGCCTCCTCGGTCGTCACGCACACGCCGGCCAGCAGGTAGCGGCGCCCCGGCGTCCCGCGGGTCTCGGCGAGCAGGTGGCCCTCGCTGCAGTCGTCGGCGTCGACCAAACTGAAGCGGGAGCGCACCAGCGTGCGCAGCTTCCCGTTGGCGTAGTCGAGGATCAGGCGCGCGGTGCCGCCCTTGCGGCCGGGGCCCTGCACCGACGCGGGGTTGACGCAGACGAGCTCGATCCCGTGACGCTCGGACTCGCGCACCGCCGCCTCCTCGGCGTCGTGCTTCGACCGCTCGTACTCGGACAGGAACCAGCCCCGATGGGGCGTGTCCTCGGTGGCCACGACGCCGGCGGCCTCGCCGATCACCGCCGCCGACGACGTGTAGACGACCCGGCGCACGCCGGCGCGGGCGCATGCGCCGATCACGTTCTCGGTGCCGGTCACGTTCGCGGCCCGCATCGGGCCGGGGTCGCGCATGCAGAACCCGTTCACGCCGGCCGCGTGGTAGACGATGTCGCACCCGCGGGCGGCCGCCTCGACCGTCTCCGGCTCGAGCACGTCGCCCGCGACGACCTCGACGCCGAGCGCCTGCAGCGCCGTGGCGGCGTCCGGCCGCCGGGAGAGCGCACGCACCTCGCGTCCGTCGGCGAGCAGGCGCCGGGCGATCCCGCCGCCGACGAAGCCGGTCGCGCCGGTGACGAGGACGGGGCTCATGGCTCGGAGGCCGCGCCCGTGAACGAGCCCGAGAACCGCACGAGGTACTCGACCGCCGAGGCGACGGTGATGAGCGCCGCGATGAGCATGGCGACCTCGTCGAGGCGCCACGAGCCGATGTTGACGTCCGGGTGCAGGATGGCGAGCAGGATCGCGGCGAACTGCGTGTTCGTCTTCAGCTTGCCCCAGATCGACGGCTTCATCACGACGCCGTCGGCGGCGACCAGGCCGCGCAGGCCCATGATCAGGAGCTCGCGCCCGATGATGATGGTCGCGATCCAGGCCGACGCCCGCCCGACCGAGACGAGCGCCACGAGCGTGCCCGAGGTCAGCAGCTTGTCGGCGGTGGTGTCGAGGAACGAGCCGAGCGTCGTCTCGAGCCCCCAGCGCCGCGCCAGGTAGCCGTCGAGCGTGTCGGTCACCGCCGCGAGCACGAAGAGCACCCCGGTGGCGTCGTCCCACCCGCGGCCCTTGTTCGCGAGCACGAGCGCCATGACGACCGGCACCGCCAGCACCCGCACGGACGAGAGGGCGGTGAGCATCCCTTCCGAGCGCCTGATCACGTCCCTCCCGGACGCGGGCCCCGCCCACGGCGGCGGTCCCGACGGTGGTCGGCGGTGGGGGGCACCGGGGAACCATAACGGCCCCGGAAGTCCCGGGCGGGCTCCGATCTGGTAGGAACTCCCGGAGATGCCCGGGTACATCGCCGCCATCGACCAGGGGACCACGAGCACCCGCTGCATGGTGTTCGACGGGGCTGCGGCGGTGATCTCCGCCCACCAGGAGGAGCACGAGCAGATCTTCCCCCGGCCCGGCTGGGTGGAGCACTCGCCGGCGGAGATCCGGGAGCGGACGAACGCCGTGGTGCACGGGGCCCTCGACCGGGGCGGTCTGCGGGCGTCCGACCTGGCGGCGGTCGGGATCACGAACCAGCGCGAGACGACGGTGGTCTGGGACCGTAGGACGGGCGAGCCGCTGCACAACGCCATCGTGTGGCAGGACACGCGCACCGACAGCATCTGCGCCGAGCTCGCCCGCGACGGCGGCCAGGACCGGTTCCGGGCGACGACCGGGCTTCCGCTCGCCACCTACTTCTCGGGCCCGAAGATCCGGTGGATCCTCGACAACGTCCCGGGGGCGCGCGCGGGCGCGGAGCGGGGGGACGTCGTCTTCGGCACCGTCGACACCTGGCTGGCCTGGAACCTGACCGGCGGGCCCGACGGCGGCGTCCACGTCACCGACCCGAGCAACGCGTCGCGGACGATGCTGATGGACCTTGCCACGCTCGACTGGGACGACGGGATCCTCGACGCGATGGGAGTCCCCCGGGCCATGCTGCCCGAGATCCGGCCCTCGAGCGGCCAGCTCGCGCCGGCGACGGGCGTGCTCGCCGGCGTCCCGGTGGCCGGCATCCTCGGCGACCAGCAGGCGGCGGTGTTCGGGCAGGCCTGCTTCGCGCCCGGCGAGGCCAAGAACACCTACGGCACGGGCAACTTCCTGCTGCTGAACACCGGGGCCGAGCCCGTGCAGTCGACGCACGGCCTGCTGACGACGGTGGGCTACAAGATCGCCGACCAGGATGCCGTCTACTGCCTGGAGGGCGCGATCGCCGTGACCGGGTCGCTCGTGCAGTGGCTGCGCGACAACCTCGGCCTGGTCGCGACCGCTCCCGAGATCGAGGACCTGGCGAAGACGGTCTCCGACAACGGCGGCGCCTACTTCGTGCCCGCATTCTCGGGCCTGTTCGCGCCCTACTGGCGCAGCGACGCCCGTGGCGCGATCGTCGGCCTCACACGCTACGTGAACCGGGGTCACCTGGCCCGCGCGGCCCTCGAGGCGACGGCCTTCCAGACGAAGGAGGTCGTCGACGCGATGAACGCCGACTCCGGGGTCGCGCTCGAGTCGCTAAAGGTGGACGGCGGCATGGTGGGCAACGACCTCCTGATGCAGCTCCAGGCCGACATCCTGGACGTGCCGGTGATCCGCCCCAGGGTCGCCGAGACCACGTCGCTCGGGGCCGCATACGCCGCCGGGCTCGCGGTCGGCTTCTGGGGCGGGACCGACGACCTGCGCGCGAACTGGGAGCCGGACCGCGCGTGGACGCCCCGGATGGACGCCGGCCGGCGCGAGCGCGAGTACCGGCTGTGGCAGAAGGCGGTCACGCGCACGTTCGACTGGGTCGAGGCCGAGTGATCGAGACGCAGGTGCTGGTCGTCGGGGGCGGCGCGACCGGCGTGGGCGTCGCCCGCGACGCGGCGCTGCGGGGGCTGCGCGTGGTGCTCGCCGAGCGCCGCGACCTGGCCGAGGGGACGACCGGCCGCTTCCACGGGCTCCTGCATTCCGGCGCCCGATACGCGGTCAGGGATCCGGGATCGGCCCGCGAGTGCATCGCGGAGAACCGCATCCTGCGCCGGATCGCGTCCGGCTGCATCGAGGACACCGGCGGCCTCTTCGTGTGCGCGCCGGGAGACGACCCGGCGTTCGGCGACCGGTTCCTGGCCGCGTGCGGCGACGCCGGCGTCGAGGCCGAGGAGATCGGCCCGGGCGAGGCGCTGCGCCGCGAGCCGCGGCTCAACCCCGGCATCGCGCGCGCCTTCTCGGTGCCGGACGCCGCCGTCGACACCTGGCGGCTCGTGGGCGCCTGCGCGGACGACGTCGAGCGCCGCGGCGGGGCCGTCCTGCGCCACCACGACGTCGTCGGCCTGATCGTCGAGGGTGACGCCGTCCGCGGCGCACGGCTGCGCGACGCGCGCACGGGCGCGGAGGCCGAGGTACGGGCGGATGTCACCGTCAACGCGACCGGCGCATGGGCCGGGCAGGTGGCCGCGATGGCCGGCTGCGACGTCCACGTGCACGGCGGCCGCGGCGTCATGGTGGCCCTGAACCACCGGCTGACGCATTCGGTCGTCAACCGGTGCCGCATGCCGACCGACGCCGACATCCTGGTGCCCGCCCACACCGTGTCTGTGCTCGGGACGACCGACGTCCGAACCGGCGACCCGGACGACACCCGCATCCCGCCCGAGGAGGTGCGAGCGCTGCTCGACGAGGGCGCCGAGATGGTGCCGGACATCCGCCGAGCGCGGGCGCTGCGGGCGTGGGCCGGCATCCGCCCGCTGTACGGCGAGCGCGAGTCCGCGACGGGGACGCGCGGGATGAGCCGCGGCTTCACGCTGCTCGACCATCGCGAGCGCGACGGCGTGGCCGGGCTCCTCACCATCACGGGCGGCAAGCTGACGACGTTCCGGCTGATGGCCGAGGTGGCGGTCGACGCGGCCTGCGCCCACCTCGGCGTCGATGCGCCCTGCCGCACAGCCGCCGAGCCGCTGCCGGGATCCGAGGACGGCCGCCCCCAGGCCGTGACCGAGCGGCTGGCCGAGCGGGAGGGGAGCCTCCACGACGAGCTGCTCGTGTGCGAGTGCGAGCTCGTCACGCGCGCGACGCTGCTCGGGGCGGCCGCGGCCCGCCCGGCGGCGAGCCTGGACGACCTGCGCCGGGCCACGCGGCTGGGGATGGGGCCGTGCCAGGGCGGCTTCTGCATCCCCCGGGCGGCCGGGGTGCTCGTCGGGGCCGGGGCCATGGACGCGGCCGCCGCGAACGCCGCCGTCCGCGCGTTCGTCGCCGAGCGGTGGAAGGGCGTGTGGCCCGTGCTCGAGGGCAGCCAGGCGCGCCAGATGCGGCTCGACGACTGGATGCTCCACGGCGCCCTCGACGTCGACCACCTGCCGGGATGAGCAGGGTGTTGGTCGTCGGCGCCGGGCTCTCGGGCCTCGCCTGCGCGGTGCGGCTGGCCGACGGCGGGGTGCCGGTCACGGTGATCGCAACCGGCGCCGGGTCGCTGGGGCTCGGGGGCGCGACCATCGACCTGCTCGGCTACGGGCCGGAGCTCGTGCCGCGGCCGCTGGACGCGCTGAACGGGCTGCCGGGGGAGCATCCGTACTCGCTGCTCGGCCGCGACCGGGTCGCCGCGGCGCTCGGGTGGCTCGCCGAGCGGCTCCCGGCCCTCGGCCTGCGCGGCGACGGGGCCGAGAACCTGCTCCTCGCCACCGCCGTCGGCGCGGTGCGCCCGACCGCGGTCGCGCCCGCCGCGATCTCGGCCGGCGACCTCCGATCCGGGGGGCGGGTGGTGTTCGCCGGCGTGCGGCCACTGCGCGACTTCTTCCCGGCGCTCGTGGCCGCGAACGTGGCCGCCTCGTCCGCGGTGCGCGTCGAGACGGGCGCGGCCGAGGCGGACGTCGAGATCCGCGGCGACGGAGACGCCTCGCCGGTCGCGCTGGCCCGGGCGCTCGAGCTGCCGGACGAGCGGGCGCGGGTGACGGCCGCACTGCGAGCCGCGATCGGCGACGCCGGCGGCGCCCGGGTCGGCCTGCCCGCCGCGCTCGGCCTCGACCGGCACGCCGAGGTGGCCGCGGCCGTCTCCGACGCGCTCGGCGCCGAGGTGTTCGAGGTGCCGACGGCCCCACCCTCGGTGCCCGGCATCCGGCTCTACCGCGCCCTGACCGCGGAGCTGCGCCGGCGCGAGACGCGCCTGATCGTGGGCGCGACCGCGGCCGGCGGGGCGCGCGACGGCGACCGGCTGGCCGCCCTCGAGGTACAGGTCTCCGGCCGTAGCCGCACGTTCCCGGCGGAGGTCGTCGTGCTCGCGACGGGGGGCCTTGCGGCCGGCGGGCTCGAGCTTGGCCGCGACGGCTTGCGCGAGCCGGTGCTCGCGCTCCCGGTCGCCGGTGACCCGGGCGGCGAGCGCTACGACCCCGACGCCTTCCGCGAGGGCCCGGCCGACCGGGCCGGCATCCGGGTCGACGCCCGGATGCGCCCGCTCCGGCCCGACGGCGGCGTCGTCCATCCCAACGTCCACGCGGTCGGCGCGCTCGTGGCCGGTGCCGCGCCGTGGCGGGAGCTGTCCGGCAACGGCCTGGCGCTGGCGACCGGCCTCGCTGCCGCCGACGCGATCCTGGAGGAGCGGGCCGCGTGAGCGCCGACATCCGCGCATCGCTGGACAGCTGCCTGAAGTGCACGATCTGCGAGACGTTCTGCCCCGTGTCGGCGGCCACGCCGCTCTTCCCGGGACCCAAGTACGCCGGTCCCCAGGGCGAGCGCTTCCGCGCGCCGGGGACGAGCGTCGACGCCTCGCTCGATTACTGCTCGGGGTGCGGGATCTGCACCCAGGTGTGCCCGCAGGGCGTCCACATCGCCGAGATCAATGCCCGCGCCCGCGCCCAGATGCGCGCGGAGCGGGGGATGCCGCTGCGCGACCGGCTGATCGCCCGGCCGGCGCTGCTCGGCCGCCTCGCCCGGCCCGTCGCGCCGGTCGCGAACGCGGTCCTGCGTAGGCGGCCCGCCCGGCGCGCCGCCGAGGCGGCGCTCGGCATCCACCGCGACGCGGCGCTGCCCTCGTTCGCGTTCCGCACGCTCGGGGCGCGGGCGCGGGCTCGGGCGCGGCGGCGGCCGGGGCCGGCCGCCGCGACCCGCAGCGTCGTCTACTTCCACGGCTGCGCGGCCAACTACAACGAGCCCGGCGTCGGCATGATGGCGATCGAGGTGCTCGAGCACAACGGGTTCGAGGTGATCGTGCCGCCGCAGAGCTGCTGCGGCCTTCCGCTGCAGTCGAACGGCAGCTTCGGGCCGGCCCGCGACCACGTGCGCGCGCTCGTCGCCCGGCTCGCGCCGTACGCCCACGAGGGGCACACCATCGTCGCCAGCTCGACCAGCTGCGGCCTGATGCTGAAGCGGGAAGCGCGCGAGATCCTGGGCATCGACGACCCCGACCTGGCGCTCGTGGGCGAGCGCGTGTTCGACATCTGCGAGCTCCTCCGCGACCTCCTCGACGCGGGCGAGCTGCGCACGGACATGCGGCCGCTGGGGCTGCGCGTCCCCTACCACCAGCCCTGCCAGGGGCGCGGGCACGGCTTCGGCAAGCCCGCCCTCGACCTGCTGCGGCTGATCCCCCGGCTCGAGGTGATCGAGGTCGAGCGGGAGTGCTGCGGCGTCGCCGGCACCTACGGCCTGAAGCGGGAGAAGTACCCGATCGCGATGCAGGTCGGCGCGGGCCTCTTCGCCGACATCGCGTCCGCGCGCGCGGACTGCACGGCCTGCGACTCGGAAACGTGCCGCTGGCACATCGCGAAGGCGACGGGAGTCCCCGCCGTCCACCCGGTCGAGCTGCTGCACCGGGCGTACGGCCTCTGACGTCCGCTCCGCGGAGGGCGCCGGCGCTCGGCGGGGCTTGCCGCAATGGGGGAGACCCTGACGGGTGAACGACAGTTGGCGTCGTTTGCATGTGTCATTTGCGGTTCCCTGACACTCTCACGACGCCTCGTCACCCACGTGTGACATCTCCGCCGCCACACTCATCGATACCGATGGATGCCCTTCCGA
>JAICJM010000285.1 GCA_025928435.1 Thermoleophilia bacterium
GCGAGTGCGTGCCCTGGCTGCGGCGCGAGCTCGAGCTCGTCCGCGCGCCGCTCGTCCTCTCGGTCGGCACCCTCGCGCTGGAGGAGCTCGCCCCCGGCGTGCGGCTGGACGACGCGGTCGGCGCCGAGCTCACGCTCGCCGGCGGCCGGCCGCTGCTCGCGCTGCCGCATCCCTCCGGCGCGAGCCCGTGGCCGCACCTCCCGGGCAACCGCGAGCGCCTGGAGCGGGCGCTGCGGATGGTGGCGGCGCGGCTGGGGCCGTAGGGTCGGGGGAGAGCGCCAACTGCCTGGGGCCCGGCGGGGCCCGCTGCTCTCGGCGCCTACCCCTCCGCGCCGGGCGGCTGCACGACGTGCTCCCGCTCCGCGTCGGCCCAGCCCTCGGCCCGCACGACCTCGAGCAGGGCGCGGACGCAGTCGGGGTCGAACTGGGTGCCGGAGCAGCGCTCGATCTCGGCGACGGCCTCGTCGTGGCGCATCGCCTTGCGGTAGATGCGGTCCTCGGTCATCGCGTGGAACGCGTCACAGACGCCGATCACGCGCGAGCCCAGCGGGATGCCTTCGGCCACCAGTCCGTCGGGGTAGCCGTTGCCGTCGAAGCGCTCGTGGCTCGCCCGCACGAGCGGCACGAGCTCGGCGAAGTGGGGGACGGGCTCGAGGATGCGGGCGCCGATCTGGGGGTGGCGCTGCATGACGGTCGCCTCGTCCGGCGTCAGCGGCCCCGGCTTGCGCAGGATCGACTCGGGGATCCCGATCTTGCCGATGTCGTGCAGGAGCGCGCCCAGCCGGATCAGGCGCGCGTCCGCCGGCGCGATCCGCAGCTGCTCGCACACCGCCCCGGCCAGGTCGGCGATCTCGATGGCGTGGTCGTTCGTGTAGGCGTCCTTGGCCTCGAGCGCCGCGGCCAGCGCGCCCAGTGTGGCGAAGTAGGCCTGCTCCAGGCGGGCGGCCATCCGCGCGGACGCGACCACCTTGCCGGCCTCCGCGGCGAGCGCGCGGCACAGGCGCACCTCGACGCCGCCGTACGAGCGCGGGCGGGTGTCGTAGATCTCGATCAACGCGTAGGGCTCGTCCTCGACCGTCAGCGCGAACATCAGCAGCGAGCGGTACCCCATCTGCTCGAGCCGCCTCGCCTCCGCCGGGTCGGTGTCCGGGTCGTCCACGCGGCAGACGAGCTCCGCCGTGCCCTCGACCACGGCGGCCGTGGCCGGGTAGTCCTCGAGCCGGTACTCCTCGGCCTGTCCACCCCAGGCATGCGGCGGCTCGGCGTAGCCGGCCAGGTCGCGCACCGTCTCGGCGTCGAGGTCGACCGTCGACACCATGCATGCCTTGGCGTCGATCAGGTCGCACAGGCTGCGCGCAAGGACGGCCAGCATCTCGGGCACGTCGTCGATCGCAAACAGCGCCTGGGCGGTCTCGAACACGCCCAGCGCGGGCTCGAGATGCTCGGCCGCGATCCTCGCGATCGCGGGCTCGAACGGCGATTTGCGGTCACGGGGTCGCATCCGGTTCAAGTTCGCGCCGCCGCGAGAGGTTCCCTCTTTCAGCCGGTGTTCTCGTCCCGTACCCGGCGCAGCGCCTCTTCGATCACGACGGCCTCGTCGCGCGAGACGTGCTGCAGGAAGCGATCCGCCCCGGCGGCGCGGTGCCGGCGCGGCGGTCGAGCGCGCGCAGGCGCACGGCGACCGGATCGTGGTCGCGTCCGGCGCCGGCGTCTACCCATCGGAGAGGACTGCGACCACCTGAAGCTCGTGCACAGGATGGGCGACGACTGGGCGCACGAGGCGCTCACCGCCATCCGGGCGGCAGGCGTCGACGACGTCGAGGGGGTGGTCGTCGACGCCCGCCCGGCCGAGGCGCTGCTCCAGGTGGCGCGCGAGCGGGACGCGCGCATGATCGTGGTCGGCGCCCACGGCGGGCACCCGCTGACCGGCGCGGTGCTGGGGTCGATGCCGCACAAGCTCCTGCACCTGTCGAAGGTGCCTGTCCTGGTCGTGCCCGCGAGCCCGTGAATGCCGCGGCGGCGGCCTAATTTCCCCGCATATCCGGCCGACTACGGGGGTGAGGTCCGTCCTCTCGAAGACCTCCCCCCGTGATGACCGATACGCCGTCGAACAATCTGCCCACCGCGGCCGAAGCCGCAGCCCTGCTCGTGGAAGCATCCGCGATCGACGTCGACACGGACCGGGGCGAGACGATCGAGATCTGGACGATCGCGAGCGACGGCAACATCGTGACCGGCAGCGGCCCCCGCCTCGCGGTCGCCGGCGGGATGTCGATCTCGTGCCGGCTGTCCCACGACGGCCGGCCGATCCAGGTGGACGCCGTGATCGAGGAGGCGGAGTTCCGCTCGCAGGCCCGCGCCTCGCTCGTGCTGCGCGTGGTGGGCGTCGCCACGCACGGATATCGCCGCCGCACCGAGCGGCTCGCGGTCAGCTCGGCCGCCTCGCTGCGGGCGGTCATCTGCGACCGGGTGGTGCCGGAGGAGGTCGTGCCGGTCACGCTCACGGACCTGAGCGACGCCGGGTGCGCGATGAGCCTGACCGACAACCGCCTCCGCGACGGCGACCGGATGGCCCTGACCGCCCGGTTCCTGGAGGGCGAGTTCACCGCCGACGTGCGCATCGTGCGCGTCCACGAGGTCAGCCCCGACGTCTACACCGCCGGCTGCTATTTCATCAGCGCGCCCGGGCCGGCGCAGGCCGTGCTCGAGCGGGTGCTGGCGCGGCTCGCGGGCCATGTGCGGCCGGCCACGGATCTGGGCGCGCTGCGGGACGACCTGGGCGAGGCGGCCGCGAATTCGCTCAAGTCCGCGTCCGGCCCTGCCGATGATGCATATTGGACGTTCGCCAAACGTTCCGCTGCACGCATTCCTCAGGCCAGACGAGCGGTCTGAGCCCGACGGCCGCCGAGGTACCTGCATGTCCCAGCCTGGAACCGAACCCCCCGCCAAGACCGCCGCACCAGCCGCCGACGACCGCCGCGCGCACCGCACCCGCGGGCAGGCGATGGTCGAGTTCACGCTCATCCTGCCGCTGCTGCTGCTCCTGATCCTCGGCATCTACCAGTTCGGCCAGACCTACGCGGACTACATCCAGGTGACGAACGCCGCCCGCGACGGCGGCCGCAAGGCGCTCGTCTCCCGCAGCGACGCGTCCGGCGTCGCCGACGTGATCTCGACCGCCAAGAACGCCACCTGGTGGCTGGACAAGAACCAGATGGGCGTGAGCGTGTCCCCGGGCCAGCCGTGGACGACCGGCCAGAACGTCACGGTCACGGTCACCTACCCGTACAACATCAACCTGCTCGGCTTCGTCGTCGCCTCGGGCACCCTCAAGTCGACGACCACCGTCCGGATGGAGTAGGCGGCCGCGAGGCCGTCCACGCGAGCCGGAGCCGCTGCGGCCGCCGGAACGCGAAGCCGCTCGGCTCGTCGACCTCCACCAGCTCGACGCCGGGCAGCGCCTCGAGCAGCCGCCCGACCGCGGTCACGGTCTCGAGCCGGGCCAGGTGTGCGCCGAGGCAGTGGTGCTCGCCGAACGAGAAGCTCAGCGCGTGGCGGGCGTTCCCGCGGGCGGGATCGAAGCGCAGCGGGTCGGCGAAGACGGCCGGGTCGCGGTTCGCCGGGATCACCGAGACGCCGACGAACTCGC
>JAICJM010000219.1 GCA_025928435.1 Thermoleophilia bacterium
ACGGTCATCACCGGGATCAGCATGAAGTGCTGGTGCACCATGCCGATGCCGCGCTCGATCGCGTCCTTGGGCGAGCTGATCCGGACCGGCTTTCCGTCCATCAAGATCTCGCCCTCGTCGGGCTGGTAGAGCCCGTAGAGGACGTTCATCAGCGTCGACTTGCCGGCCCCGTTCTCGCCCAGGAGGGCATGCACCTCGCCGGGCGCGAGCTCGAAGTCGATCGCGTCGTTGGCCACCAGGCTGCCGAAGCGCTTGGTGATTCCGCGCAGTTCCAGGGCTGGGTGCTCGGCCATCTCCGTGATCGCCCGGGGCGGGCCCGCGCGGGCCCGCCCCCGGCGAGCGGTCACTTGACGGTGTCGGGCGGCGTGATCTGGCCCGAGGCGATCTTCTGCTCGATCGGCTTCAGCTTGTTCAGGTCGGCCGCCGGCACGTTCGGGCTGATCTTGCCGATGCCCGCGCCGTTGTTCTGGGCGGTGAAGAAGTCCGTCGTGCCGCCCTTGAACGTCCCCGCCTGGACCTGCTTGATCGTGTCGAACACGGCCACGTCGACCTTCTTGACCGCGCTCGTCAGGATGTAGGAGCCGAGGTAGGACTGGTCGGCGTCCACGCCGACGCCCCAGACGTTCTTCTCCTTCGCGGCAGACAGGGCGCCGAGCCCGCAGCCGCCTGCAACCTGGAAGACCACGTCTGACTTCTGCGAGATCTGGTTCAGCGCCAGCTCCTTGCAGGCCGCCTGGTTGGTGAAGCTCTGCGAGTAGGCGTTCAGCGTCGTCACCTGCGGGTTGGCCGCCTTCGCGCCCGCCTGGAAGCCGGCGATGTAGTGGTCGACCGGCGGGATCTTCTGGCCGCCGACCGTTGAGACGACGTTCGTCTTGGTGACGAGCCCGGCCAGGTAGCCGGCGATGTAGCCGCCGTCCTGCTCGTGGAACAGCAGGCTCTTCAGGTTCGGGATCGGCTTCGTCGGGCCCGAGTCGATGATGGCGAAGTTGGTGTTGGGGAACGCCTTCGCGACCTTCTCGACCGCGCTCTCCATGAGGAAGCCGACGGCGATGACGAGATTGTCGCCGTGGGCGGCCGCGGTCTGCAGGTTCGGCACGTAGTCCGAGTCGGCGTTCGACTGGAGCACCTCACCCTTGACGCCCAGTTGCTGCTCCGCCCGCTGGAGGCCGATGAATGCCAGGTGGTTGAAGCTGCGGTCGTTCAGGCCACCGATGTCCGTGACGAGCCCGATCTTGACCTCCGGCGCCGAGGAAGACGGCGAGGAGCCTCCGGCGTTGCCGCCCGAGCTTCCGCTCGAGCCGCCGCTCCCGCAGCCGGCGGCGACCGCGACGACCGCCAGCACGGCGACCCCCGCCAGCCACCCAGGTCTGAACAAACGCTTCACGAGCCCTCCCCCTTCATTGGGTTGCCTTCGGACGAAGAGGCGATGGTACTCCCAGCGCCGGCGTTTCGCACGCACGTTAACCACCGCCCGAGCGGGCGATCTCCGCGACCGCCTGTGGCATTTCAGGTTCCGTGTATCCTGCCTGATCGGCGCCGGTGGCGGCGCCTGGGGAACGAGGAGCCTCCTGTGGCGAAGTCGGGTGTCCGCGTCCTGGTCACGCTTGCGTGCCAGGAATGCAAGCGGCGCAACTATCAGACGAACAAATCGAAGCGGAACTCGCCCGATCGGATCGAGTTCTCGAAGTACTGCCGCTGGTGCGGGCACCACACGCCGCACAGGGAGACGCGCTAGCACCGATGGCACGATCGACGTCGCGAAGGGGAAGGCCTGCCGCGGGAGGCGGCCGCCGGTCGGCGAGCGCGCCGCTCGCGGGCCGGCCCAAGAGCCAGTCCGGCGGTGAGGTCGAGCGCCGCCGCGGGGTGCGGGGCCTGCTCGGGTTCACCGGCGAGGTCCGCTCGGAGCTCGCGAAGGTGGACTTCCCGAACCGCCAGCAGACGTGGCAGTCGACGATGGTCGTCATCGCCGCCTGCGTCCTCGTCGGCGGCTATCTGTACGGCCTCGACCAGGCGTTCGCCCACCTCGCCTCGAAGCTGATCGACCTCCAAAAGTAAGGACGCCGGTGTTCCGCTGGTACGTGATCAACACCTATTCCGGGCACGAGAACAAGGTCAAGGCCAATCTCGAGCACCGGGTCAAGTCGATGAGCCAGGAGCTCACCGTCCGCCGCGTCGTGGTCCCGACCGAGTCGGTCGTCGAGACCAAGGACGGGCAGAAGGTGCAGACCGAGCGGCGGCTGTGGCCGGGCTACGTGCTCGTCAACATGGACCTCACGGACGACGCGTGGACGCTCGTGAAGAACACCCCCGGCGTGACCGGGTTCGTCGGCTCCCAGAACAAGCCGGTGCCCCTGAGCCAGCCCGAGGTCGACCGCATGCTGCACACGGCGGTCGCCCAGGCCGAGCAGAAGACGAAGGCCAAGGCCGAGTTCTCGATGGGCGACAGCGTGAAGATCACGTCCGGCTACCTGGCGGACTTCGACGGCGAGATCGCCGAGATCAACGAGGATCAGGGCAAGCTCAAGGTGCTCGTGTCGATCTTCGAGCGCCAGGTCCCCGTCGAGCTCGAGTTCGACAAGGTCAAGAAGATCTAGGGGACCAGTCCCCTTAACAATCGCGGCCGGCCTATCGAGCCACACCGCCGCCCCCTTCGATTGTTAAGGGGACTGTCCCCGCCTCGTGGTGATATGAGACCCTCGCCGCCGTGCAGATCGACCTCTCCGCGCTCGTCGGGATCATCGCGCTCGCCGCGGCCGCCCCGATCGTGGCCGATCTCGTGCCGCGGATCGTGCCGCCGGTCGTCGTCGTCGAGATCGTCCTCGCATCGCCCTCGGCCCGCCTGCGCTCGACCTGATCCACGTAACCCCGCTCGCCGACCTGCTGTCGCAGTTCGGCCTCGCGTTCCTCTTCTTCCTGGCCGGGTTCGAGCTCGAGCCCGAGCGGGTGCGCGGAACCCCGGCGCGGCTCGCGGTGACCACCTGGTTCGTGTCACTCGCGCTCGCGTTCGGCATCGCCGCCGGGCTCGAGGCGGCGAATGTGATCGTGAACTACCTGTTCGTCGGCTGCGCGCTCTCGACCACCGCGCTCGGCACGCTGACGCCGATCCTGCGCGACACGGGCGACCTCGAGGGCGACTTCGGCGCCTTCGTCATGGCGGCGGGCGCGGTGGGGGAGCTGGGCCCGATCGTGCTGATCGCGCTCCTCCTGACGGGGTCGACCGACCGCTCGTTGTCCGTGCTCCTGCTCGTGGCCTTCGCCGTGGTCGCGGTGGCGGCCGCGATCGCGACCCCGCACGTGCGCCCGCGCCGGATCGTGGCCGTCATCGAGCGAACGATGGAGGCGACCGGCCAGCTGGCGGTGCGCCTGTCGGTGCTCGTGCTGGCCGCGCTCGTGTACCTGACCTCGAAGCTCGGCCTCGACCTCGTGCTCGGCGCCTTCTCGGCCGGCATGCTGGTCTCGATCGCCGCCGGGCCGGCGTCGCGGCGTCTGCTCCAGCCGAAGCTCGACGCGGTCGCGTTCGGTGTCTTCGTGCCCATCTTCTTCGTCGTGACGGGCATGCGCTTCGACCTCGACGCCGTCATCGGCGATCCGGCCGGAGTCGCGAAGCTGGTGCTCTTCCTTGTCCTGCTGCTCGTGGTGCGGGGGTTGCCGACCTTCGTCCTGGCACGCCGGGCCCTGCCGGTGGGGGAGCGCCGGGCTCTGGCCCTCTACGCGTCGACCGGCCTGCCGCTCATCGTCGCGGTCACCACGCTCGGGATCGCGGCCGGCGAGATGCGCACCGACACCTCAGCCGGGCTGGTCGGCGCGGGCATGGTGTCGGTGCTCGTCTATCCCATCCTGGCGGGGATGGTGCGCGCCGCGAGGCTATGATCCGCCGTCGCTGAAGCAAACCGTGGGAGCCCGGATGAGGGCGCTTGCACCACACGAGAGGTGAGATATGGCGAAGAAGGTCATCAAGGTCATCAAGCTGCAGATCCCGGCCGGCCAGGCCAACCCGGCGCCCCCGGTGGGCCCGGCGCTCGGCCAGCACGGGGTCAACATCATGGAGTTCTGCAAGGCGTTCAACGCCGCCACCCAGGGCCCGAACGCCGGACGGATCACGCCGGTCGAGATCAGCGTGTTCGAGGACCGCTCGTTCACGTTCATCACGAAGACGCCGCCCGCGGCCGTGCTGATCCGCGAGGCGCTGAACCTGCAGAAGGGCTCGGGCGAGCCGAACCGGACGAAGGTGGGGACGATCAGCCGCGCGCAGCTGCGCCAGATCGCCGAGACGAAGCTGCCCGACCTGAATGCGAACGACGTCGACGCCGCGATGCACATCATCGCCGGCACCGCCCGCTCGATGGGCGTGGAGGTGGGGGCCTGATGGCCGGGAAGCGCTACACGACCGCCCGCGGCCAGGTCGACCGCGAGCGCACCTACCCGCCGCTCGACGCGGTGCGGACGCTGAAGTCGATGGACACGGCCAAGTTCGACGAGACGGTCGAGGTACACCTGCGCCTCGGCGTGAATGTCCGCCACGCCGACCAGCAGCTGCGCGGCACGCTCTTCCTGCCCCACGGCACCGGCCGCTCGGTGACCGTGGCGGTGTTCGCGCAGGGCGAGAAGGCCAAGGAGGCCGAGGATGCGGGGGCCGACGTCGTCGGCGCCGACGACCTGGCCGCCCGCGTGCAGGAGGGCTTCACCGACTTCGACGTCGCGATCGCGACGCCCGACATGATGGGCACCGTCGGCCGCCTCGGGCGCATTCTCGGCCCGCAGGGCAAGATGCCGAGCCCGAAGGCGGGCACGATCACCTTCGACCTGGCCAAGGCGGTCTCCGACATCAAGGCCGGCAAGATCGAGTACCGCACCGACCGCACCGGGATCATTCACGTGGCGATCGGCAAGAAGTCGTTCGAGGAGCGCGCGCTGGTCGAGAACTACGGCGCCGTCCTCGACGAGATCCTGCGGGCGAAGCCGGCGGCGGCGAAGGGCCGCTACCTGCGCTCGATCACGATCACATCGACGATGGGCCCGGGCGTCAAGATCGACACCGGCCGCGTCCGCGACCTCATGGAGGAGACCGCCGCGGTCTAGGGCCGAAATCGGGGACTGTCCCCATTCCTGCCGCCTCGGCTACATTTCGTCGCCAAACCTGTCCGCGCCAGAGACCGTCGGGGCCCGCGAGGCTCAAACCACCACCCGACCGAGGCCGGTGCCCGCGCAAACGTCAACGCCGTCTTGCGCTCGCGTCGCCTCACGGCGGACGCGAGTCCCGAGAAGGAGGTGAATCCGTTTGCGTCTAGAGCAGAAGGAGCGGGTCGTCGAGCGCCTGACCGAGCACATGCGGGAGGCGCCCGCGATGATCGTGACCGACTACCGCGGCCTCACCGTCACCCAGGTGGCGGAGGTGCGCCGGTCGCTCCGCGAGGCCGGGGCGACGTTCCACGTCACGAAGAACACGCTCGCCCGGATCGCGGCCCGGCAGGCCGACCGGCCTGACCTGATCGCGCTCCTCGAGGGGCCGACGGCGATCGCATTCGTCGCCGACGATCCCGCGGCCGCGGCCAAGAAGCTGTCCGAGATCGCCCGTCAGACCCGCATCCTCGAGGTGCGTGGCGCGGTGATGGAGGGCCAGACCCTGTCGGCCGAGGATGTCCGCGCGCTGGGCGATCTGCCACCGAAAGAGGTGCTGCAGGCCCAGGTGGTGGGCGCCATCGCCGGCCCGGTGCAGGGCGCCTACAACGTGCTCGCAGCGCCGCTGCGGGAGTTCCTGGTCGTCCTCGACCAGTACATCGAGAAGCGACAGGCGGCCGAGGCCGCCTAACAGAACAAGGAGAACAGCATGCCTGTGACACCAGAGCAGCTCGAGGAGATGTCGGTCCTCGAGCTCGTGGAGCTGAAGAAGGCGCTCGAGGAGCGCTGGGGGGTGTCGGCCGCCGCGGCCGCGCCCGTCATGGCCGCTCCGGGTGCGGCCGGTGGCGGCGGCGACGACGGCGCCGCCGCGGAGGAGCAGACGGCGTTCGACGTCATCCTCGAGTCGGCCGGCCAGAGCAAGATCCCGGTCATCAAGGTGATCCGCGAGCTGACCGGCCTCGGCCTGAAGGAGGCCAAGGCGGTCGCCGACGAGGC
>JAICJM010000102.1 GCA_025928435.1 Thermoleophilia bacterium
CGGCGTGGCGCACGTTCGCGGAGCCGCATCTCGCAAGGAACCGCCACATCCGCGGCGTGGGCGAGCCGGTCTCGCCCGGACGGTCCGACGCCGAGCTGGTGGAGTGCCATCGGCACGAGGCGCTCCTGAACCTCGCGTTCGACGGCGGCGGCGCCTGGTGGCTCGTCTGCCCCTACGACACCGGCGCGCTGCCCGCGGAGGTCGTCGCCGAGGCCCGCTGCACCCATCCACTGATCTGGGGCGAGCGGCCGGGGCAGCCGAGCGCGGAGTACCGCGGCCGGTTCGCCAGCGCCGAGCCGTTCGTTGTCCCGCTCCCGGATCCGCCCGCTGCGGCAGAGGAGACGGTCTTCGCGATCGACGACCTCCGCGGCCTCCGCGCGAGGGTCGCCGACGCCGCGCGCCGCTGGGGCCTGCCCGAGCCCCGCGTGGCCGACCTGATCCTGGCGGCGGGCGAGGTGGCGGCCAACAGCATCCGCCACGGCGGCGGGGGCGGCTCGATGCGGATCTGGTTCAACGGCGGCGCCGCGGTCTGCGAGGTCCGGGACGCCGGCTTCATCGCGCAGCCGCTCGCCGGCCGGGAACCGCCTGCGCCGGGCGACGGCGGCGGCTACGGACTGTGGCTCGCGAACCAGGTGTGCGACCTCGTCCAGGTACGGTCGTCATCCGCCGGGACGACGGTGCGGCTGCACGTCCGCGCAGCCGTCGCCTGACCGAGGGGGCCAGATGGTCGATTCCACGCCGCCATGCGCCTGGACGTCAGGCTGTTGGGCGGAGGGTTCGGTGCGTTGGTGGGCTGCGCCTCGGCGTCTGAGTGATCGCAGACCCCTCGGACGCTGTCAAGGACATCCGCCCTTGACAGCTTCTCGGTCGCGCCCATAGGGCTAGCTGGTCGGGTCCGGCGGGGCCGGGTGCGGCGGGGCCGGCGGGTTGGGCTCATCCGGCGTCGGATCCGGGCGGGGGTCGAGAAGGATCTGCGTGCGCATGGTTCGCCGGCGGTACCCGCCGCCCGCCGGCGATGAAACCCTCCGTTTCGTCAGCCGATGTACCGGGTAGTGAGCGCCACGATGACGATCGGCCGTTCCGTGCGCGAACTGATCTCGGCGTGGCCCGTGCTCCACCAGCGCGATGGCGATCGGGGTGCGCTCGGCAGCGCCGCCCGCTCGGAACGCTCGCGCACCCTCCGGCCCCGCATCGCCCAGCCGGATCGTGTCGTGCGCTCCGTGTGCCCCTACTGCGCCGTCGGATGCGGCCAGCGCGTCTACGTGCAGGAGGGCCGCGTCACCCAGATCGAGGGCGATCCGGAGAGCCCGATCTCGCGCGGGCGGTTGTGCCCGAAGGGCGCCGCCAGCCGCGGCTATGTGACGAGCCCGCTGCGCGAGTACAACGTCAAGTACCGGCGGCCGTACGGCACCGAGTGGGAGGAGCTGCCGCTCGACCAGGCGATGGACATGATCGCCGATCGCATCATCGCCACCCGGGCCGAGACGTGGGAGGACAAGGATTCCGAGGGCTGCACGCTGCGGCGCTCGATGGGCGTCTCCAACCTGGGCGGGGCGACGCTCGACAACGAGGAGAACTACACGATCAAGAAGCTGATGACGGCGCTCGGGTTCGTCCAGGTCGAGAACCAGGCCCGCATATGACACTCCTCCACGGTGCCCGGTCTGGGCACCTCGTTCGGCCGGGGCGGCGCCACGACCTTCCAGCAGGACCTGCAGAACTCGGACTGCATCGTGATCATGGGGTCGAACATGGCCGAGTGCCACCCCGTCGGCTACCAGTGGGTGATGGAGGCGCGCGAGCGCGGCGCCCGGGTGATCCACATCGATCCCCGCTTCACCCGCACCAGCGCGACCGCGACCGACTACGTACGGCTCCGGGCCGGCTCCGACATCGCCTTCCTGGGCGGGATCATCAACTACATCCTCGAGAACGGCCGTGAGTTCCGCGACTACGTCGTGAACTACACGAACGCCCCGATCATCGTCGACGAGGGGTTCCAGGACACGGAGGAGCTCGACGGCTTCTTCTCGGGCTGGCAGGACGGCAAGAGCACCTACGACAACAGCACCTGGCAATACGCCGGGATGGCCGTGCACGGCTCTGCCGGGCAGCGCGAGATGGGCGCGAACCAGGGCGAGGCATCGGGTCACGGCGGCCACGGCGGCTCCCTCAAGGACGGCGAGCCGCCGGAGGAGGATCCGACGCTCGAGCATCCCCGGTGCGTGTTCCAGCTCCTGCGCCGGCACTACGCCCGCTACACCCCGGAGTTCGTCGAGCAGGTGTGCGGCGTCCCCCGCGAGCAGCTCCGCATGGTCGCGAAGGCGCTCTGCGACAACTCCGGCCGCGAGCGCACCTCGGCCTTCTGCTACGCGGTCGGCTGGACGCAGCACACCGTCGGCGTCCAGTACATCCGCGCCGCGGCGATCATCCAGCTCCTGCTCGGGAACATCGGCCGTCCCGGGGGCGGCATCCTGGCGCTGCGCGGGCACGCGTCCATCCAGGGCTCGACCGACATCCCCACGCTCTACAACATCCTGCCCGGCTACATCCCGATGCCGCATGTGCACGCGCACGCGGATCTGGACGAGTTCATCGAGCTGAACACGTCGCCGAGCGGCTTCTGGGGAAACATGAACGCCTACACGGTGAGCCTCCTGAAGGCCTGGTGGGGCGCGCACGCGACGGCCGAGAACGACTTCTGCTTCGACTACCTGCCGCGCATCACCGGCGACCACTCGATCTACCAGACGGTGCTCGCGATGCTCGAGGGGGCCGTGAAGGGCTTCATCGTCGTCGGCGAGAACCCGGCCGTCGGCTCGGCCAACTCGGGCCTGCACCGCAAGGCGATGGCGAAGCTGGACTGGCTCGTGGTGCGCGACCTGGTCGAGATCGAGACGGCGGCGTTCTGGTACGACTCGCCCGAGATCCGCCGCGGCGAGACGCGCCCGGAGGACATCGGCACCGAGGTGTTCTTCCTGCCCGCGTCGGCCCACACCGAGAAGGACGGGTCGTTCACCAACACCCAGCGCCTGCTCCAGTGGCACCACAAGGCGGTCGAGCCGGAGGGCGACTGCCGCTCCGAGCTCTGGTTCTACTACCACCTCGGTCGCATCATTCGGGAGAAGCTCGAGGGCTCCGACGAGGACCGTGACCGGCCGGTGCTCGAGCTGCAGTGGCACTACCCGACGTCCGGCGAGAACGAGGAGCCGAGCGCGGACGCGGTGCTGCGCGAGATCAACGGCACCGGCCCGGACGGGGGCACGCTCTCGACCTACACCGAGCTCGAGCCGGACGGCTCGACGACCTGCGGCTGCTGGATCTACTGCGGCTGCTACGCCCACGAGACGAACCAGGCCGCACGCCGCAAGCCCGCCTCCGAGCAGACCTGGGTGGCGCCGGAGTGGGGCTGGGCCTGGCCCGCCAACCGCCGCATCATCTACAACCGCGCGTCCGCCGATCCCGACGGCAACCCGTGGTCGGAGCGCAAGCGCTACGTCTGGTGGGACGAGGAGGAGGGCACGTGGACGGGCGAGGACGTGCCCGACTTCCAGGCCGACAAGCGCCCCGACTACGTGCCGCCCGACGGGGCCGAGGCGCAGGACGCCATCAAGGGCAATCACCCGTTCATCATGCAGGCCGACGGCCGCGGTTGGCTGTTCGTCCCCGCCGGCCTCGTGGACGGCCCTCTGCCGACCCACTACGAGCCGCACGAGTCGCCGTTCGGCAACCGGCTCTACGACCAGCGCGCCAACCCCGCCCGCCAGATCTTCGAGCGGCCGGGGAACCACTCCCAGCCGGCCGACGGCGATGCCGGCGCCGACGCCTACCCGTACGTGATGACGAGCTACCGGCTGACCGAGCACCACACGGCCGGCGGGATGAGCCGGTTCGTCTCGTACCTGTCCGAGCTCCAGCCCGAGATGTTCTGCGAGGTCAGCCCTGAGCTCGCGGCCGAGCGCAGGCTCGAGCACGGCGGCTGGGCGACCATCGCGACGGAGCGGGCCGCGATCGAGGCACGCGTGCTCGTCACCAAGCGCCTGCGCCCGCTCGAGGTCGGCGGCCGCACCCTGCACCAGGTCGGCCTGCCGTACCACTGGGGCTCGCGCGGCCTCTCGCGGGGCGACTCGGCGAACGACCTCTTCCCGATCGTGCTCGACCCGAACGTGCACATCCAGGAGGTCAAGGCGGCGACCTGCGACATCCGCCCGGGGCGGGGCTCGCGGGGGGCGCTCTCGTGAGCGCGCAGCCGCACGTCGCGACCGAGGCCTGGCCGCAGACCTACGGCGACGAGGCCAAGCCGCGCATGGGCTTCTTCACCGACACGAGCGTCTGCATCGGCTGCAAGGCGTGCGAGGTGGCCTGCAAGGAGTGGAACCAGGTGCCGGAGGACGGCCTCCTGTTCACGGGCGACTCGTACGACAACACCGGACGCCTGGGGGCGGACACCTGGCGGCACGTCGCCTTCATCGAGCAGGACCGGCCGCTGCGGGTGGGCGACGACGAGGACGGCGACGGGTTCCGGTGGCTGATGAGCTCGGACGTCTGCAAGCACTGCACCCACTCCGCCTGCCTGGACGTGTGCCCGACCGGGGCGATCATCCGCACCGAGCTCGGCACGGTGGTCGTCCAGGAGGACGTCTGCAACGGCTGCGGCTACTGCGTGCCCGCGTGCCCGTTCGGGGTGCTGGACAAGCGCGAGATCTCCGACGACGGCCGGGTGTGGAAGTGCACGCTCTGCTACGACCGCACGCGGGAGGGCATCACGCCCGCCTGCGCCCAGGCGTGCCCGACGGAGTCGATCCAGTACGGGCCGCTGGACGAGCTGCGCGAGCGGGCCGCGGCGCGGCTCGACAAGGTCGTCGAGGATGGCTTCGCCGGGGCGCGGCTCTACGGCGAGGACCCGGACGACGGTATCGGCGGGTTCGGCGCGTTCTTCCTGCTGCTGGACGAGCCCGAGGTCTACGGGCTGCCGCCGAAGCCGGTCGCCACGACCCACGACCTGCCCGAGATGTGGCGCGCCGCGGCCGTCGCCGCCGGCGCCCTGGCCCTCGGCACCGTCGCCTGCCTGCTGGGAGGGCGGCGATGACGGAGGCGGGAACCGAGAGCTACTACGGCCGCCCGATCGTCCGGCCGCCGGTATGGAAGCAGGAGATCGCCTGGTACCTCTTCACCGGCGGGCTCGCGGGCGGCTCCTCCGCGCTTGCCCTGGCGGCGCGGGTGTCGGGGAATCGCGCGCTGGCCCGCTCGACGACCCTCACGGCCGCGGCGGCGGTCACCGCGAGCCCCATGCTGCTGATCAAGGATCTGGGCCGGCCCGAGCGGTTCATGAACATGCTGCGTGTCGTGAAGCCGACCTCGCCGATGAATGTCGGCACGTGGATCCTGACCGCCGCGGGCACGGCTGCCGGGACGGCGGCCGCGTGCGAGGCCGTGGACGTGCTGCCGCGCGTGCGTGCGCTCGCCCAGGGCGTCGCCGGCCTGCTCGGGCCGGCGCTCGCGACCTACACCGCGGTGCTCGTCTCCGACACGGCCGTGCCCGTCTGGCACGAGGCCCGGCGCGAGCTGCCGTTCGTGTTCGCCTCGGGCGCCGCGGCGAGCGCGGGGGCGGCGGCCGTGATCCTCACGCCGGCGGCGGCCGCCGGCCCGGCCCGGCGGCTGATGCTCGCCGGCGCGGCGGGCGAGCTGGCCGCGACGACGGTCATGGAGCGGCGGCTGGGCGAGCTGGGCGAGCCGTACCGCCAGGGCAACGCCGGGGCGTTCGCGCGCGCGTCGAAGGCCGCGACGGCCGCGGGGGGCGTGCTCGGCGCGCTGGCCGGCCGGCGCCCGTTCCTCGGCCGGGTGGCCGCCGGGCTCGTGCTGGGCGGGGCCGTGGCGGAGCGCTTCGCGGTGTTCCGGGCCGGGTTCCAGTCGGCCGAGGATCCGCGTTACGTCGTGATGTCGCAGCGCGACCGCGGATAGCCTTTCACACGCGCCACCGGTACCATGCGCCCGGCATGCAGTGGGTGCCCGAGTGAACGCGGTTCCGACCGGCCCGCGGCCTTCCGTCGACCTGCTCGATGCCGTCGTGGAGCGGGTGCCGGTGGGCGTGCTCCTGGTCGATGCTGACCTCCGTGTCATCCGCGTGAACGCCGCGCTGTGCGCGCTCATCGGCGGCGACGAGGCCGCGCATCTCGGCCGGCCGCTCGCCGACGTGGCGCCGTGGGTCCCGCAGGCGGACGTGCGCCGCGTGCTCGAAGGAGGCTCGGCGGAGGACGTCGAGCTGTCGCACGCCGGCCGGCCGGGCCAGTTCGACGTCAGCCTGCAGCCGCTCGCCGGCGGTGAGGGCGCGCCGGCGGTCGCCTGCGTTGTGCGCGACGTCGGCGAGCTGGTCGCGTGGCGGCGAGGTATGGGCGGCATCCAGGCGCTGGCCGCCGACCTGTCGGGCGCGCCGACGCAGGCCGACGTCACGCAGATCGTCGTCAGCCGGGCCCGCGAGCTCGTGGGCGCGAGGACGGTCTCGGCGGCGCTCGTCTCGGCCGACGGCAGGACGCTCGAGATGGCCGGGATGGCCGGGTTCGACGAGGACACCGAGCGCGAGTGGCGCACCTTCGATCTGGCCCGGCCGACGCCGATGGGCGACGCGGTCCGCAGCGGACAGCCCGTGTTCGTCGAGTCGGCGTCCGACCGCGCCCGGGACTACCCGGACCTGCCCGGCCCGGCCGCGGACGAGGTGATCGCGGCCCTGCCGATCCAGGGCCGCGGCGGCGTCATCGGCGCCATCGCGTTCCGCTTCGGCGACGGCCGGCGGCTCGTACTTGCCGATCGGTCCGCGCTCATGACGATCGCCCAGCACTACGGCCACGCTCTCGACCGCGCCCGCCTGTTCGAGGTGGCCGAGTCGGAGCGGCAGCGCCTGGAGGCGCTGATGCACCAGCTCCCCGTCGGCGTCGCCATCGCGGAGGCGCCCAGCGGCCACATCGTGGCGGTGAACGGGAAGGCCACGGAGATCTGGCGCGTGCCTCCGCCCGGGCCGGAGCCGATCACGGACGTGACGCCGTACGTCGCGTATCACCCCGACGGCCGCAGGTTCGAGACGAGCGACTGGCCGATCGCGCGCAGCCTCGCGACCGGCGAGGTGGTCGACAGCGAGGAGATCGACGTCGAGTTCGGCGACGGCACCCGGGGCTGGGTCAATATCAGCGCCCGGCCGGTGCTCGACGCGAACGGCCACGTGCTCGGGGCGGTCACGACGCTCGTGGACGTGACCGAGCCACGGCGGCGCGAGACCGAGGCCCGGTTCCTGGCCGACGCGACCGACCTGCTGACCGAGTCGCTCGATCCGGACGAGTCGCTCCGCCGCCTGGCCCGCCTCGTCGTGCCGCGCCTGGCCGACTGGTGCGTGGTCTACGTCCTCGACGGGGCGCGGCTGCGGACGGTCGCGATCGAGCACAGCGATCCGGGGCGGGTCGAACTCGCGCGGGATCTCGAGCATCGCTACCCGACCGACCTGAGCGGCGGCGTCGGCCGTGTGATCGAGACGGGCGAATCGCAGCTGACGCCGCGTATCACCCGCGAGATGGTCGACGCGGCGGCACCCGACGCCGACTTCACACGCATCATCTTCGACGAGCTCGGCCTGCACTCGGCGCTGACGGTGCCGCTGCGCGCACGCGGCCAGGTGCTCGGCGCGCTCACGCTCGTCGCCGCCGAGTCCGACCGCGTGTTCGGCGAGCGCGACCTCTCATTCGCCGAGGACATCGCCACGCATGCGGCGCTCGCGGTCGCGAACGCGCGCCTCTACACCGAGCAGCAGGACATCGCGCAGACGCTGCAGCGCAGCCTGCTGCCGCGGCGCATGCCCGAGCCGCCCGGCGTCGAGGTGGCGGCGACCTACCGGGCGGCCGGCGCGCAGAACCTGGTCGGCGGCGACTTCTACGACCTGTGGGAGATCGGGTCGGCGGGGGAGTTCGGCTTTGCGATCGGCGACGTCTGCGGGAAGGGCGCCGCCGCGGCCGCGCTCACGGCGCTCGCCCGGCACACCGTGCGGACGGCCTCCATCTGGCTTCCCGGCCACCGTCCCGACGGCGTCCTGTGGGCGCTCAACGACGCCGTCATCAAGCGCGCGGGCGACGGCCAGTTCTGCACCGTGGCGTACGCATACGCCAGGCCGTACGAGGACGGGCTCGAGCTGGTCGTCGCCTCGGGCGGGCATCCGCTGCCCTTCGTGCTCCGCGCCGACGGGTCGATCGAGCAGCCGGGCGAGCCGGGGACGCTGCTCGGGATCCTGCCCGAGATCCGCGTCAACGAGGAGCGGATCGTGCTGCGGCCGGGCGACGGCATCGTGCTGTGGACGGACGGCGTGAGCGACCGCCGCGGCGACGGCGAGCTGTTCGGCGAGGAGCGGCTGCGGGCGCTGCTCGAGGCCGGCCGGCGCGAATCGCCGAGAGACATCGCCGACACGATCGAGCGTGCCGTCGTCGGCTTCTCGGAGAGCGACCCGCAGGACGACATCGCCCTGCTGGTCGTCCGCGCGACGGGCCGCTAGCCGAGCGGTGCCTGGGTGCGTCGGCGCGGCGCGCCGACCCTGGTCGGAGGCGTCTTCGCGGCGGAGCGAGATCTGACCGGTAGACGGCAGTTGGCGTCGTTTGCATGTGTCATTTGCAGTTTCGGGACACTCTCGCCACCCCTCGTGACCCGGGTGTGACACCCGCACCGCCCCGCCGCCGGCCCTCCGAGCGCCACCGCCATCTACTAGCTCGCGGCGACCGCCTCGGCCCGGGTCGGGTAGACCGGGAGCACGTCGGACACGGACACCAGGTCGAAGAGGCGGGTGACGCTGGTCCCCGGCACGGCCACGACGGCGAACCGGCGGGCCGGGTCGGCGGCGGCGACGCTGCGGTAGCCGGCGACCAGGACGCCGAGGATGCTCGAGTCGATGAACCCCGTCTCGGTCAGGTCGACGACGAGGTCTCCGCCGGCCGCGACCGCCTCCTCGACGTGGGCACGCACGTCCGGCGCGGTCGACAGGTCGTGCTCGCCCCGCAGGACGAGCACGCGCGTCTCTCCGACGGTCTCAACCCCGATCTGCTCGGTGCGCACATCCCCTCCGAATCGGCATCGAAGCAGCGACGATCTTACCTGCCCGGGAGACGTTTGCAGCCCCTCCCGTAGGGGTAGGCGAGGCGGGTACGGAAACGCCATCGGAAGGATCACAACATGGCTCAGCTACAGGGCAAGAAGATCGCATTCCTGGCCACGGACGGCGTGGAGCAGGTCGAGTTCACCGAGCCGTTCGAGGCGGTGCAGAAGGCCGGCGCCGATGCCGAGCTGATCTCGCTGGAGCAGGGGAGCATCCAGGGCTTCGAGCACCTCGACAAGGGCAAGGCGTTCGAGGTCGACCGGGCTGTCGAGGACGCCGACGCGTCGGACTACGACGCGCTGGTGCTGCCCGGCGGCGTGGCGAATCCCGACCACCTGCGGACGGACCCGGCTGCCGTCGAGTTCGTGCGCTCGTTCTTCGAGCAGGGCAAGCCCGTCGGGGCGATCTGCCACGCGCCGTGGATGCTGGCCGAGGCCGGCGTCGTCGACGGCGTCCGCCTGACGTCGTGGCCGAGCCTCCAGACCGACCTGCGCAACGCGGGTGCCGACTGGGTCGACGAGGAGGTCGTCACCGACGGCGGCCTCGTCACGAGCCGCAAGCCCGACGACCTGCCGGCGTTCTGCCGCACGATCGTCGAGGAGTTCGCTCAAGCGCAGCACGCCGCGCAGCGCGAGCGCGCGGGCGCCGCTCGCTCCTGAGTCCGCCGCCCGGCGTTCGCGGGGGCCGGCGATCCCGGCCCCCGCCGCCGACGGGTGGGCCCGCGGCGAAGCCTGCACCGCGCGTTGGGCCAGTCGGCGCTGACGCGCCACCCGCGCAGGGCTCATACCCGCCAGGGTGAGGGCCTCACACGCGCCGCAGCGGCGTCCGCGCGAAGCGGAAGGACACGCGGTCGTCCGTCACCGTGGCGTCGAGGTGTGCGAGCGTCTCGGCGAGGCCGCCGGCCCAGGCTCCGGCGGCCGTCAGGACGACCTCGGCCGCCGACGGTTCGAGCGACGCCGTCAGCGTCACCTCGTCCGCGTTCGCGGCGGCGACGGCCACCGCGACCGCGCCGCCCGCCCGGTCGGCCGCGAGCGGCGGCAGGCCTGCCCGCACCGCGAGCGCGGTGGTCGCGTGGCGGGCGATCTCGCCCCGCGCCGGGCCGTTTAGCAGTCTGAGTGTGATGGTAGGTTCCATCGCATGGATGGGGGGGAGCCGCAGCTGGTCGCAGAGCTCGTCGTCCCGGCCGAGGTCGGCATGTTGTCACTTTGCCGGACGACGCTCGTGGGGGTTGTGTCCGGGCTTCCCATCACCGACCGCCGGCTCGACGACCTGAAGCTCGTGCTGTCGGAGGTGTGCGGCGCTGCGATGGAGCGCACGCACGCGGCCGACGGCACCGTCGACATCGGGTTCCGGCGGTCTGCCGACGAGATCGAGGTGAGCGTGCGCGACCGCGGGCCCGACCTGGCCGAGGGCCACATGCTGGCCGTCCAGCTGCTCGAGAAGCTGTGCTCACGGATCGACGTCGAGCACCACCCCGAGGGGCCCGGCAGGATCGTGCGCTTCGCCCAGCAGCTCCCCGCCTGACGCCCGCGGCCGGTCATTCGGCGGCGTCCGTCTGCCGGTGGCGCTCCCGCAGCTGCACGGCGTGGGTGTCCAGGCGGGAGTGCGACTCGTGCTCGGCGCCGATCAGCTCGTTGCGGGCCTCGGAGACGCGTATGAGCTCGTCGAGCTTCAGGTTGAGCGCCTTCGACTCGCGGCTCGACGTGTGCTGGACGGCACAGACCATGACGAGGGTCGCGAGCGCCACGAACATCGAGATCGCGGACACGACGGCCGTGTCGCGCAGGCCGACGGCGACGACCGCGATGATCGCGCCCACGTCGCAGACGACGATCGCGGCGAACGTGCCCTCGCGGCCGAGCAGCTCGCTGATGCGGTCGATCAGACGGCTCGCACGCGGCCGCTGCGAGCCGGCCTTGGCGATCGGATCGTCCCGGCGCTCCACCCGCCCCCGGTACCCGGCGCGGCCTGGGAATAACCGGTCTTGCACCGGTTATTCAGCGGCGGCTCTCGCGGTGATCTCGACGGCGCGCCTGAGCGTATCGAGCCCCATGCTCGGCCCGCCCGCGCCGGCGGCCTGCTCCGGCAGGCAGGGTAGGTGGACGAACCCGCCCCGCAGATCCGGCCGCTCCGTCGCGATGAGGTGCATCAGGCCGTAGAAAAGGTGGTTGCACACGAAGCCGCCGGCGTCGGGCGACGGCGCGGCGGGGATGCCGGCGCCGACGAGCGCCGACACGATCCCGGTGACCGGCAGCGTCGCCCAGTAGGCTGCCGGGCCGCCGGGGAGCACCGGCTGTTCGGCGAGCGCCTGCCCGGACTCGTCCGCCTCGACTGCCGTGACGAGGTTGAGGGCGACTCGCTCGACGCTGACGCGGTCGCGGCCGTCTGCCTGCCCCAGCGCCACGACGGCCGCCGGGCGCTCGGCGGCGATCGCGTCCGCGAGCGCCCGGGTGGCCTCGCCGTAGACGACCGGAAGCACGACCGTGCCCAGGTCGAGATCCGCCGGCCGGCGGGCGGCGAGCGCGGCGAGCGCGGCGCCCGACGAGTTGACCTCCCGCCCGCCGAACGGCTCGAACGCGGAGACGAGGACGCGGCCGGCCGAGTCAGCCCCCCAGCGGGTTCAGGACCTTCGCCTTGCCGTTGGCGGCGAAGAGCAGCAGGTCGACCATCCGGAAGGTGTTCGGGTCGGGGCCGAGCTGCGGCCGCCAATCCGGGTCGCGGACGATCGAGAACGTGCTGCCCTCCATCGCCCGGTGGAACGTCTCCGCCACGACCCGCGCGCCGACGCCCGTGAGCCGGCCCTGGTTCAGCTCGGCCTCGCGCAGGATGTAGAACCAGAGCGGCGTGTCGGTCACCACCCGGGCGACCTGCTTCTTCGTCAGCGTCTCCAGGGTCGCCGCACCGCTGCCGTCGCGGATCTGCGCCTTCGTCAGCGGCTTCACGTCGACGCCCTTGCTCTTCATGAGCGCGACCATCTGCTGGCCGGTCGCGAGCGCCACCATCCGGGCGCGCGTCAGGTTGCGGTAGGCGAGGTTGCGGTCGATGCCCGGGGGCGGCGGCGTGCCGCCGATCGAGCCCGTCGGGAGGTCGTGCAGCGGCAGGACGAGCCTCGTGTCGATCCGCTGGGCCCGGTTGAACTCGTTCTCCGTGACGGTCAGGTCCTCCCGGCCCGCCTCGCCGAAGTTGTAGAGGCGCCGGAAATCGGCGATCCAGATGCCGAGCAGGTGGTCCTGACCGTCCAGGTTGCCGCTCGTGCCCGTGAAGTGGAACAGCAGGTCGAGCGTGCCGGCGCCGTCCGGGAAGTCGACGTTCCAGTTGTAGGCGGCCCGGACCATGCTGTGGCCGAGCCGGTAGGCGGCCACCGAGAACTCGAGCGGCATCGTCGGCATGGCGGTCGGCGCCGCCCCCACCTCGAACACCTTGCGGCCGTTCTTGAAGACGTCCGCCACCACCGACCGCTGGCAGATGCGGGGCAGGAAGTCGGTGCGGATCATCCACTGGTAGTGCCTCGTGACCTTCCGGCGGGCGCGGCTGAACATCTGCCCCGGCGGCGTCGACTTCGGCAGCGTGTCGCACACGCGGTTGTGGAAGCGGATGAACATCAGGTGCGTCTGGGCGACGGCCAGGTTCTCGTCGTTGCGCAGCTCGGGGATATGGGCCTTGCGCCGCGCCGCCGCGGCCCCCTTGCCGACGCGGGGCAGGTCGTGGTCGGACCTGGCCGGCTCGACCGTGTTGCCCATCTTCAGGCGCAGGCCGTCGCTGTAGAACTGCGCCGACACCGGGTCGGACGGGCCCGCCCCGTACAGCGAGTCGAGGTCGAGGACGGGGGAGCGGCCCTGCAGCATCCGCGCCGGCGACACGTCGTCGCCGAACGTGACGTTCGTCTTGTCGGCGGTCAGGTCGTGGTCGATGAACTGTCCCAGGTAGGTGAACCCGGAGGGGATCCGCGAGGTCCGCGTCGGCCCTGCCGCCTGCGTCATCGCGATCGCGAGCTTCCGGCGCGTCTTCTCGCCGATCTGGTGCCCGGCGCCGGACGGCCCCATCCGCGAGAAGCGGAAGGGCGGCGCCTTCGCCTCAACCTCCGGCGCGAGCGGGCGGGGCCGACCGCCGCCGCTCTCCGTCAGAAGCCCCTCGCCCAGCACGTAGTAGCTCTCGGAACCATGCTGTTCCATGACCCGACCTCCTGCCCTCGGATTCACGTGGCCTTCGACTCAGGAGCCGCGTGATGCTACGCCTATCTGCGGCCGCGTGCAGATACCGCCGAGCGGCGCGCCCGGCCGTCCGCGGCAGGCAGGTCGGACGGCGTCTCGAGCGCGCCGGCAAGTCGCTGGAACGGGCCCTCGGTCGCGGCCAGCTCGGCGGGCGTGCCGCGCTGGACGATCCGGCCGCGCTCGACGACGAGCACCGCGTCGGCCCGGC
>JAICJM010000070.1 GCA_025928435.1 Thermoleophilia bacterium
AGGGCCTCGTCGATCAGCCGCCGCTGCTCGGCCTCGTCGAGGCGGGCGCGCACGACCTTCTCCGTCGCGGCGACGGCCAGGTCGGCCACCTGCTGCTTGATCGCGTTCAGCGCCTGGCGGGTCTCGGCCGCGATCTCCTCCTGCGTCTGGCGCATCAGGCGGGCCTTCTCGGCCTCGAGATCGGCGACGGCCGCCGCCCGGCGCTCGTCGCCCACCCTGCGGGCGTCCTCGACGATCTTCGTCGCCTCCTTGCGGGCCTCGGCCAGCTGCTGGCGGTACTCGGCCAGCGCCTCCTGGGCCTCCTTGCGGGCGCCCTCGGCGGCGTCGAGGTCGGCCGTGATCTGGCGCCGGCGCTCGTCGATCATCTGCTGGATCGGGCCGAACGCGAACCTGCGCAGGACGAGCAGGACGATGCCGAACGTCACCAGCGTCCAGATCATCAGCCCCGTCGTCGGGGTGATCAGGGTCGAGTCGTAGAGGATCATGGGAGGCGGCCCGTTCTGCTCAGCCGATGGCGTAGGCCACGAAGGCCATGCCCAGCGCGTAGAAGACGATCGCCTCGGTGAGGGCGAAGCCGAGCCACATCAGGCCTTGCAGCTGACCGCGCAGCTCGGGCTGGCGACCGACCGCCTCGATCGTCTTGCCGAAGATGAACCCGACGCCGACGCCCGGGCCGATCGCCCCGAACCCGGTCGCGAGGCCGAGCGCCAGGACTTTGGCGGAATCATGGACATTGCCTTCGAGGGCCATGCGGTACTCCTAGTGGTCGGGGTGGATCGCTCCACCGATGTAGATGGCGGACAGGGTGGCGAAGATGAAGGCCTGCAGGCCGGCGATCAGCGTGGCCTCGAGCAGGTAGAGCGCGACGCCCATGGGGATCCCGATCGGGAGGATGAAGTAGGTGCCGAGCAGCGAGGCGAGGCCGAGGAACACCGCGATGACCAGATGGCCGGCGAGCAGGTTGAAGAAGAGTCGGAAGCTGAGCGAGACGATGCGGACGAACTGCGAGATCACCTCGACGGGCACCATGATCGGGAGGATCCACCACGGCGTGTCGGCCGGCACCCAGCTGCGGAAGTACGGGATGACGCCGTTGTAGCGGATGCCCTCGACATGGGTGGCGAAGAACGTGACCAGCGTGAGCGCGAGGGTCACGGACAGGTTGGCGGTGGCCGCGTAGATCTGGAACTCGGGGATGCTGAGCCCGAACAGGTCGAAGTGGCGATCGCCGAACGGCAGCGGGACGAAGCCGACCAGATTCATCATCCAGATGAAGACGAAGAGCGTCGCCACGTACGGGAACCAGATCCGCATCCCCTCCTCCGGCAGCCCGCCGCGGGCGACCTGGTTCTGGGCCAGGTCGTAGACGATCTCCGCCACCGTCTGGCGGCCGTCCGGGCGCACCTTGAGGCTGCGACGGACGGCGAACAGGGTGAGGAACGTCGCGAGCAGCGCCGCAATCCACATGTAGACGACGGCCTTGTTGATGTCGAGGCCGAGCGGCAGGCTCACGTACGGGTGGTGGACGAAGTCCGTGAACTCGGAGACCGGGTTGAAGTCGACCTTGAGGAGCGGGAGCATCTAGGCCGTCCCCCCTACCCCGCCGCCGATGTTCCGATGCGTGACGATTCGGGTGGCGATGTCAACCGTGAGCAGCACCAGGAAGAGCAGGACGGACGAGATCGCGAGCGTGCTCGAATGGCGCGTGATCAGGAACAGGATCAGCATTCCGATCCACGGCCGCAGGAGCATGCTGGCCCCGAGCACCCCCACGCCCTGCAGCGCCCCCATCCGCACCGCCCTGCGCTCGACGACCGCCTGCGCGTAGCGGTTCACCGCCCACAGGGCCGTCGCCCA
Organism: Thermoleophilia bacterium; assembly: GCA_025928435.1. Next base: position 1,858 of record JAICJM010000070.1, read on the forward strand.
GAACCAGCCTTCGAGGGGCAGGCCCGTGGCCGCGAACAGCGGCAGCGCCGCGACGGCCAGGATGGCGTCGAGGTTGTGCGCGCAGAGCTGGGCGGGGCTGGTCGTTCGGGCGGTCACAGGTCTCGGTAGGTGCGGTAGACGATGTAGAAGCTCGCGGGGATTCCGATCACCGCTCCGACGGCTGCGCCGGCGGCCGGGCTGCCCGCCGCCCACCCGATCCCGAGACCGATTCCGACGCAGGCCAGGAGCGTGGCCAGGAGGGTGAATCCAGCCATCGCACCGGATGCGGGAGAGCGCCCTGCCGTTGGAGTCGTGTCGTGGGAGCGGACGGGAAGAAGGCGCGGCGAAGTATGCCAGACGATGGACTTCGTGACAACAAGAGTTCTTCCACGACGCTCGAAGAATAGCGTATTTTGGCGGAAAAACCGGCCCCGATGCTCAGGCGACGGTCCGAGTTTGTGTCACCTCGGCGGGCTCCCTGCGAGCGGCCCGCAGCGCGCGCAGGCGGCGCAGCTTCAGGATCTCGAGCGTGTACACGACGTACACGGACGAGGCCAGGGCGATGAAGGCCAGGCCGCCCAGGATGAGGAGCGAGACCCAGCTCCAGCCGTGCCGGTGGGACGGCACGAACCGGATGGCGAGGGCGAACGCCGAGAGCACCGTGCACCACGCGTACAGGGTGAGCGCCGTGCGCCGCTGCGAGAACCCGATGTTCGAGAAGCGGTGGTGGAAGTGCCAGCGGTCGGCCTGGTAGATCGGCTGGCGGTACTTCAGCCGCTTCAGGATCACGAACGAGGTGTCCAGGATCGGCAGGGCCAGGATCACCAGCGGGAACACGAGCGAGACGGCGGCGGCCGTCTTCAGCACGCCCTCGATGGCGATCGTCGCCAGCAGGTAGCCCATCATCAGCGAGCCCGAGTCGCCCATGATGATCGTGGCGGGGTGGAAGTTGTAGCGCAGGAAGCCGAGGGCGGCCCCGGCCAGGATCGCCGACACGGCGGCCGCGTCGAGGCGCCCGAGCGAGGCCGAGAGGACGGCGAACGTGGCGGCGGCGATGCCGCAGAACCCGGCCGCGAGCCCGTCGAGCCCGTCGATGAAGTTGACGATGTTCACGATCGCGACGATCCAGATCACCGTCACCGGGTAGCGCAGCCAGTCGAGGTCGAAGACGCCGGCGATCGGCAGCGTGACGTGGTCGATCGCGACCCCGAAGTACACGGTGAGGGCCGCGATGATCACCTGCCCGGAGAGCTTCATGAGCGGGTTGAGGGGGCGGATGTCGTCGTAGGCGCCGAGCGCGGTCATGAGCGCCGCGCCGACCATCACGCCCCAGAAGCCGTGCTGGTTTCCGAGGGCGGCGGCCGGGATGACGATGGCCGCGAAGATGGCGATCCCTCCCAGCCGCGGCATCGGCTCGCGGTGGAGGCGGCGGTCGTCGGTGGGATGGTCGAGCAGCCCGGCCCGCCACGCCGCGAGCGACACCGCCGGCGTGAGCAGCAGGACGAGCATGAAGGCCACCGCGAACCCGACGGAAGCGGCCTGGTAATCGAGGATCGATCCGGTCATCTGGGCGAGCCTTGCGCCGAAAGGGTAACCCTTCGCCCCGCCCGAGGATCCCCCTCCCAATCGGGGACAGTCCCCGGAAAATCGGGGACTGTCCCCGATTGTCGCCGGCGTCGAAGTCGACACGGTTCCGCGACACCACCGGTCTGGAGTCGGGAGTCCTCGACGCCTAACCTCGAGTCGTGGCGCGCAAGAACCGCATGCAGATCGCCGGCGGGCACTACCACGTCTCCGCGCGTGGCACGGCGAAGGCCGCGATCTTCACCACCGACGAGGATCGGCTCCGCTTCGTGCGCATCCTCGCCCAGGTCGTCGAGCAGCACGGGTGGCGTCTCTATGCGTACTGCCTGATGGAGAACCATCACCACCTCGCCCTCACGACACCCGAGGCAAACCTGGGAAGAGGAATGAGTCGCTTGAACCAGCTGTACGCCCAGTGGTTCAACCATCGCCACGACCGCGTCGGTCACCTGTTCCAGGAGCGCTTCCTACATTCTCGCCGTCGTCCGTTACATCTGTGATCGCGCGCGAGAGTGGCCGTGGTCGAGCGCGCGCGCAACCGCGGGCATGGACCCCGTGCCGAGGTTCCTCGACGTCGCCTGGGTGCTCCGGACATTCGCCACCGACACGGGTGAGGCCAGAGCGATCTACGAACGCATGGTCGACGAGGGTGGGGACTGTCCCCGATGATCGGGGACAGTCCCCGATTTCCCTAGCGGGTGCCGAACAGGCGGTCGCCGGCGTCGCCGAGGCCGGGGAGGATGTAGCCGACGTCGTTCAGCTCGCGGTCGACCGCGGCGGCGTAGACGGTGACGTCCGGGTGATCGCGGGCCACCCGGTCGATGCCGGCCGGGGCGGCCACCACGCACAGCAGGCTGACCCGCACCGCCCCGCGCTGCTTGCACAGCTCGAGCGCCGCCGACGACGAGCCGCCGGTCGCGAGCATCGGGTCGAGCACGAGCACGTCCCGCTCGGCCAGATCGCTCGGAAGCTTGCAGTAGTACTCGACCGGCTGCAGCGTCTCCTCGTTGCGGTACACGCCCACGAAGCCGACCCGGGCGACGGGGATCAGGTCGAGAACGACGTCCAGCATCCCGAGGCCGGCCCGCAGCACGGCGACGACGCCGAGCTTCTTGCCCGACACCCGCCGCGCCGGCGTCTCCTCGAGCGGCGTGCGCACCTGGAACTCCTCGAGCTCCAGGTCGCGCGTCGCCTCGTAGCAGAGGAACGCGGCCAGCTCGCCCATCAGGTGGCGGAAGTCCTTCGTCGTCGTCTCCTCGTCGCGCAGCAGCGCCAGCTTGTGCTGGACGAGCGGGTGGTCGAGGACGACGAGGCGGTCAGTAGGAAGCGTGGCCATGCGGGAACCCCGAGTAGAGCGGCCTTCCGGCCAGGAGCTCGCCCGTCCGCCTGCGCAGCGCGGCGAGGTCGGCGGCCGGGTCGAGCGTTTCCAGGATGATCGCACCCACCTCGCGCATGTCGTCCTCCGAGAAGCCGCGCATCGTCGCCGCGGGGGTGCCGATGCGCACGCCCGAGGCGATCGTGGGCGGGCGCTCGTCGAACGGGACCGTGTTGCGGTTGACCGTGATCGCGACCTCGTGCAGGCGCTCCTCGGCGTCGCGGCCCGACCACTGGGTCGAGCGCAGGTCGAGCTGGAGCAGGTGGATGTCGGTCCCGTCGGTCAGGAGCTTCATGCCGCCGTCCATGAGCGTCGCCGCGAGCGCCTTGGCGTTCGCGACGATCCGGGCCTGATACTCCCGGAAGGCCTCGGTCCGGGCCAGCTTGAAGCAGACCGCCTTGGCCGCCACGATGTGGCACAGCGGCCCGCCCTGCAGGCCCGGGAAGACCGCCTTGTCGACGGCCGCCGCGTGCTCCTCGCGGCACAGGACGAGCCCCGCCCGCGGCCCGGCGAGCGTCTTGTGCGTCGTCGACGTGACGACGTCCGCGTGCTCGACCGGGTTGGGATGGAGCCCCGCCGCGACGAGCCCGGAGAAGTGGGCCATGTCGACCATGAGCCGGGCACCGACCTCGTCGGCGATCGCGCGGAAGCGCTCGGCGTCGATCACCCGCGGATACGCCGACGCGCCGGCGACGATCAGCTTCGGCCGGTGCTGGTGGGCCAGCCGCTCGACCTCCTCGAAGTCGATGCGCGAGTCCTCCCGCCGCACGCCGTAGGAGTGCACGTCGTAGAGGCGGCCCGAGAAGTTGACCTTGAGGCCGTGCGTGAGGTGCCCGCCGTGGTCGAGCCGCAGGCCCAGGATCGGGTCGCCGGGCTCGAGCATCGCGAAGTACGCGGCCAGGTTGGCAGGGCCGCCCGCGTGCGGCTGCACGTTGGCGTGGTCTGCGCCGAACAGGTCCCTGGCCCGGTCAATCGCGAGCTGCTCGATCTCGTCCACCCACTCGCAGCCGCCGTAGTAGCGCTTGCCGGGGTAGCCCTCGGCGTACTTGTTGGTCAGCACGGAGCTGGCCGCTTCGAGCACGGCGGGCCAGGTGAAGTTCTCGGAGGCGATCAGCTCGAGCTGGTCGCGCTGGCGGCCGAGCTCGCGGTCGATCAGGCCGGCGACGTCGGGGTCGAGCTCGTCCAGGCCAGAGGCCCGGAGATGCTCGAAGGTCTGTTCGGCCGTGGCCACGGGGCGCCTCCTCGGATCGACTCCGCCGACTCTACCGAAGCAGCGCCACGAGCGAGTCGGCGTCCGGGCCGCGGCGGAGCACGACCGGCTCGGAGCCCGTGACGTCGATCACGCTCGACGGCATCCCGGCGAGCTCACCGCCGTCGATCACGACGTCGCACAGCCGACGCAGCTCGCCCGGCACGTCCGCGAGCCGGGCCGGCGGCTCCTCGCCGCGCAGGTTGGCGCTCGTCAGAGCGACGCCGCCGACCGCGTCGGCCAGCGCCGCGACGGCCGGCACGAGGACGGGGACACGGACGCCGATCCGCTCCGGCGTCGGCCCGGACAGGTGGGCGAACCGCCGGGCCGGGTTGGCGACGATCAGCGTCACGGCGCCCGGCAGCACGCGCCGGTACCGGGCGGCCGCCCTCTCGTCCAGCTCCGGCAGCGCGCCCAGCAGCCCGGCGACCGATCCCAGCACGAGCGCGGTGGGCTGGCCGGCCGGCCGCGCCTTGCAGGCGTAGAGGCGGGCGCAGGCGTCGCGGTCGCCGGCGGCGCAGCCGATTCCGTAGACCGTGTCGGTGGGCAGGATCGCGAGTGCGCCGCCGCGTAGCGCCTCCTCGCGGCTCACCCCCATCGCCCGCCCACGACGCGGTCGATCCCGGCCAGGTCGGGCTCGGCGAAGCTCTCGGCGGCACCCGCGGCGGCCAGCAGGCCGCGGACCGCCTCGGCCTGCCCCGCCCCGCACTCGAGGACGAGCCATCCGCCGGGCTCGAGCGCCTCCGGCGCCACCGCGGCCAGCCGCTCGAGCACCTCGGTCCCGGCCGGGCCGGCGACCGTCGCGAGCCGCGGCTCGTACTCGGCCACCTCCGGCTCGAGCCCGGCCATCTCGGCCTCGCCGATGTACGGCGGGTTGGAGGCGACCAGGGCGAACCGCCCCGCGACGCCCGCCAGCAGGTCGGTCTCGACCAGCTCGACCTCCAGCCCGAGCGCGGCGGCGTTCGCGCGGGCGACCGCGAGCGCGTCGGCCGAGACGTCGGTGGCCGTCACGACGGCATCCGGCCGGGCGGCCTTGATCGCCAGGGCGATCGCCCCCGACCCGGTGCCGACGTCGGCGACCCGCGGCGCCTCGATTCCCTCGAGCGACGCGAGGCAGCGCTCGACCAGCACCTCCGTCTCCGGCCGCGGCACGAGCACACGCCCGTCCACCGCGAGGTCGAGCCCGTGGAACCCCCACCGCCCGAGGATGTAGGCCACCGGCTCCCGCCGTCCGCGCCGCTCGAGCAGCGCCCGGCAGGCCGCCAGCTCGGACTCGTCCAGCGGGCGGTCGAAGTTCGTGTAGAGCTCGATCCGGGGCAGGCCGAGCGCGTGCCCGATCAGGAGCTCGGCATCCAGGCGCGGCGTCGGGCTCCCGTGCTCGGAGAGGTACCCGGCCGACAGCCGCAGCACCTCGCCGAGCTGCCTCACCCGGCCGCCGCGGCGGCCAGCTTGCGACGCCGCTCCTCGGCCGCGAGGGCGTCCGAGAAGTCGCCCAGGTCGCCCGCCAGGACGCGGGTCAGGTCGTGGACGGTGAGCCCGATGCGGTGGTCGGTGACGCGGTCCTGCGGATAGTTGTAGGTGCGGATCTTTTCGGAGCGCTCACCGGTGCCGATCTGTGCCGAGCGCGCCGCCGCCGCCTCCTGGGCCGCCCGCTCGCGCTCGGCCTCGTACAGGCGGGCGCGCAGGATCTTCATCGCCCGCTCCTTGTTCTGCAGCTGCGAGCGCTCGTCCTGGCAGGTGACGACCGTGTCGGTGGGGATGTGCGTGATCCGCACCGCCGAGTCGGTCGTGTTCACGGACTGGCCGCCGTGCCCGCCGGCCCGGAAGACGTCGATGCGCAGGTCGTTCGGGTCGACGTGGAGCTCGACGTCCTCGGCCTCGGGCATCACCGCCACCGTCGCGGTGGAGGTGTGGATGCGTCCCTGCGACTCGGTCGCCGGCACCCGCTGGACGCGGTGGACGCCGCTCTCGTGCTTGAAGACGGAGTAGGCGCCGTCGCCCTTGATCTCGAATACGAGCTCCTTGTAGCCGCCCGCGTCGCCCCCCGACGCGGACAGCGTGTCGGTCGCAAAGCCGCGCTGCTGGGCGTAGCGGGTGAGCATCTGGTACAGGTCGCCGGCGAAGATGGCGGCCTCGTCGCCGCCGGTGCCGGCGCGCAGCTCGACGATCACGTCCTTGTCGTCCGCCGGGTCGCGCTCGAGCATCGCGATGCGGATCTCCTCCTCGAGCGCCGGGAGCGCGGCCCGGGCCTCGGAGATCTGCTCCTGGGCGAATGCGCGCATCTCGTCGTCGGGATCGTCGGCGAGCTCGGCGGCGTCAGCCAGCTGGGCGGTGCGCGCACGCCATTGCCGGGCGAGCTCGGCGGCGCCGGAAAGGCGCTTGTGCTCGCGCGCGACCTCGGCGTAGCGGCGCTGGTCGGCGAGCACGGACGGGTCGCCGAGCTGCGACTCCAGCTCGGCGAAACGGCGCTCGATCTCTGCCACCAGCGGTTCCATGACCGGTGAAGGATAGTGACGCGGTCAGAGGCGGCCGAGCTGGCGCATGACCGACACCGAGTCGGAGTAGACGTCCTTGCGCGCGAAGCGGCCGTCGCGCGTCGGCAGGATGTCCATCCCGTCCCAGGTCGCCGTCTCGCCGGTCTCGGCGTGGGTGCCGGTGGCGGTCCACTCCTGCACGACGAGGCCGTCGCGGACGTACAGGCTGCGGCCGCGGAACCGCATGCCCGGCCAGTTGCGGAAGATCCCGGCGATGTGCTCGCCCACCGCCGCGGCGCCCTCGACGCACTCGCCGGCCGTGTGGTTGTGGAAGACGATGTCGTCGGTGTGCATCGCCGTGATCGCCTCGACGTCCTGGCGGTTCCAGGCGTCGTTGTAGCGCTCGATCAGGGCGTTCAGCTGCTCGGGCGAGTCCGGGCCGGCCACGTGGCCAACCCTACGCCATCACCTCGACCTGCGAGCCGTGGCCGGACGCACGCTCGGCCTCGAGCACGTCCTGGAGCGCCTGGATCGAGACCTCGACCTGGTCGAGCGTCGGCTCGCGGGTCGTCAGCCCCTGCAGCCAGAGGCCGGGGGTGAGCAGCGTGCGCACGACGGGGTTGTGTGGGTGCTTGCCGCCGAAGCGGATCACCTCGTAGGCGAGGCCCGCGATCAGCGGCAGCAGCAGGATGCGGGACGCGATCAGCGTCGGCCAGTCGGGTCGGCCGACGAACGCGAACACGAAGATCGCGATCACCATCACCCACAGCAGGAACGCCGTCCCGCAGCGCAGGTGGATCTTGGAGTACGTCTGCACCCGTTCGGGCACGAGCTCGGCGCCGTCCTCGTAGGCGTTGATCGTCTTGTGCTCGGCGGCGTGGTACTGGAACACGCGCCGCAGGTCGGGGATGAACGAGATCGCGGCCAGGTAGATGATCAGGAGGCTCACCCGGATCGCGCCCTCGACGAGCACGAAGACGAGGGTCGAGTGGATCGGCAGCAGGTCGGTGATGACCGCCGGGGAGACCTTGAACACGAGCACCGCGAACCCGATCGCGATCACGAACGCGAAGGCGATCTGGCCGCGCGTGAGCTCGGCCGCCTCCTCCGGGTCGGGGTCCTCGCCCTCCTCCACGGCGGCGAACGACGCCGACACGGCCAGCGCGCGGAACCCGATCACGAGCGACTCCCCCAGCGCGACCATCCCGCGCAGGACCGGCAGCCGCAGCCAGCGGTGGCGGGCGGCGGCGCTCGAGATCGGCCGGGAGACGCGGGCGAGCCCGCCGTCGGGCCGGCGCACGGTCACGGCCCAGGAGCCGGGGGCGCGCATCATCACGCCCTCGAGCACGGCCTGACCGCCGACGTTCGCGCTTGCGCTCATCGCTGACAGGGTTCGCTCACCCGGTCCTTGTCGGCACCGGGTGAGGGAAGCGTGAGCCCGTCTGCGCTACGCCGATGCAGACTGGCGGGCCTGGCGGCGACGGAATCGCTCCACCCGGCCGCCGGTGTCGACCAGCTTCTGCTTGCCGGTATAGAAGGGATGGCAGGCCGAGCAGATCTCGACGTGCAGCTCGGGCTTTGTCGCCCGCGTGATGAACTCGTTGCCGCAGGAACACGTCACGTGCGAGACAACGTAGTCAGGGTGAATTTCGGTCTTCATGCAAGTCAGGATAGCACGGGGTTTGCGGCCGAAATCGCCGCGTCCACGGCCTCGGAATCGACGTCCAGATGGGTCACGAACCGCACCGTCCGGTCGTCCAGCGCGGCGCACAGGACGCCCGCGTCGGCGAGCCCCGAGACGATATCCGGAGCCGCAGTGGAACCGGTGGTCTTCGCGATGACGATGTTCGTCTCGACGGCCTCCGGATCGAACCGCAGCAGCCGCGCCGCGCGCAGCCCCTCGGCCAGGCGGCGGGCGTTGCGGTGGTCGTCGGCCAGCCGGTCGACGTGGTGGCGCAGGGCGTGCAGCGCCCCGGCGGCGATGATGCCGGCCTGGCGCATCCCGCCGCCGAAGAGCTTGCGGTTGCGGCGGGCGACCGCGACGAACTCCGCCGAGCCGACAACGGCCGAGCCCACCGGCGCGCCGAGGCCCTTCGAGAAGCACACCGATGCCGAGTCGACCGGCGCGGCGATCTCCGCCGGCGCCCGCCCGCTCGCGACGGCCGCGTTCCAGAGCCGGGCGCCGTCCATGTGCACCAGCAGGCCGTTCTCGTGGGCGAAGCCGGCCAGCTCGGCCAGCCGCTCCTGCGGCAGCACCCGGCCCCCGACCTCGCCGATCGTGTTCTCCAGGCACAGCAGGCTCTGGCGGGCATGGTGGACGTCGGACGGGTCGCGCAGCCGCGACGCGATCTCCCGCACCTCGAGCACGCCGCCGTCGCCCGGCAGCATCCGCGTCTGCACGCCCGCGAGGACGGCGGCGCCGGCCTGCTCGTGCACGACGATGTGGGCCAGCTCGTGGATGAAGAGCTCGTCGCCCGGGCGCGTGTGCGAGCGCACCGAGACCAGGTTGCCCATCGCGCCCGAGGGGACGTAGACGGCCGCCTCCTTGCCGAGCACGCGGGCCACCTCGGCCTCGAGCTCGATCACGGTGGGGTCGTCGCCCCAGACGTCGTCGCCCACCTCGGCCTCGGCCATCGCCTTGCGCATCGCGGGCGTGGGCCGGGTGACGGTGTCCGAGCGGAGGTCGATGACGCGCATCGCGCGGCAGCGTATCGTTCCCGCATGGCGCTGGAGATGCGTACCCGCTGCGAGCGCTGCGAGGCACCGCTCGCGGCCGACGGCGATGCACGCATCTGCAGCTACGAGTGCACCTTCTGCCCGGCCTGCACCGAGGCGATGGCGGGCGCCTGCCCGAACTGCGGCGGCGAGCTCGTCGCGCGCCCGCGCCGGGCAGCCGCCTCCTAGCCAGCCGCCTCCGCCGCCACCTTCGCCACCCACGCCTGCAGGGGTCGCAGCGGCGCCCACCGCTCGACGCACCAGTCCGGGAAGGCCTCGGTCTGCGCCTGCGGCGGCATGGGATCGGTGGTGGCCGCGACGAGGCCGTCGTGGCGGAGCAGGTCGGCCCGGGGATGGTCGGCCGGGTAGGGCGCGGGCACGCGCTTCCACCGGGTGGGCCCGAAGCGGGCGCCGACGGTGAGCGCCGAGCGCACGGCCCGGTCGAGCCCGGCGCCGCGCCGGCCGTCGTCGACGGCCCGCCGGTAGGCGGCGAGGCCTGCCGTCGTGAAGTGGTGCACGCCGACGCCGAGGGTGACGGAGTCGGGGTCGAGCCGCACCAAGTAGCCGGCGCACCCGCGGCTCGGCCCGGAGCCCTCCCACAGCCACAGGTCGAGGTGCGTCTTGTACGGGGTCTTGTCGTTCGAGAACCGGGTGTCGCGCGCGATGCGCATGATCGAGCCGTTCACGCGCGGATCGGCGTGGATGCCCGGGGCGACCGCGGCGAGCCGCTCGCCCAGGGCGGTGACGAGCTCGCGCGCGGGCTCGAGCAGGAGGCCCTTGTACTCGGGCTCGTGCTCGTGGAACCAGGCGCGGTCGTTGTGCTCGGCGAGCCCGGCGAGGAAGCCGAAGGCGTTGGGATGGAAGCCGGTGAATGCCATGGGTCGAGAGTAGGGCCGGCTCGTGTCACCTGTCTCACACGGACTGCGCCGAAACGGGGCCGAAACCGTCACGGCGCCCGTTCGGGGTCTGACCCCGGTAGCATGCGCGCCCGTGGCGCGGCGGCCCTCAGACTATCCACCCCCCGTGCGGGTGCGCGAGTTCGTCGCGGAGCCGCAGGCGGCCGAGGACGAGCGCATCGACGTGGGCGTCCTCTTCGTCGGCGGCGGCCCCGCCGGCCTCGCCGGCGCGATCCGGCTCGGGCAGCTCCTGGCCGAGGACCCTGCCACGGCCGAGCAGCTCGGTGAGGTGCCGGTCGCGCTCGTCGACAAGGGCCGGGTGGTCGGCGCGCACCTGCTCTCCGGCGCCGTCGTCAACCCGTCCGCGCTGCGCGACCTGCTGCCGGACTCATCCCTAGAGCAGCTGCAGAGCTACGGCCCGGTGCGGCGCGAGTCGGTGTACCTCATGCGCGAGCGCTACGGCGTCCGCATCCCCACGCCGCCGCCCTTCCACAACAAGGGCAACTGGATCTTCTCCCTGGCCCAGCTCGGCCGCCACCTGGCGGGGAAGGCCGAGGAGCTGGGCGTCATGGTGCTGCCGGAGACCGACGCGCACACGCTGCTCGTGTCCGACGGCGCGGTGCGCGGCATCGTCACCGGCGACAAGGGGCTCGGCCGCGACGGCGAGCCGCTCGGCGCCTACGAGCCGGGCGCCGAGATCCACGCCCGGACGACGGTGCTCGCCGAGGGCACGCAGGGCCACCTGACCGGCGCGCTGATCGAGGCCTTCGGGCTCAAGGGCCAAAACCCGCAGATCTGGAGCCTCGGCGTCAAGGAGCTCTGGCGTGTCGGGCGCCCGCTCGACCGCGTCATCCACACCCTCGGCTGGCCGCTGCGGCCGCAGAAGAAGTACGGCGAGAGCGGCGGCACCTTCATCTACCCGATGGGCGAGGACCAGGTCGCCCTCGGCATGGTCGTCGGCCTCGACTACCGCGACGCCACGCTCTCCGTGCACGACCTGCTGCAACAGTTCAAGACGCACCCGCTGATCCGGCCCCTGTTCGAGGGCGGCGAGCGCATCGGCTGGGGCGCGAAGACGATCCCCGAGGGCGGCCTGCTCGCCCTGCCCGACCGGCTCTCGGTGCCCGGCGCCGTCCTCACCGGCGACGCGGCCGGGTTCGTGAACGTGCCCAAGCTGAAGGGCATCCATTACGCGATGCGCTCCGGGATGATCGCCGCCGACGCGATCTACGAGCAGCTGAAGGCCGGCGCCGACCCGGCCGCCGCCGGGGTGCTCGACGGCTACGACGCCCGCATCCGCAAGAGCCACATCTGGTCCGACCTGCGCCGCGTCCGCAACATGCGCCAGGCGCTCAACCGGGGCCTGTACGTCGGCGGGGCGCTCGCGTCGGCGATGGACGCGACCCGGGGCGCGTTCCCCGGCGGCTCGTTCGGCACCCACCGCGACGCCGAGGCGCCGATGACGATCGAGGGGCGCACCTACCCGCAGCCGGATGGCCAGCTCACCTTCGACAAGCTCTCGAGCGTCTTTCTCTCCGGCAACCGCAGCCGCGACGACGGCCCGAACCACATCCGCGTCCGCACCCGCGTCCCGCGCGAGGTCGGCCGGACGTGGGAGGCGATGTGCCCCGCGGGCGTCTACGAGCTGAAGGACGCGGGCGGCGACATGGTCAATGTCGAGCTCACGCCCTCGAACTGCATCCAGTGCGGGGCCATCACCGCCAAGGGCGGACGCCTGACGCCGCCCGAGGGCGGCAGCGGGCCCGAGTACACCCACATGTAGCCGTGGCCTCGGATCGCGACCGGATCGACGCCCTCATCGCCCACCTGGACGAGTTTCTGTCCGGAGCCGACCGGCGCCGCTCCGAGGTCCCGATCGAGGTCGGCTCCGACCGGCGCTGGTCGATGGAGGACACGGAACGGCTCTTCAAGCGGCTCGGGCGGCCGGTGCCGCTCGCGCCGCCCGAGCAGCGGATGAGCGACGTCCTCGCCGACGTCGTGCGCCTGCGCAACGCCCTCACGGTGCTGCGCGAGGGCGAGGCGGATCATGACGACGACGGCGCCTGACGCCGGTCGGGGTGGGGACTGTCCCCGCCTCGCGGGACCGTCCCCGTGCGCCGCTCCTAGCCCTTCCGGGCCGCGACCAGCTCGGTCAGCTTCGGCAGGATCGCGAGCGCGTCGCCCACGACGCCGACGTCGGCGAACTCGAAGATCGGCGCGTTCTGGTCCTTGTTGATCGCGATGATCGTGCCGGCGCTCGCCATCCCCACCTTGTGCTGGATGGCGCCCGAGACGCCGCACGCGATGTAGAGCTTGGGCGAGACGGTCTTGCCGGTCTGGCCGACCTGCATCGAGTACGGCACCCAGCCGGCGTCGACGACGGCGCGCGTCGCGGCCACCTCGCCGCCCAGCGCCTTCGCGAGCGCCTCGACCAGCGGGACGTTCTCCGGCCCGCCCATGCCGCGGCCGACCGAGACCAGGACGTCGGCCTCGGTGATGTCGACGCCGCCGCCGTCGGCCGCCTCCCGGCCCGTCAGCGACGCGCGCTTCGACCAGTCCTCCACGGTCACAGAGACCCGCTCGACCGGCGCGGTGCCGGAGGCGTCCTCCCGCACGGGGAAGGCGTTGGCGCGGGCGAGCACGATGCCCGGCCCGCCGCTGAAGCCCGACTCGACCATGACCGTGTCGTCGAGGGCCGGCCGGGTGGCGACGACGACGCCGTCGGCGAGCGCGATGTCGGTCGTCTCGCACGCGATCCCGGCACCCAGGCGCGCGGCCAGGCCGGCCGCCACGTCGGCCGAGACGACGCCGGCGCCGAAGAGCACCGCGTCGGCGTCCGCCGCCGACGGCGCGAGCGCGTCGACGATCGGCTGCGACAGCCCGGAGAGCGCGGCGTCGTCGGCGACGAGCACCCTGCCCGCGCCGTGGCCGCCCAGCGACCCGGCCCAGCCGTCGTCGATGCCCGACCCGGCAACGAACGCGGCCACCTCGCCGCCCAGCTCGGCCGCCTTCGCCAGCAGGCCCAGGCCCTGGGGCGAGAACTCGCCCTCGTCGTGATGCACGTAGACCAGGAGACCCGCCACTAGATCAGCCCCTTCTCGCTCAGGAACGCGACCACCTTCTCGGCGGAGTCGCCGCCGGAATCCTCGATCTTCAGCCCCTCCGCCTTCGCCGGCGGCGGCGAGATCGCGCGCACGACGCTGCGGGCGTTGTCGCCGCCGACGCGGGCCGCGTCCAGCTCGAGCTCGGACGCGGACAGCGTCTCGAGCGGCTTGCGTTTCGCGCCCATGATCGCCTTGATCGAGGGCAGCCGGGGGGTGTTGATCGCGTCCGAGACCGAGACCACCGCCGGGAGCGGCGCCTCGATCAGGTCGTAGCCGTGCTCGGCCTGGCGCTTGGCCCTGATCGCCCCGCCGTCCAGGCGCAGCTCGGCCACCTGGGTCACGAGCGGCCGGCGAAGATGGTCGGCGACCGCGGCCGCCATGACATAGCAGTCGGCGTCAGCGGCCTGCTGGCCGAGCAGGACGAGGTCGGCGTCCTGCTTGCCGACGGCAGCGGCGAGCACGTAGGCGGTGCCGGCGATGTCGGAGCCGGCGAGCGCCGCGTCGGTGACGAGCACCGCGCGGTCGGCGCCCAGGGCCAGCGCCTTCGTCAGCACCCGCTGTGCCGACTCGGGGCCCATGCAGACGGCGACGATCTCGCCCACGTCTGCGCCCCGCTCGCGGATCTGGATCGCCTCCTCGAGCGCGTGCACGTCGAACGGGTTCGGCTCGGAGTCCCCGGAGCGGTCGAGCCGCTTCGTCCCCGGGTCGAGCCGTCGCTGCGACGTCGCGCTCGGCACCTCCTTGACGCAGACTGCGATGTTCACTCCCCGCTCCCTCCTTGGACTTTTCCGCCCGGGAGCCTACTTGCCGACGAACGACGCCTGTCGCTTCTCCACGAAGGCGCTCAGGCCCTCGCGGGCGTCGTCGGTCGAGAACATGAGCGAGTAGAGGTCGGCCTCGTGGACGAGGTTGCCGCCGATGTCGCCGTGCAGCGACCGGTTGGTCGCCTCCTTCGCGTAGTACAGGGCGACCGGGCTCTTGGAGGCCATCTCCGCGGCCATCTCCCACGCGGCCGGCATGAGCTCGTCGGGCGGGTAGACGTGCTGGACGAGGCCGCGCTCGAGCGCCTCGGCGGCGTCCACGCGGCGGCCGGTCAGAATCAGCTCCTTGGCGTAGCCGATGTTCGTCGCCCGGGCCAGCCGCTGGCTCGCGCCCCAGCCGGGGATGATCCCCAGGTTGATCTCGGGCTGGCCGAACTCGGCGTTCTCGGAGGCGAGCCGCACGTCGCACGCGAGCGCCATCTCGCAGCCGCCGCCGAGGGCGTAGCCGTTGACCGCCGCGATCGTCGGCTTGCGCATCGTCTCGAGCTTGTGGGCGATCTCCTGGCCGAGCTCGGAGTAGGCCCGCGCCTCGAGCGGCGTCTTGCCCGCCATCTCCTTGATGTCGGCGCCGGCGATGAACGAGCGGTCGCCCTCGCCGGTCAGCACGAGCGCGCCGACGCCGGGATCTGCCCCGAGGTCGGTGAGGGTCGCCAGCAGCTCCTCGAGCAGGGCCGTGTTGAGCGCGTTCAGGACGTCCGGGCGGTTGACGGTGACCGTGGCCACGCGCCCGTCGACCGCGATGCGAAGGCCGGCGCCGCTCACCCTTCCGCCCCCACCTTCTCGCGCAGGAAGTCCACGATGGCGGCCGTGGGGGCGCCCGGGGTGAAGACCTCGGCGACGCCCATGCCCTTCAGCTCCTCCACGTCCTCGCCGGGGATCGTGCCGCCGACCACGACGACGACGTCGCCGGCGCCCTGCTCGCGGAGCAGGTCGAGGATGCGCGGGACCAGTGTCATGTGGGCTCCTGACAGGATCGAGATGCCGACGGCGTCCGCGTCCTCCTGGAGGACGGTCGCGACGATCTGCTCGGGGGTCTGGTGCAGGCCGGTGTAGATGACCTCCATACCCGCATCGCGGAGCGACCGGGCGATGATCTTCGCGCCGCGATCGTGGCCATCGAGGCCCGGCTTCGCGACGACCACACGGATGGGCCCACTCATAGCGGGGCGAGTGTATACGCGCTCACGTCTCCGGCGGCGCGAACACGACCAGGATGGTGAGGTCGCTCGTGATCGAATGGAAGCGGTGCTCGACCCCCGCGGCCACGAACACGAC
>JAICJM010000344.1 GCA_025928435.1 Thermoleophilia bacterium
CCACACCCACGCCGCTGCAGGCGCACGCGCTCGACCTCGCCGAGACGATCACCATCCAGTAGCCACGAGCCGGACACGGCAAACCAGCCTCAATCCCGCTCACCAACACACAACCGCGCTCACCTACAGCCGGAACTTCGGCCTAGCCGGACGCCAGGCCGCTCTCGCGCATCGCCCGCCGGTAGCTCACCGCGACCGCGTCGAACTTGAGGTGCAGCTCGGCGGCGAGGTCGAACGGCACCTGCTCGGGCCGCTGCGATTCGACGATCCGCTTGTCCTGGTTGAAGATCGTGTCCTCGAACGACTGCAGCGTCTCGATGGGCTGGTCGAAGTCGTAGTTGCGGGCCATGATCAGGAACCCGGCGCAGTCGTTCGGGCTGATCGGCTGGGACACGAAGAAGTAGACCATGCCCCGCTCGCCGCCCCACCCGATGCGCAGCACCAGGGTGTAGGGCAGATGCAGCTCGTACCGGCTGCGGCGCATCGGCTGCTCGGCGACCTCGTTCGCGAACACGGGGAACTCGTCGGAGTTGGGCGCCTCCGGCCGCACGATCCGGTAGTGGAGCACGTGGCCGCGCGTCTCGACCTCGTGCGCCGGCACGACGGGACGCTCGGGATCGCCCAGGAGCCCCGGGTGCACCCAGGGAAAGTGCCCGAAGTCGGTGAAGTTCTCGAGCTGGCGGGACGAGTCGGACGCCCACCGATACGGTCCCGCCGGCACCGTCATCCAGCCCGGGTCGTCGAGCTCGGAGATCTCCGGGAGCTCGTAGCGGGGGGTGTCCATCGCCACCCAGATCAAACCCAGCGCCTCCCGGCAGCTGTAGGCGTCGATGCGGGCCTTGCTCGGCACCCTGGTGGGGTCGGCGAGCTGCGGGATGGCCGTGCACACGCCGTCCGCGCGGTACTGCCAGCCGTGGTACGGGCACACGATCCGGTCGCCCTGCGTCCAGCCCAGCGAGAGGGCGGTGCCGCGGTGGATGCACAGATCCTTGACCGCATGCAGCTCGCCCCGATTGCCCCGCCAGACGACCACGGGCTCGCCCAGGAGCTTCGCACCGAACGGCGTGTCGCCGAGCTCGGATGCGAACGCCACCGGGTGCCAGCAGGCCCGCAGTGCCCGCATGTCGGGCACGGCGGCGGGGGGTTTGGGGACGATCTCGGTCATCCGGCCTCCGAGGATACGCGATGAGGGGCACACGGTAGGGTCCCGCGGCATGACGTCGAAGCGTGCCCGGATCGGGATCACGGCGGGAGTGGGGGTCGCGGCCGCCGGCGTGGCGACGCTCGTGCACCGCCACCGGACCGGGTACGCCGAGCGGGGCTACGAGCTGAACGGCGAGCTGGATGTGGACTCGCCGGGGTTCCTGCGGGCGCTCGAGGCGCTCACCGGCGCGCCCGTGAGCGAGGGGAACGACCTGCGCGTGCTCTTCAACGGCGACGAGATCTTCCCCGTCCTCCTGGAGACGATCGGGGCCGCGGAGCGCACGCTCAACCTGCTCACGTTCGTCTACTGGCGGGGCGAAATCGCCGTGCAGGTGGCGGAGGCCGTGTGCGAACGGGCCCGCGCCGGCGTGCGCTGCAACGTCCTCCTGGACGCGTTCGGCGCCGCCCGGATGGACGAGCGCCTGGTGCAGACGATGCG
>JAICJM010000017.1 GCA_025928435.1 Thermoleophilia bacterium
ATCCGTCGTCAGGCGCGATGAAGCCGTAGCCCTTCGCGTCGTTGAACCACTTCACGGTTCCGGTTGACATATTCCACCTCCCTGGCAATGCATGAACGAGTAAGGAAGAGCGGATGTGCGCAACCGAACGAGCGTTCTTGACCGCGGGAACCCTAGCACGATCCCGGCGCCGCGGTCACCCGGCGGACCCGTGATTGGCGATGGTGATGGCCCAGCACCGGCGGTGCGCGACGTTGCGGATCGTCACCGCGGCGACGCAGAACTGGTAGTCGCCGTCCGGGATCAACGTGGTGTCGACGCCGTGGCCGCCGACGTGCACGATGAGCCGGGTGGCGCACGTCCCCTGAGGCCGCTGGAAGCACGCGGGGTCGCGGTATGTGCCCGGGGCGTAGACGGCGTCGACCTGCGCCGGGGCGATCAAGCGGCCGCCGATGAACGGGACGATCGGGGCGCCCAGGCGAAGCAGCGGGTCCGCGGCCGGGGCGATCCAGCTGCGCAGCCCGGCGACCATCAGCGGCTGCTGCGGCCAGCGCGACGTCCTGTGCACCGGCATGTCCCAGACCTGGGCGCGGAGATCCACCCGGCCGTGCAGGTCGTCCAGCGCCATGGGCGTCGAGAGGTCGGCGGCGGCGCCGTGCGGGCCGAACGCCGCCTCGTCGTCCACGTATGCCTTCAGGTCGCTCATGCTCGGGCGCTCGCGGTTGCCGGGGTCGCGCAGGATGCCGGTCGGCCGGCGGGGATCGATGAACCCGCAGACCGGGTTCCATTCCGACAGGTGGACGTGGTTCTGCCCGGCGACGACCCGGCCGATCCACTGGCCGCGCGTCACCTGCGCGCCGGGGGCGACGCGGGTGAGGTCGACATGCCAGTAGTCGTACCGCGTGCTCCGGAGCGTCCCGGTCGGGCTCAGGATGAACCGGGCGTTCGCGCCCTTGCGGCGGACGTGCCAGATGCGGCCGCTCACCACGGCGTAGACCTTCGCCTGGTCGTGCGGCGCGGCCACATCGACCCCGAAGTGGGCGTGCGTGTCGCCGCGGGGATCGTCGAAGCCGCCGCGGATCGACGGGACGGCGCCGGTCGGGTAGACGGGCGAGGAGCCGGGCGCCGACGGGTACTCGAAGCACTTCCGGTCGACGCGTGCGAGAGTGAGGGTGTGGACGTGCACGAGCCGCGGCGCGGCGGCGGTCGGCGACGCGAGCAGCAGGGCTGCGAGGCCCAGCGCGGCGAGTGCGGCTCCGGCGGCAGCCGCTCGTATGATCATGGTGTTCATCGCGCAAGACCTCCCTTGGGTCGTCGTTTGACCTCAAGGGACACCCATGCGCTCGAATCGCGCTCTGGAAGGGCTGTTCCGGCGCTCTCACGGCGCTCTCAGCGCGCTCTCATGACCGTGGTGGAGTCGTGAACCCTGGTGTGAACCGCCAAATGGAGTACCGGTTGCTGGGCCCGCCGGAGGTGGACGACGAGGGGCGGGTCGTGGCGCTCACGGGCAAGGGCGCGGCCGTGCTCGCGCTGCTCCTCCTGAACGCGAACCGCGTCGTCCCGCGGACGACGCTGATGGATGCGGTCTGGCCCGGCGAGAGCGCGACCGCCCGCCGCAATCTCGAGGTGCACGTGTCGCGGTTGCGCAAGGCGCTCCCGGCCGGCGAGGGCGGCGCCGAGATCACGAGCCGCGGCGGCGGCTATCTGCTCACCGCCGACACCGAGGCAGTCGACGTCAACCGCTTCGAGCGAACGGTCGAGTCCGGTCAGCGCGCGCTCGGCGAGCGCCGGTATGAAGACGCGATCGCCGAGGTGCGGGGGGCACTCGAGCTGTGGCGAGGGCGGCCGCTCGAGGGGCTCGAGGACTACGCCTTCGCGGCCGCCGAGGCCGAGCGGCTCGAGGACATCCGGCTCGGCGCGCTCGAGGCCCGGTTCGAGGCGGAGCTCGCGCTCGGCCGTCACCAGGCGGTGATCGGCGAGATCCGCGCGCTCGTGAACGCCCACCCCGCGCGCGAGACGCTGCGCTACCAGCTGATGCTCGCCCTCTACCGCAACGGGCGCCAGGCGGATGCCCTGGCGGCCTACGCACAGGCGCGCCGCCACCTGGTCGAGGCGCTCGGCATCGAGCCGTCGGCGCGGTTGCGCGATCTCGAGCGCGCCATCCTCCAGCACGACCCGGCGCTCGCGCTCGAGGCCGCCCCCGCGCCGGCGGTCGAGCCCGTGGCGGAGCCCGAGCCGGCCGCGACCGCCCTGCGCACGTTCCTGGTCGCGCACGTGCACGGGTACGCGCGCTTCACCCGCGAGCGCGGCGACGACGCCGGGTCGGCGCTGGCCCGGAAGCTCGTCGGCATCGCCCGGGGTGTCGCGACGGAGTCGGGCGGCAGCTTCGTCGAGCTGCGACGGGACGAGGCACTGTGCGTGTTCGGCTCTGCCCGCGGGGCGCTGCGGGCGGCCGTCGAGCTCCAGCGCCGGCTGCGCTCGGCAACCGAGGACGGAGGCCGCTTCCCGCTCGCGGTCGGGACCGGCCTCGACGCCGGCGAGGCAACCGCGACCGAGGGCGGATACTGGGGCGGCGCGCTCAACCTCGCGGCCCGCCTGAGCGCCGCCGCCGCACCCGGCGTCATCCTCGCCACCGACACGGTGGCGAACGTCGCCGGCCCCGTGGAGGGTCTGCGGCTCGGCGCCCCGCGGCGGGTCGCCCTCGAGGGCTTCGGCGATCCCGTCCGCGCCGTCGAGGTGATCCCGGACGAGCCGCTGCCGCCGGTCCCGCTCTCGCCGTGGCCCCGGGAGGGTCGCCGGCGGCGGCGCACGCTGGCAGTTGCCGCGGTCGCCGGCCTGGTCGTGCTCGGCGCGGTCGGCGCGACGGTGGATCAGCTGTTCGTCGCCGACGGGGGCGGCGCGACCAAGGGCACCGGCGGCCCCCGCAGGCCGCACCTGACGCTCACGGCGGGCACGGCCGGAAGCAGCGCGGCGACGCTCGTCCTCGGCGGCGTCGCCAACGCCGGGACGACGTACCGGTCGATCGTCGACGTCCGCATGTACGCCGCCGGGACGGCGCGCGGGAAGGTGCTCCAGCTGTGGGTCGCGTCAGTGGCCCCCGGCGGTCGCTACGAGCTGGTGCTGAAGCCCCGGCTCGATCCAGGGGGCTACGTCGCCCAGGCCAGCCAGTCCTACGGCGGGGGGACCGGGGTGATCCGGTCGGCGACCGTCCCCTTCACGGTGGCCAAGGCCGCAGCGGGTGCGGCCGACAAGCACGGCAAGCTCGCGATCACCTCGCCGACCTCGGGGGCGGCCGTGTCCGATGCCGGTTTCCAGGTGGCAGGGACCGATGACCCGAACCCCGTCGCCGGCGTGGGCTACGTGCAGGTCTCCGCCTTCGCGGGCACCGACCTGCGGGCGAAGCGCGTGTGGGCGAGCGCGCCGGTGAAGCTCGCGGCGGACGGGGGCTGGTCGGTCGGGTTCGACTCGACCCTCCCCTCCGGGCCCTACACGCTCCTCGTGAGGGAGACGGACGCGCGCGGATTCGTGACCGGGTTGTCGCGGACGGTCGGGTTCGTCATCATCTAGACCGCGCCGTAGAAGTGCCGGTACTGCCAGGCGGCGCCCCGGCGCAGCTCGGCGTCCGGCGGCAAGAGCCCGCCGAACCGGGCGAGCGTGAGCGGGGAGAGGTCGATCGGCGGCGTGCCGTCGACGATCCAGTCTGCGAGCAGCTCGCCGAGCGCCGGCGACAACGACAGCCCCGCCACGTTGCAGCCGCTGGCGAAGTTGGAAGCCGGCCACCCCCGGTGCCGGCCCGAGGATGTGCCCGCCGTCCGCGGTCATGGTGGGCAGCCCGCCGCGGTGCTCGCACACCTCCGCCTCGCGGAGGACCGGAAGCTGGGGGGCGACGTCGTCCGCGCGCGCCAGAGGACGTCCGGGTCGAGCGGCGTCTCGGCCACCTCGTACGGGATCCCGTCGGCATCGAAGAACAGCGGGTCCTCCTCGTAGACGCCCCACAGGAACCCCGGGTCGTGAGGACGGAAGTACACCGCGGCGTCCATGATGCGGATCAACGGCAGGTCGGGCCGGGCGCCCTCGACCGGGCCGGTGACGAACAGCTGCTGGCGGGTCGTGACGAGCGGCAGGTCGACGCCGCTGGCGGCGGCGATGAGGCGCGTCCACGCCCCGGCCGCGTCGACGACGACGGGCGTCTCGATCGCCCCGGCGCTGGTCTCGACGGCGTGCACGGCGCCGTCCTCGATCACGACGCGGGTGGCGTCGGTGTGGGTGATGACGACCGCGCCGGCCGCCTGGGCCGCGCGCGCGAAGGCGGCCGCGGCCTGTCCCGGATCGAAGTACATATCCTCGCCCACGCGCAGAGCCGCGTCGACGCCCTCCGGCTGGAGGAACGGGTGCAGCTCGTGTGCCTCGGCAGGCGTGAGCAGCTCGACGTCGAGGCCGGCCGCGCGCCCGCGGGCGAGATCGGCCTCGAGCACCTCGGTGTCCGCGGGACGGCGGGAGACCTTGAGGCTGCCGGAGCGCACCCGGTCGAGCGGGTCGCCCGTATCCTGCGCGAACGTGCGGATCCGGTCGGACGCGCGCCGCACGAGCTCGATCAGGAGGTCGCTCTTGCGCAGGTAGCTGACCATGCCGGCCGCCCGCGGCGACGTCTGCGACGCGATCTCGTGCCGCTCGACCACCGTGACGGCGCGGCCCCGGCGGGCGAGCGCGAGCGCGGTCGCCGACCCGAGCCCGCCCGAGCCGACCACCACGACGTCCGCCGACCTGCGCACCCCGCGATTATGCCGCCGGCTGCCCGATCGCCGCCAGGAACTCGTCGCTCGCGCCGGACGTCCACGTCGTCGCGTCGTCGACCGCCCTGAACCCGACCGACTCGTAGAACGGCCGCCCGGCGGGGGTCGAGAAGAGGTACGCGCCCTCGGTGTCCGCGCCCCACAACTCCTCGAGCGCGCAGGTGAGGACGGCGCGCCCGCCTCCCTTTCGCCGGTGCTGGACCGGCGTCATCATCGACCAGATGCCGATCCGCGGCCCGGGCGTCGCCCAGACGACGCTGATCGGCTCGTCGCCCTCGTAGGCCAGCCACGCCGCCACCCGGCCGGCCGGATCGGGCAGCGGGGCGAGTGTGCGGTCGGCGACGCCCCGCTCCATCACGTGGGCTCCCGCGACGATCGCGACGGCCCGCGCGCGGTCGGCGGGCGAGCGCACCTCCGCGACGTGCAGCCCGCGCGTCTCGCGCGGCGGCCGCGCCGGACACCACATCAGCGGCTCGCGGGCGGGGGCGGGCTCGAAACCGGCGGCGACCAGGGGCGCCGTGACGTCGGGGTCCGCCCCGGAGGCGACCGACACGAGCGCCGGGACGCCGGCGGCGGCGATGAACGCCACCAGGTCGGCCGCGTCCTCCCGCCGCGCGCGCGACGTCAGGGCGCACTCGTTCAGGTCGGGGTGGGCCTCGCCCGTCACCACGGCGAACCAACCGTTCCCCGATGCCCGCGCGGGCGCCTGCCCGCCGGGCCTCACCCGCGGCGCGTGCTCGGCGAACGTCTCCCACAGCGCCGCGGCATCCACGCGGCGGCCCTAGATACCGGCGAGCGTGGCGGTCTCATCCTCCGCCAGCACGCGGTGCACGGCCTGCACGGCGGTCGCGCCCTCGCCGACGGCGGCAGCGACACGCTTGACCGAGCCGGAGCGGACGTCGCCGGCCGCGAAGATGCGGGGCACACTCGTCTCCATCGGGAGCGGTGGCCGTTGCAGCGGCCACCCGCCGGCGACGTCGGCCCCGGTCAGGAGGAAGCCCTTGCGGTCGCGCGCCAGCTCATTCGGCAGCCACTCGGTCCGCGGGTGCGCACCGATCAGGACGAAGAGCGCGTCGGCGGGGAGGGTCTCCTCCTCGCCGCTCGTGCGGTCACGCAGCACGAGTCGCTCGAGGTGCGCCCCGCCACCGCCGCCGACGACCTCGGTCGCCGGCCGCACGGTGACCTTCGGCGCCGCCCCGACCGCCTGCACCAGGTAGTACGACATGCCCGCCGCGAGCGACCGCGACCGGATCAGGATGGTGACGTGCCGGGCGTAGCGGGCGAGGTGCAGCGCGGCCTGCCCGGCCGAGTTTCCGCCCCCGACCACGAAGACCTCCTTCCCGGCCAGCGTCGGCGCCTCGGAGACCGGGCCGCCGTAGAAGACGCCCGCGCCGATCAGCTCGTCGAGCCTCGGTATCTCCAGGCGCCGGTAGCTCGCGCCGGTCGCCAGGATCACCGCCCGGGCGTGAATCGTGCGGCCGTCCGCCAGCTCGAGCGCGAACCCGTCGTCCGACCGCGCGAGCATGGTCGCCTGGTGCATGAAGACGAAGTTCGCGCCCAGCGCGGCCGCCTGGTCGTAGGCCTGTTCCGCCAGCCGGCTCCCGCTCACCCCGCGCGCGAAGCCGAGGTAGTTGCGGATGAGGGAGCTCGAGCGCGCCTGCCCGCCAATGCCGGCCGCGTCCACGACGACGACGTTCAACCCCTCGGAGGCGCCGTATACGGCGGCGGACAGCCCCGCCGGGCCCGACCCGACGATGAGCAGATCGAACGTGCGGTCCTCCAGGATCTCGGGCGCGCCGGCCGCGAGCGCGATCTCGGCGTTCGACGGGTCGCTCAGCGCGCGCCCGTCGGGGAGCAGCATGAGCGGAAGACGAGCGTCTGGGCCCGCCTTGGCCAGGATCTCGCGCCCCTGCTCCGAGTCCGCGAGCGAGAACCGGTGCGGGACGGCGCAGCTCTCGAAGACCGCCCGCAGCTCGTAGGCCCGCCCGGCCCATTCGTCCCCGACGATGTGCACGGCGTGCGGCACCAGCCTTCGCTCGCGCGCCCACTCGAGCAGGAAGCTCGAGATGCCCTCGTGGAACACCTCGTCCGGTGGCGGGCCGGGCTCGAGCAGGAAGTAGTCGATCCGACCGAGCGCCATCGCCCCGCGGATGGTGGCCGCCTCGATCGGGTCGGTCCAGACATTCGGGGAGATCAGGAGGGCGCGTTTCGCCTGCGGATGCTCGCGCCGCGCGTGGTCGAACAGCCCACCGTCGGCGCCGGCGAACGCCGCCGGCCCGGCCCGCACGAGCGCGACGTCGCGCCCGTCGGCGGCCAGGCGATCGAGCAGGTCGCCGGCGTCGTGCGGGGTCCGGACGGTCTCGATCCGGTAGTGGGTTGCGTACCGCTCGGCGAGCTGGGTCTGGAGGCGCGCGAACGCGCCCGGATCCTCGCCGCCGGTCGCGATGATGACGGGCAGGGCCATACCCGACCCTACCTGATCGGGCCTACTCCGAGGGATCTCCCAGCTCGGGATGCCGCTCGCGGGCGGCGTCGCACAGGCCGCCCTCGGCGCGGTACCGGGCCCGGGTGTGGGTGCCGTCGCAGAACGGGCGGAGGCGGGAGCGGCCGCAGCGGCAGAGCGCGACGGTGCGCCGGCCGACGTCGATCTCACGGCCGTCCACGTCGACCAGGGAGAACGGCCCGCGCACGATCAGGGGCCCGTCGGGATACGGCGTGATGACCGCGCGCTCATCCATGGACGTGCACGTACCCCTCCGCCGCCGGCCCCATGCCGACCGACCCCTCGCTGGCGTCCGCCGCGCGGGCAGCGATGGCCGCCGGCCCGTGCCGATCCGCGAGCGTGCGCTGCTCCCCCGGCTCGTCCCGCGCGGCCAGAGCGCGCACATGATCGAACGCGGGCGGAGCGGCATGGCGGGCGACTCGCTCGAGCACCTCGGCGACCGCGACCCGCACGGGCACCGTCCCGTCGCCGTCGAGCTCGATCAGCTCGGCCTCCATCCCGAACCGCATCGCCCTCCAGCGGTTCGCCTGGATGCGCATCGTGTCGGGGGCGGGCAGGCGCTCGCCGCCGTCGAGGCGCGCGCACAGGTCGGCGACGATCGCGTGGGCCAGGGCGACCAGCCCATGCGTGTCGTCGAGCGAGCCCTGCGTGTCCGGCGCGCGCATCTCGATCGTGCCGTGGCGGAGGTTGGGGCGGCACTCCCACCACAGCTGGGCCGGGTCGGGGATCCCGCCCGTCCGCCGGCCCCACTCGAGCAGCTCCTCCAGGGCCGCCCAGGACGGCAACGGCGGTCCGACGCCCTGGTGCGGCAGCGCGTCGGCCAGCATCGGCCGGACGGTGGCGAGGCCGCTGTCCTCTCCGCCGACGAACGGCGCGTTGGCCGCGAGGGCGGTGAAGAGTGGCGCGTACCCGCGCATCGCGTTGTAGACGGCGAGCGCCCGGTCGGCGCCGGCGACGCCCACGTGGACGTGCAGGCCGCTCGCGAGCGCACCGAGGCGCGCGCCGATCCGGTGCTGCTCGACGATCGCCGCGTACCGCTCGCCGGGGTGGAAGTCGCGGGCCGGAAGCGCCAGCGGATGGGTGCCGAGGCCGGCGACCCGCAGCCGCCCCGCGAGTACCTCGACGAGCCGAGTGCGCGCGGCACGCAGGTCGCCCATCGCGTCCGCGGGCGACTCGCCCGCGCCGCTGACGAGCTCGACCTGGGCCGACCACAGCTCCGGGTGCGCCCACGACTCGCCGATCTCCGCCAGCACCCACTCCGATGCCGGCGCCGGCGCGAGCGTGGCGGGGTCGAGCAGCAGGAGCTCCTCCTCCGCCCCGACGGTCAGGTCGGAGGCGGCGTCGAAGGCGCGGCGGTGGGGGCTACTGGTCGGCACGTGCGCCCGCCCTACCCCCGTCAACACCGGCATAAACCGCAGTCGGCTCGGGTATCTCGAACGGATGGCAGAGGCGACCGTCGCGCCCGTGCAGAGCCGGGCCGTCACGGCGTTCCCGGGGTTGCCCGCACCGCGGGGTCCGGTGAGCGCGGCCGTCGTGGGGGCGCTTGCCGGCCGGCCGGGGCCGGTGTCTGTGCCAACGTTCTCGGGCGACGATCCTCTGGCCGACGACGACCTCCAGCTCGCCCTGTACGTCTGCTACGAGCTCCACTACCGCTCGTTCGCAGGGGTGGACGAACGCTGGGAGTGGGATCCGGGCCTGCTCGCGGCCCGGGCCGAGCTCGAGGCGATCTTCGAGGCGGCGCTGCGGCGCGCCGTGGCGGTTGCGCCGGCCGCGCCGGAGGCCGTCGAGGCCGGGCTGCGGCGGATGGTCGCCGCCGACGACGGCCCGCCGCTCGCGCGGACGCTCGAGTGCGACGCGAGCCTGGAGCAGTTCCGGGAGTTCATGACCCACCGCTCCGCGTACCAGCTGAAGGAGGCCGACCCGCACTCCTGGGCGGTGCCGCGGCTGGCCGGGCGGGCGAAGGAGGCGCTGGTCGAGGTGCAGGCCGACGAGTACGGCGGCGGCCGCCCGGGCCGCATGCACGCCTCGCTCTTCGCGGCGTCGATGCGCGCGGTCGGGCTCGACGACGCGTACGGCGTCTATCTGGACGAGATTCCCGGGACGACGCTTGCCACCGTGAACGTCATGTCGCTCATGGGGCTGCACCGGCGCCTGCGGGGCGGGATCGTCGGCCACCTGGCCGTCTTCGAGATGACCTCGCCGGAGCCCAACCGCCGGTACGGCAACGGCCTGCGGCGGCTCGGGCTCGGGCGCGAGGCGACCGACTTCTTCGACGAGCACGTCGAGGCCGACGCGGTGCACGAGGCGGTCGCGGCGCACGACCTGGCGCAGGGGCTCGCGCTCGCCGAGCCCGGGCTGGTCGACGACATCCTCTTCGGCGCGGCCGCCCTCCTGCATCTCGAGGCCCGCTTCGCCGGCCACCTGCTCGGCCGGTGGGCGGCCGGCGAGCCGTCGCTCCGTCCGTGCTGACCCGCTTCCGCGACCTGCGGTTGGTCACACCGCCCGGCGTGTTCGTGCCCCGCTCCGACGCGGGCGTGCTGCTCGACGCGGCGCTCCCGCGCCTGCACGGCGACGTGCTCGACCTCTGCGCCGGGTCGGGCGTGCTGGGGCTGGCGGCCGCGCCGCACGCGGCGTCGGTGCTCGCCGTCGAGCTCAGCCGTACCGCGGCCGCGGCCATCCGCGTGAACGCACTGCTCAACCGGCGACGCGTCGAGGTGCGGCGAGGCGACCTGTTCGCCGCCGTCGGCTCCCGCCGCTTCGACGTGATCCTCACCAACCCGCCGTATGTGCCGACGCCGCCGGGTGCGCGGGCGGTGGTGGGGGCGCCGGCCTGGGAGGGCGGCCCCCGCGGACGCGATCTCCTCGACCGCATCTGCGCGGGGGCGGCCGCCCACCTGCGCCCCGGCGGCGAGGTGCTGATCGTCCAGTCCGCGCTGGCCGACGTCGCGCGGACGATCGAGCTGCTGCGCGGCGACGGCCTCGCCACCGACGTCATCGCCGAGCAGCACGGCCCGTACGGAGCCATCGCCCTGTCGCGCATGGACTACCTGGAGCGCGAGGGCCTGGTGGCCGATCGTGGTGACCCCGAGCGCGTGGTGGTCGTCCGTGGCCTTCGCACGGCGCTGGCGTGCGAACCGGCCGTCGCCGCCGCCTCGACGCCCGGGCCCGCCTACTAGAAGCCCATGCCGGGGCGCATGTCCGTCGCGGTCGCCGCGTTGCCGAGGAACGTGGTGACGCCGAGCGCCTCTTCGACCGAGCGCAGCATCGAGTAGTGCGTGTAGAAGGTCGGGTCGGCGACCGGCTGCACGCCGGCCCCGATCGCGACCGTCACGACGTGGCACGACGGGTCGGTGTTGGCCGGGTCGGCGCAGTCCTCGCCGGCCGTGCCGCCCTGGCCTTCGTCGAACGTGACCAGGACGAGCGTCTGGCCGGTCTGGTAGTCCGGTGTGGCCTGGATGGCCTGGATCGTCCCCGAGAGCCAGGTGTCCATCGAGTGCGTGAACCCGTCCGGCGTGCTCGGTCCGGTGCAGCCGTTCTGCCAGTGGTGGTTGTGGCACTGGTTCGGCGTCAGCCACGTGAAGGCCTCCGTCGGGAGCGCCGTCGCACCCGCGTCGGACTCCGCCATCGGCAGGTCGAACCGGAGGCAGTCCGCCGCGACCGCGGGATACCAGAACGCGGGGTCGTGGCCGTGCTTGTAGTGCGCACCCGTGCCGCCGCAGTTCGAGCCCATCGACTCCTCGAGGTCGTTCCACGAGGACACCTGCTCGTAGATCGACGGGTTCGTGCTCTCCTGGTCGACGCCTGTGACGAAGCCGGACGTCGCCGCCATGTAGTTCGGCTGGCTGGGATGCGTCTCGTTGTGGAAGTTGGTCGCGAGCGCGCACTGCGAGGCGAGCTGGTTGAGGTAGGGCGCGTTCACGTCGCCGATCGTGTCGTCGTAGGAGAAGTTCTCCTCCATGATCACGACCACGTGGCTGTAGGTCGCCGGCGGGGCCGGCAGGAGCCCGCACGGGTCGGGCGCGGCGGCTGCGGCGTCCGGGACGGCCGCCGCGGCGGTTCCCGAGAACGGTCCGAGCGCCGCCGCTCCTGCCAGGAGAAGGAGGCACAACCACCGTGCTCTTCGGAGAGACTCGCCCATCGACCGGACAGGTTATACGTCGGCGTCCGCCCTCCTGCAACCCCTGCGGAAACGTGCTTCGGCGGTGTCTTGTGGAAACGGTCACGAGTCGTCATCATGGAAACGATGCTCGACGGCACCGGAGCGATCAGCGCACCGCGAATCGCGGCCGGGCGGCGACGGCAGGATCCACGCCTCCAGGCGCTCCTGGGATTGGCGGCGGTGCTCGCCGTCCTGGCGGGCGCGGGGTGGGCGGCATCCCGGGCCGGGCCTGACGCCGGGCCGCTGGCGGTCGGGGAGACGGGGAGCGGCTGGTCGTTCGGCCCGGTCTTGCGCGGCCAGTGGGCCGTGACCACGCTCTTCACGAACCGGCTGGCCGGCATCGCCCCCGCGTTCATCGACTCGGTCTCGCCGGCGACGAGGCCGCGCATCCCGGGGACGACCATCCTGCCGCTGCGAGGCGCCGTCGTCCGGCCGGGCCGGGAGGCCGCCATCGTGGTCGGCGTCGCGGCGCGGAGCCTCGGCCGCCGACGGGTCACCGCCTTCACCGTCAGATACCACGTCGGCCGCGTGCACTACGAGGCGACGTTCGGAACGGGCATCGAGAGGAGCGTGAGCTTGCCCTTGTCGTGGCCGACGGGCGTGTAGCGCCAGATCTGGCCCTCGTCGGCATCGCCCGCCTCGCTGGCGACGAAGTACACGCTGCCCTTCGACCAGTGGGCGCCCTCGAGGCCCATGAACTGGGCCGCGCCCTCCGCCACGCCCTGCTCGAACACGGCGTCGGGGTGGTCCTCCGCGTCGCGGGGATCCGGGTCCGCGATGTCGACCCACTCGCACTCGAGCGTCCGGCCGACCTTCTGGTTCTTGTAGGTGATGTAGCGGGAGCGACCCTCGACGGCGAGCATCTGCAGCTTGCCGCCGCGGTGGAGCTCTGCCGGGCACGTCGGGGATGTAGCGGTAAAAGCCGTCGGCGGGGTCGCCGTTGTCCTCGGTCATGTAGACGATGCCGGTGCGCGGGTCGATCGCGCACGCCTCGTGCTCGAACCGGCCCATGGCCGTGATCGGCACGGGATCGACCGGCTCACGGCTCGGGAACGGCACCCGAACACGTAGCCGTGCTTCTTCTCGTACCCCTCGCCGGGGCCGACCGTCGACTCCTCGCAGGAGAGCCAGCTGCCCCACGCGTCGGGCCGCCGTTGCAGTTGTTGTCGGTGCCGTTCAGGACGAGCGCGCTCTCGACGAGGACGCCGAGGCGGGTGTCGAACAGCGAGGTCGTGACGCCGCCCTGCGCGACCCGGTCGTACGCCTTGCTGGGGCCGAGCGACCGACCGAGGTCATAGCCCTCGTGGTTGCGCAGCAGGCGGACGCGATGGGTCCCCGCGCCGACGCACGTCGTGCCGTCGTGGCAGGTCGGGGTGAGGATCCCGTCGGACATCGGCGAGCCCGCGGCGCCGAAGGCGGTGACGTGGAACCCGGCCGGCAGTGACATCTCGCCGGTGTGCTGGACAAGCGGCCCGTAGCCGGGCTTGTGCACGCGCGACACGGCCTCGCGCACACCGGCGGCGAACGCCGTGTCCGCGCCGGTGGCGGCCATCACCTGGGCGCCGACCGAGAGGCCGGCGATCGCCCCGGCGCCGCGCAGCAGCGCGCCCTTGCGCGTCAGCTCACGAGGTTCCTGGTGGTCTTCGGGGAGGCGCATACGTGCCATGGCCTGTCACTCCTTCCAGATGGGGAACCGCCCGGTGTGGGTGGACGCCGGGATCGCTCCCAGCAGGGTGGTCTCGGCCTCGAACAGGTGCGCGCGCATCCGCACGACGGCCAGCTCGCCGTCGCGGGCGACGATCGCGGCGAGCAGCTCGCGATGCTCCTTCGCCACCTGGGCGGGGCGGTCGTAGTGGGGCCGCAGCTGCACGAGGCAGTAGGCGATCTCTGCGTGGATGGCCGCGTATGTGCGCGCAATCCGCGGGCTGCCGGCCGCCTCGACGAGCGCCCGGTGGAAGCGCATGTCCTGCTCGACGACCTGATGCCAGCCCGCCGCCGGGCCGAGCGCCTCCATGTCGTCGACCGCGCTGGTGGCCCCGGCCGGCACGTTGCCGACGAGCGCGATCTCCTCGATCGCGTCGAGCTCGATCATGCGCCGGATACGGAAGACGTCGCTCACGTCGGCGGGCGTCAGCACCGGCACGTGCACGCCCCGGTGGGCCTCGTGCCGCAGCAGGCCCTCGGACACGAGCTGGCGCAGGGCTGCGCGCAGGGTGTGGCGGGAGACGCCCAGCTCCGCCGACGTCTGCTCCTCCGGCAGGCGTGCGCCGGGGCCGAGCGCGCCGTCGAGGATCCGCCTGCGGATGATCGATGCCGCGGAGTCGATTGTGGAGGTCCCACCCACCGCGGGCGATTGTTCCACAATCCTGTAGCGCAATCAACCCGGCCGCAGGGGAGGGCTTTCCGCCCACTCCGGAGGCCGAGGCGTCGTCAGGCGGCCAGGCGCCGCTCGAGCACGCGCCGGCTGACGTCGGCGGCGACGACGAGCACGAGGGAGAAGGTGACGACGATCGCGCCCAGCGCGATCACCTGCGGCTCGAGCGCGGGCGTGCGCGTACCCGAGTAGAGGAACACCGGGTAGGTGGGCGCGTTCGGCGGGGCCAGGAACGACGCGATCGCGAACTCGTCGAACGAGATCGTGAAGCAGATGAGCGCGCTCGAGATGAGCGCCGGGACGATCAGCGGCAGCGTCACGAGCAGGAACGCCCGCACCGTGTCGGCGCCGAGGTCCCGGGCGGCCTCGACGATCGACTCGTCCAGCGTGCGCAGGCGCGGCACGATCACGAGGATCGAGTACGGGAGCGAAATCACGATGTGGCCCGCCAGCACCGCGGCCAGAGACGCCTGGTAGCCGAGCTGGTGGATCACGATCACCATGCCGATCGCGAGCACGATGTATGGCACGACGAGCGGCAGCAGGAGCAGCGTCGTCCACACGGAGCGCAGGAACAGGCGCCGCCCGGTGACCGCGATGGCGGCCAGGACGCCGAGGATGCTCGCGGCGACGCCGTTCAGCAGCGCGAGCCACGCGCTGCGCTCGAGCGCGCCGGTCAGGTCGGTGTTCGAGAACGCCGCGTGGAACCACTTGGTGGTGAAGCCCGAGAGCGGCAGCGTCGGGATGTAGGCGTCGTTGAACGCGAAGATCACGAGGACGACCAGCGGTACGTACAGGAACACGACCATGAGCCCGAAGTAGCTGCCCAGCACGACCTTGCCGAGCCGGCCGACGGCGGCGTTCACGAGTTTGCCTCCCGCAGGTCGGTGGCCAGGAAGCGGCCGAACACGAGCAGCATCACGAACACCACCGCCACCAGCCACAGCGCCAGCACCGCTCCGTAGTTCCAGTTCGGCGTGTCCTGGAAGAACGACTGGATCGAGTTGCCGAACATCTGGCTGCCGGGGCCGCCGACGAGGAGCGGCGTGATGAACTCGCCGGTGGTCGGGATCAGGACGAACACGAACCCGGCGATCACGCCCGGCAGGCTCAGCGGCAGGGTCACCCGCAGGAAGGTCGTCGCCCGGCCGGCGCCGAGGTCCTGCGCGGCCTCGAGCAGGTTGGTGTCCAGGCGGTCGAGCAGGACGAAGATGGGCACCGCCACGAACGGCACCCACGAATAGAAGAGCACGAGGCCGACCGAGAACTTCGAGTAGATCAGCCACGGCAGGCCGTCCCCGTGCGAGCGCAGGTGGATGTCCCAGAGCGCCGTGTTGATGACGCCGTTGTTCGAGAGCATGATCTTCCAGGCGATCACCCGCAGCAGGTAGCTCGTGAAGAACGGCGCCAGCATCAGCAGGAGCAGCGTGTAGCGGGAGCGGCGGGACACGAAGGCCAGGAAGTAGGCCAGCGGGTAGGCGGCTGCGACCGCGATCAGCGAGACCACGATGGTGATCACCATCGAGATCTCGAACCGGTGCCAGAACGGGTTCGGGAACTTGCCGGAGGGCGGCAGGAAGTCCTTCCACATCGACCAGGTGAACTTGGTCGGCGTGAACGGGAGGTTCGTCTTGACGTCGACGCTGTAGAGCGCGATCAGGACGATCGGCGCCATCATCACCGCCAGCACGACGAGCACCGGCGGGACGATCAGGAATCCGCGCCCGCCGCGGATGCGCAGCCGGGACCGCCGCGGCGGGGCCTCGGCGATCGGACGGCCGGTCACGCCGATCGCTGCACGACGGGCTCCGGCCTCATCCGGCGGACGCCGTTACCTCTTCCCAGGCCTGCTGGACGGCGGCCTCGTTCGGCTCCCACGACTGCAGGTGCACGTTCGCGGAGCTGAGGATGTTCGGGTCGCCGATGGACAGCGACTTGGCGACGGCCTTGTCCTGGATCTCGCTCGGCGTGATCGTGGCGTCCGCGCTGCCGTAGTAGAAGTAGTTCGTGAGGCTCAGGCACGACTTGTGGTTGACGTAGGACTCGACGTACTCGTGGGCGTGGTAGTAGTTCTTCGTGTCCTTGCCGAGCATGAAGCCGCAGTACCAGCCGAGCCGGCCCTGGCTGGGGTTCATGTAGGCCATGGGGATGTTCTTGGCCTTGGCGTAGACCCACTGATCCTGCCAGCTGTAGGCGATCCAGACGTCGCCGTTCTGGAGCGCGGGCTGCAGGTCGGTGTACTCGCTCGACCACAGGAACTTGTTCAGCGGGTACTGCTCGATCAGCGCGTTCTTGGCGTTCGAGAGCTGATCGTCGCTGAGGTGATCCATCGCCTTGCCGCCGTACCCGAGCTTGAGGGCCGCGATCTCGAAGTTGGTCGTGTTGCCGTTCCACATCGCGATCCGGTCCTTGTACTTCGGGTTCCAGAACAGCTCCCAGCCGGTCGCGTCGGCCGGGTCGACCTTGTCGGTGCGGTAGATGACGCTGCCGTAACCCCAGTCCCAGGGGATGAAGTACTGCTGGCCGTCGAGCTGGCCGCCCTTCACGAGGGCCGGGTTCAGGTTCTTGAAGCTCGGGATCAGGTCGGTGTTCCAGGGCTGCACGAGCCCGTCGTGGACGTAGTCCTGGAGGTTCTCGATGCAGGGATGGATCACGTCGAACTGCTGACCGGAGCGGACCTTGTTGAGGGCCTCGCTGTCGTTCACGATCAGGCTGTACGTGATCCCGTCGGCGCCGTACTTCTTCGTGTACTCGTCGCCCGCGGAGAGCCCGCCGGCCTTCTTGTTCGTCGGAGTCCCGAACGCCTGGTAGCCGTCCCATTCGAGGATGGAGAGGTTGCCCGGCTCCTTCCCGATCGGCGGCCGCTTTGTCGTCGACGACGGGCTGTTGCCGCCGCTCGAGCCCGACGATCCACACGCTCCGAGCAACACCGCGCCGCCGAGCCCCGCGGCGCCCATGAGAAACGACCTACGATCCATCGAAGCCACGATTTCGCCTCACCTTTCGTCCAGCGGGATGGACGACCCTACCGATAATCTGGCCGCGAGTCCAGTAACCCGACCGCATGCGGCAGCCACGTCAAACCCGCCTTCTCGCCTGGCCTGCGGCGCTTGTCGCGGCTGCGCTGTGCGGCTGCGGTGGATCCGGCCCCGCGTCCGCGCCGCCGTCTCCGCCGCCCGTCCTGCCGGCGGCGGCCGTGTCGTACCTCCCGAGCTCGACGCGGGCCCTGACCGCCCACGACCTCGTGCACGAGTCGACGGCGCCGGGCCTCGCGTCCAGCCTGGCCCGCTGGGGCTACGTGGTGGGCGCGCAGCGCCTCTTCCAGGGCCCGTCCAAGACGCTCCAGGTGGTCGTCTCGCGCACGCTCCAGTTCCGCTCGGCGGCGGGTGCGGCCGCCTACGTGCGGTACGTCCACCGCCAGGCGACGGCCGTCTTCGGCGCGCAGCCGACCCAGGCGCCGCTCACCGCCGGCGCCCGGCATGGCTGGGCGATCACGCTCGCGCCGTGCGCCTGCCACATGGCGAGTCCTGCCCTGGTCGGCGTCGCCAGCGCAGGCCGGCGGGTGAGCTGGCTCGAGGTGAACGGCCCCACCGCGTCGGCGGGCGTGCTCTCCCGGCTGCTCGCCCAGGCCCCGTGAGACGATTGTGTTCCAAACGTTGCTGATTCACTAGAGTACCCGGATACTTTCGCAAAGCCACGAAGGAGAGCGCGA
Organism: Thermoleophilia bacterium; assembly: GCA_025928435.1. Next base: position 17,521 of record JAICJM010000017.1, read on the forward strand.
CCGGGTCTCACCGCGCCAGGGCAGGTGGCTTCACTGCGAAAGGGAGGAAGCAACGTGAAGTTGTTCGGCAGAAAACGCGCTGCGGCGATGGCCGTGGTGTTCGCGGCGCTCGCAGCCGCGCCGGCCGCCAGCGCGGCCGTGATGCAGCAGCAGCCGTCGTCGTCGTACCAGGCGAACGGCACCGTCCGCAAGATCATCGTCGTCGGCAACACGGCCTACCTCGGCGGCGATTTCACCGCCATGATCCCGAGCGGCGGCGGCACCGCCGTGACCCGCAACCACGCGGCCGCCGTCAACATGACGACCGGCGCGCTGCTGCCGTGGAACCCGAACGTCAACGGCACCGTACGCGCGCTGATGGCGAGCGGCGGAAACGTCTACATCGGCGGCTCGTTCACGACGGTCGGCGGTGCAACGCACAAGAACATGGCCGAGGTCAACGGCACCACCGGCGCGCCGGTGGCGGCGTTCGCCAACACGACCCGCCCGAACCACATGGTGCGGGCGTTCCTGCAGATCGGCGGCAACCTCTACGTCGGCGGCGCCTTCACCAGCCCGCGGTCGTACCTGATGGAGGTCAACGCCACCGACAACACCTACGTCCCGACCTGGGCGCCCGTCGTCGACGGGGAGGTGCACGCGCTGGTCACCGACACGACCGGCTCCCGCATCGTCGAGGGCGGGTTCCAGCAGTGCGCGGTCGGATCCGGCTGTGACGGCCGCATCGCCGTCGGCGCAGTGAACACGACCGACGGCGCGTTCGTGCCCTTCGCCTACCACGGCCCGTCGACCTTCATCCCGCCCCCGGGTTTCCCGTACCGGCCCTTCCAGACGCTCGCCATGACGACGGACGGGAACACCCTGTTCCTCTCCGGCTCGGGCAACGGCGGCACGCTGCTCTCGATCAACATCGAGGACGGCACCGTCAACTGGCGTGCCGGCTTCAACGGCAACGTGGTCGGCGCCGGCGTGACCGACGGCGTCGTCTACACGGGTGGCCATTTCAGCGACTACTGCGGCCCGATCAACGGCAACAACTTCGTGTGCGCCGGGCTGCCCGGCTCCGCGGCTCGCGACAAGCTGACCGCGTTCGACGAGGCCACGGGTGCCATCTTCCCGTGGAACCCCTCGGCGAACACCGTCCTCGGCATCGAGGCGGTGGCCGCGGGCAGCAACATGCTCGCGATCGGCGGCGAGTTCACCCGCGTCGGCGGCGTGGCTCAGCAGCACTTCGCCCGCTTCACCGAGTAGCAGTACCTTCGGCCGCCACCTCGCCGGTTACGGGGCGAGGTGGCGGCCGAGCCATGCCCGCATCCGCTCGATCCCGTCGAGCACGTGGGCGCGCTCCCGCCACCCGTGGCCCTCGCGCGCGTAGACGACGAGCTCGGTCTCGACGCCCTCCGCCGCAAGCGCCTGGTAGAGCTCCTGGCCCTGGGAGAGCGGCACGCACAGGTCGAGCTCGCCGTGCATGACGAGCGTCGGCGTCTTCACCCGGCGGACGTGCGTGACCGGCGAGCGGGTGAAATAGTCGCCGTCCCGGTCGTACGGGTCGGCATCGAGGAAGAGCTCGTCGAAGCGGCCGATGTTGGTCGTGTTGTGGAACGACAGCCAGTTCGTGACCGCGGCCATGGGCACGGCGGCGCGGAAACGGTCCGTCTGGCCGATCGCCCACGCCGACATGAAGCCGCCGTAGCTCGTCCCGACGATCGCCACCCGGTCGCCGTCGGCGATCCCCTCGGCGATGACCGCATCCACGCCGGCCAGGATGTCGCGCAGGTCGCCGCCGCCCATGTCGCCCAGGTTGGCGCGCGCGAAGGCCTGGCCGCGGCCGGAGCTGCCGCGCGGGTTCGGCAGCAGGATCGCGTAGCCGGCCGCGAGCATCCCGGCCAGGCGGGCGTGCGGATGGGCGCAGTCGTAGCTGTCGGTGGGGCCGCCGTGCACCCAGACGATCAGCGGGAGCGGCGTGCCGGCGGCGGACGGCGTCAGCAACAGGCCCTCGATCTCGAGCCCGTCCGACGACCACGTGCGCCGCGCACGGGCGCCCTCGACCGGGACGGCGTCGGGGTTGAGCTGCGAGAGCGCCCGCCAGCCGGATCCCGGGTCGCCCACGTCGAGGATCCGCAGCTCGGGCCGGCTCGACCACGCGCTGTTGGCCGCGGCGAGCAGCCTCCCGTCGGGCGAGAGGGAGACGGCGGGCACCCACCCGGACGCGAGCGACTCGTCCCCGCTCCAGGCCACGTCGGCGCCGCCGTCGAGTTCGATCGTGCCGACGGCGTGCGCCAGGCCGCACGCGGCGGCGAACCAGAGCGTGCGCTCGTCTCGCCAGGCCAGGCAGCCGACGTCGATCTCCGGCGCGTGCACACGCGGCTCGCCTCCGGCTGCGGGGACGACGGTCGTCTCGCCGAGCAGGATGCCGCGGTCGGAGCAGAACCCCTCCACGAACGCCACGTTCGTCCCGTCGGGCGAGATCGTCGGGTAGGCGATCTGCATCGCGGGCTCGTGGATCGTCCGCGCCGACCCGCGCTCGAGGTCGATCATGACCAGGCGCGCGCGGTACCAGCCGCTCTCGGACGGGTCGTCGCTGACGACGGCCGCGACCTCGCCGCCGCGCCAGTCGAGCTCCCACACGTTCACGCCGTCCGGCCCGGCCCGCGCCGTCTCGCCCGTCGCGACGTCGATCGTGTAGAGGCGGCGCCAGTGCTCGGCGGGACGCGTGACCCGCGGGTCGTCGTCATCCGCGTCGATCCTCGTGGCCGAGTCGGCGCCCGCCCGGTCGGAGCCGGGGTCGGCGGCGAGCACGAGCAGCCGCGAGCCGTCGGGCGAGAAGCGGACCTCCTCCGCCGAGCCCTCGAGGTCGCCGACGGGACGGGCCTCGCCGGCCTCGTCGTCCAGCAGGTGTACGGCGGCGCGGCCCCCGTGGTCGCGGTCGGAGAGGAACGCGAGCGCGCGGCCGTCCGGCGACCACCGCGGCGAGGTGTCGGCCCGCGGACCGCGCGTCGCCTGCCGGGCGCCCGAGCCATCCGCCTGCGCGATCCAGATCCGGCTCGACGTCCCCTCGTCCGGGCGGCTGAACGACTCGTGAACCGTGAACGCGACCCGCGTCCCGTCCGGCGAGAAGGCCGGCTGCGACGGGTGCAGCAGGTCGAGGATCCGCTCGGCGATCACCGCGCGATCCTAGTCTTGTCCTCGCGCTCCGCGCGGATGTACCTTGCGACGCGATGGGTCGCCCCACGGATGTCGAGGTCGTGGTGGTCGGCGGGGGGATCGCCGGCCTCTCCGCCGCCTGGGAGCTTCGCGACCGCGACGTGATCGTGCTCGAGTCGGAGGGCCGGGCCGGGGGCCGGCTCATGTCGGAGCCGCGCGGCCGCTACTGGCTCAACTTCGGCGGGCATGTCCTGGCCGGTGAGGACTCAGCCACCGGCCGGCTGCTCGCCGCCACGGGCGTCGAGGCGAGGGCCGTCCCGGGCGTCCTGACGGCGCTCGCGATGAACGGGCGCGTGCTCGCGGGCGGACGGGTCGAGACGTATCCCCTGCGCCTGCGGCTGACGCGGTCGGAGCGGCTGGCGCTGGTTCGCGCGGGCGCGCGCGTGCGGCTCGCCGCGGCCCAGTTGGGGCGCGTGTCCCGCCGCCGCGCCGGCGAGTCGGAGGCCGACCGGCGGGCGCGCGTGCTCGCCTACCGCGACGACCGCACGTTCGCCGACTTCCTGGGCCGCGTCCCGGCCGAGGTGGACGCGATCTTCCGGCCCACGATCCAGCGTTCGTCCGGCGAGCCCGAGCAGGTTTCGGCCGGCTACGGGATCGGCTACTTCCAGCTGGTCTGGGATCGCAAGGACGGGCTCACGCGCAACGTCCTCGGCGGGTCGGCCCGCCTGCCGGAGGCGATCGCGGGGGCACTCGGCGAGCGTGTCCGCACCGGCGCCCGCGTCGAGCGGGTCGTCGCCGGCGAGGAGGGCGTCACCGTCCACCATGGCGGCAAGCGGATCCGGGCCCGGTTTGCCGTGGTCGCGACGCCTGCCTTCGCCGCCGGCGAGATCCTGGAGGGCATCCCCGCCGAGACGACCGAGGCGCTCGGCCGCGTCGCCTACGGCCCCTATGTCGTCGGCGCGCTGCTCACCGACGAGCCGGGGCCGATGCCTTACGACGGCATCTACGCCGTCGCGACGCCGAAGACGTCGTTCAACATGCTCTTCAACACCGCCAACGTGACCCGCGGCCCGGGCCGCCGTGACCCCGGCGGCACGCTCATGGTGTACTCGGCCGCCGGCCTGGCGGACGCGCTGGCCGATCGCGACGACAAGGAGGTCGCCCGCATGTACGCGGACGACGTCGCCCACATCTTCCCGGCCGTGGCGGGCCATATCCGCGAGGTCGTCATTCGCCGCTGGCCGCACGGCTTGCCGCATCCCCGCCCCGGCCGCCGCCTGCTCCAGCCGGCGCTCGAGCGGCCGCTCGGGAACGTCTTTTTGGCCGGCGACTACCTCGGCACGACGTACGTCGACACGGCGGTCACGACAGGTTCGGCGGCGGCGCACGAGATCCGCCGCCGGCTCTAGATCGTCGCGCCGCCGTCCACGACGAGCGTGTGGCCGGTGACGTAGTCCGACGCCGCCGATGCCAGATATGCGATGGCGCCCTTGAGGTCGGACTCGCCGCCGTACCGGCCCATCGGGATGCCGCGCAGGAGCAGGTCGCCGGAGCGGTCGAGCGCAGGCTGGGAGAGATCGGTCGGGAACCAGCCGGGCGCGATGGCGTTCACCGTGATCCCGTGCCGGGCCCACTTCATCGCCAGGTCGCGGGTGAGCGCGACCACAGCGCCCTTCGTGGTGCTGTAGGCGATTGCGTCGAGCTCCTCGGGAGGCTGGCCGCGCAGGCCGGTGATGGACGCGATGTTCACGATCCTGCCGCCGCCGCCCTCGATCATGACCCTCCCGGCCGCCTGGCTGCAGAGGAAGACGCCGGTCAGGTTCACGTCGACGACCTTCTGCCAGCCGCGCAGCGGCGTGTCCTCCACCGGGGCGGCCCACGCCGTGCCGGCGTTGTTCACCAGCACGTCGACGCGCCCGAACCTGTCGGTCGTCCGCGAGATCATCGCCGCGACGTCGTCGGCGGAGGCGACGTCGCAGCGCATGCCCAGGCACGCGACGCCGCGGTCCCGTTCGAGCTCCGCGGCGACCCGCTCGCAGCGCTCGCGGGCGCGCCCGCACAGGACGACGCGCGCGCCGAGCTCGGCCAGCGCGTCCGCCATCTGCAGGCCGATGCCCGTGGCGCCCCCCGTCACGATCGCGACCCGGCCGCCCAGGTCGAACAGGTCACGGACGTCCACGCGCCGACCTTAGCGGTTCGCCGGCGCCGCGGTGGGGTACCGTCGCGAGCATGAATGGCTATACAAAGACCAATCTGCGCAAGGTGGAGGACCAGGCACCGAACTTCGGTATGCCGTCGGAGCTGCACGCCCGCTTCGCGCGCACGCCGATCGAGGGCGAGACGCTCGGCCTCAGCCTGTTCTCGCTCGACCCCGACTTCCGCGTCCCCTTCGGTCACAAGCACGTGGGCCAGGAGGAGGTGTACGTGGTCGTGTCCGGGTCGGGCCGGGTGAAGGTCGGAGACGAGATCGTCGAGCTCGCCCAGTGGGACGCGATCCGGTTCGACAAGGACACGATGCGCGCCGTCGAGGCGGGGCCGGACGGGATCGAGTACGTCGCGTTCGGGGCCGGCGAGGATCCCTCCGAAGTCGAGATGGAACAGGGCTGGTGGACCGACTAGCCGAGGCTCCACAGCTCGCGTCCGTCAACTTCAAGATCAACGGCGAGGAGCAGGCGCTCGAGCTGGATACGCGCACCTCGCTGCTCGACCTGCTGCGCGAGCGGCTCGGTCTGACGGGTGCCAAGAAGGGTTGCGACCACGGCCAGTGCGGCGCCTGCACCGTCCTCGTGGACGGGCGCCGCGCGAACGCGTGCCTCCTGCTCGCCGTGACCCTCGACGGCCTCCACGTCACGACGATCGAGGGGCTGGCCGCGAACGGCGACCTGCATCCGATGCAGGCGGCGTTCGTCGAGCACGACGGGTTCCAGTGCGGCTACTGCACGCCCGGCCAGATCTGCTCGGCCGTCGGCATGCTGGCCGAGGTCGAGGCCGGCTGGCCGAGCCACGCCACCGCCGACGTCACGGCCGCGCCCCCGCTCGAGCGGGACGAGATCCGCGAGCGCATGAGCGGGAACATCTGCCGCTGCGGCGCCTACCCGAACATCGTCGCCGCGATCGAGGGGGCGGCCGGGCGGTGAGGCCGTTCCGCTACGAGCGCGCCGCCGACGAGCGCAGTGCCGTGGCAGCGGTCGCCGCGCCGGGTGCGAGGTTCCTGGGCGGCGGCACGAACCTCGTCGACCTGATGCGGCTCGGCGTGGAGACGCCGTCGCTGCTCGTCGACGTCACCCGGCTCCCGCTCGACCGGATCGAGGCGCTCGAGGACGGCGGCATGCGCATCGGCGCGGGCGTGCGCAACAGCGACCTCGCCGCCGACCCGCGCATCCGCGACCGCTACCCGGCGCTGGCCGAGGCCGTGCTCGCAGGGGCGTCCGGCCAGCTGCGGAACCTGGCCACCACCGGCGGGAACCTCATGCAGCGCACCCGCTGTCCCTACTTCCAGGACGTCACGGCGCCCTGCAACAAGCGCGAGCCTGGCAGCGGCTGCCCCGCCCGCGAGGGCGCGCACTCGAACCTCGCCGTCCTCGGCCACTCCGAGCAGTGCGTCGCGACGAACCCGTCGGACATGGCGGTGCCGCTGGCGGCCTTCGACGCGACCGTGCGTGTCGTCGGGCCCGACGGCGCCCGCGAGATCCCGCTCGTCGAGTTCCATCGCCTGCCGGGCGACGCCCCGGAGCGCGACACCACGCTCCACCGCGGCGAGTTGATCGTCGCCGTCGACCTCCCCCCGCTGCCGCTCGCGGCCCTCTCGCGCTACCGCAAGGTGCGCGAGCGGGCCTCGTTCGCCTTCGCGCTCGCCTCGGTCGCCGCGGCGCTGGAGGTGGCCGACGGCCGCGTCGTCGACGTGCGGATCGCGTTCGGCGGCCTGGCGCACAAGCCCTGGCGGGCCACGGCGGCCGAGGAGGCGCTGCGCGGGGCCGTCGCCGGCCCCGAGGCGTTCGCGGCCGCCGCGGATGCCGAGCTGGCCGCGGCCCGGCCGCTGCGGGACAACGGGTACAAGGTCGGCCTGGCGCGGACCGCGCTCGTCCAGACGCTCGTGGAGCTCTCGGCATGAGCATCGCCGTGCGCGCCGTCGGCACCCCGGTCGAGCGGGTCGAGGGCCGCGAGAAGGTCACGGGCCAGGCGGTCTACGCCTACGAGCACGAGGCGGAGGGCGTCGCCTACGCCGCCATCGTCACCTCGTCGGTCGCCCGCGGGTCGGTGCGCGCGATCGATGCGGACGCGGCCCTGTCCCTGCCCGGAGTCATGGGCGTGCTGTCGGCGGAGAACGCGCCCAGCCTGCCCGGCGGGGAGGGCGAGCTGGCCGTGCTGCAGTCGCCCGCCGTCGCCTACCGCGGCGAGATCGTCGCCGTGGCGATCGCCGAGACGCTCGAGCTCGCCCGCCAGGCTGCGGAGCTCGTGCGCGTCGACTACGAGGAGGGGCCGCACGACGTGCTGCTGCGCGGCGATCACCCCGAGCTGTTCAAGCCCGAGAAGGTCAACCCCAACTTCCCGACGGACACCGAGGAGGGCGACGTCGACGCCGCGCTCGCCGGGGCCGCCGTGCGCGTCGACGAGACCTACACCACGCCGACGGAGCACAACAACGCGATGGAGCCGCACGCCACGATCGCCGTCTGGGAGGGCGACGGGCTCACGCTGTACGACTCGAACCAGGGCGCCTGGAACGTGGTGCAGGCGATCGCGAAGGTGTTCGCGATCGATGCCGGCCGCGTCCGCGTGATCGCCCCGCACGTCGGCGGCGGCTTCGGGTCGAAGGGGACGCCGCGGCCGCACGTCGTCCTGGCGGCGCTGTGCGCCCGCCACGTCGGGCGGCCGGTCAAGCTCGCGGTCACCCGCCGCCAGATGTTCACGCTCACGGGCTACCGCACGCCGACCATCCAGCGGATACGGCTCGCCGCCGACGACGACGGTCACCTCCAGGCGATCGTGCACGACGTCAAGGAGCAGACCTCGACCGTGCAGGAGTTCGCCGAGCAGACGGCCGTCGTCACGCGGATGCTGTACGCGTCACCGGCGCGGCGGACGACCCACCGGCTGGTCGCGCTCGACGTGCCGACCCCGTCCTGGATGCGGGCGCCGGGCGAGTGCCCGGGCATGTTCGCGCTCGAGTCGGCGATGGACGAGCTGGCGGTCGCGTGCCGCCTCGACCCGATCGAGCTGCGCGTCCGCAACGAGCCCGAGATCGACCCCGAGTCCGGCAACCCGTTCTCGACCCGCAACCTGGTCGAGTGCCTGCGCCGGGGCGCAGAGCGATTCGGCTGGGAGGGCCGCGGCGAGCCCGGCGCGCGCCGCGACGGGCGCTGGCTCGTCGGCATGGGCGTCGCGTCGTCCACCTACCCGGCCCGCCGCGTCGGCTCGACGGCCCACGCCACGGCCGGGTCCGACGGCACCTTCACGATCCGCATCACCGCCGCGGACATCGGCACCGGCGCGCGCACGGCCCTGACCCAGATCGCCGCCGACGCCCTCGAGGTGCCGCTCGACCGCGTGCGGGTCGTGATCGGCGACAGCAAGTCCGGCCAGGCGATGCTCGCCGGCGGCTCCATGGGCACGACGTCGTGGGGGACGGCGATCGTGAAGGCGTGCGAGCGCCTGCGCGCCGGCGAGACCGAGGCGCACGTCGACACCGGCGACGACCCCGACCCCGGCGAGGGCTTCGCCCGGCACGCGTTCGGCGCCCAGTTCATCGAGGTGCGGGTCGACCGGGGCACGGGCGAGGTGCGCATCCCGCGGGCGCTCGGCATGTTCGCGTGCGGGCGGATCATCAACCCGCGGACGGCCCGGTCGCAGTTCCTGGGCGGCATGACGATGGGGATCGGGATGGCGCTCTTCGAGGAAACGCTGGTCGATCCCGACCTGGGCGGCTTCATGAACAACGACCTGGCCCAGTACCACGTCCCCACGAACGCGGACATCCGTGACCTCGAGGTCGACTGGATCGACGAGCAGGACTTCCGCGTGAACCCGATGGGGTCGAAGGGCATCGGCGAGATCGGCATCGTCGGCACCGCCGCCGCCGTTGCAAACGCCGTCCACAACGCGACCGGCGTGCGCCACCGCGACCTCCCGATCACCCCCGCGCGGATCCTGGGCGGTTAGGCGGCCTGGCCGCGCTCGCGGGAGGCCAGCCAGGCCCGCAGCTCGTCGGCCGGCACGGGCCGGGTCAGGTAGTAGCCCTGCGCCGAGGTGCAGCCGAGCCGGCGCAGCTCGGTCCAGATGCCCTCGCTCTCGACGCCCTCGGCGACCACGGAGAGGCCCAGGTTGCGACCCAGGTCGATGGTCGAGCGGACGATCACCGCGTCGTCCTCGCAGCCGTCCATGTTCATCACGAACGAGCGGTCGATCTTGATCTCGCTGATGGGCAGCCGGCGCAGGTACGCGAGCGACGAGTAGCCGGTGCCGAAGTCGTCGACCGAGATGCGGATGCCGAGAGCCGCGAGGCGGTCGAGGGTCGACTTGGTGCGGGGCCCGTCGCTCAGCATCGTCGTCTCGGTGATCTCGAGCTCGAGCAGCGCCGGCGGGAGGCCCGCCTCGGCGAGCAGCCGCTCCACCTGATCGGGGAAGTCGGCGTCGAGCAGGTTGCGCGCCGACAGGTTGACCGACACGGCCAGCTCGAGCCCGGCCTCGCGCCACTCGCGGCACTGGCGCACGGCCTCCTCGAGCACGTAGCGGGTGAGCGGGCGGATCAGGCCGGTCTCCTGGGCGAGCGGGATGAAGGCATCGGGGAAGACCAGGCCGCGCTCGGGGTGGTTCCAGCGTACGAGCGCCTCGACGGAGTCGACGACGCCGCTCGCGAGCCGCGCCATGGGCTGATAGTGCAGCACGAGCTCGCCCCGGCGCAGGCCCCGGCGCAGCTCGGCGATCAGCGTCAATCGCGATGGGTCGCTGCGGCCCTCGGCCTCGTCGTAGACGGCGAAGGGCAGGTCGGAGCGCTTGGCGGCGTACATCGCGATGTCGGCGTGGCGCAACAGGGTGTCCGGGTCGTCGCCGTGCTCCGGGAAGGCCGCGACGCCCATCGAGCCCGAGATCGCGAGCGGGACACCGCGGAACATGATCGGGGCCTCGATCGCCTCGCGGACGAGGTCGAGGGCGGTCTCGAGACCGGCATCGCCTGGGGGCGCGGCGAGCAGCAGCCCGAACTCGTCGCCGCCGAGCCGTGCCACCATGTCGGACGTGCGCAGGGCGCCCTCGACCCGACGGGCGACCTCCACCAGCAGGGCGTCACCGGCCTCGTGGCCCATGAGGTCGATGATCTCCTTGAAGCGGTCGAGATCCATGATCACGACCGCGAATCCGTGCTCGGGGCCGGCGGCGACCGTCCGCGCGATCCGCTGCCGGAAGCGGGCGCGGTTGGGCAGGCCGGTGAGCGCATCGTGGGCGTGGCTGACCGCCGCGGCGAGCAGGACCGAGAGCAGCTCCTTTGCCTGGCCGTGAGCTTCGGTCAGCGCGGCTCCGGCGGCGTCGGTGAGCGCCCGTGAGCGCGCCGCCACGAGCTCCGTCACCGTCTCGACGTCCGAGCCGGCCGCCGTGATCTGGCGCTGCGTCTCGACGATCAGCGAGAGCAGCGAGCGATCATCCTCGCCGTGGGTGCGGGGAGCGGCCGCGCGTGACATGAGGTCTCTAGTCGGCATCTGGCGCGGGAGCCTTAGGGCCAGTTTTGCGGGCCCCGCGGCTGTTGTAGGGTGGCGCGATGCGCGACGTCGGGATCGGTCTCGTGGGCTCGGGTTTCATCGCCGAGGCCCATGCCGAGGGCTTCGCGCACGTGCCGGCCGCGAGCGTGCGCGGCGTCGCGTCGCCGACGCCCGGGAACGCCGCCCGCTTCGCCGAGGCGCACGGCATCCCCCGCCACCACACCGACTACCGGGCGCTGATCGAGCAGTCAGACGTCGACGTCGTCTGCATCGGCGCCCCGAACGACCTGCACCGCGACATCTGCGTCGCGGCCGCCTCGGCGGGCAAGCACGTGATCTGCGAGAAGCCGCTCGCGCGCACCCTGGCCGACGCCGACGCGATGATCGCCGCCTGCCGCGAGGCCGGCGTGCTGCTCATGTACGCCGAGGAGCTGTGCTTCGCCCCCAAGTACGTGCGCGCGAAGGAGCTCGCCGATGAGGGCGCGCTCGGCGACGTGCACCTGGTGCGCCAGGGCGAGCAGCACTTCGGGCCGCACGCGGACTGGTTCTGGGATCCCGACCGCGCCGGCGGCGGCGTGCTCATGGACATGGGGTGCCACGGCATCGAGTTCGCGCGCTGGGTGTACGGCAAGCCGGCGGCGGAGTCGGCCGGTGCCGAGCTGGGGACGTTCGTCCATGGCGACCGCACGCGGGCCGAGGATCACGCCGTCGTCACCGTCCGCTTCGCCGGCAACCGGCTCGGCGTCGTCGAGACGAGCTGGGCCAAGCCGGGCGGGATGGACGACCGGGCCGAGCTCATCGGCTCGACCGGCATCACCTACGTCGACATCCTGCGCGGCTCCGCGCTCATGACCTACAGCGAGCACGGCTACGGCTACGCGGTCGAGAAGGCGCCGCAGACGAGCGGCTGGACGTTCACGATGTTCGAGGAGATCTGGAACTACGGCTTCCCGCAGGAGATGCGCCACTTCGTCGACTGCGTGCAGCACGGCTCCCAGCCGCTCGAGACGGGCGAGGACGGCCGGGCCGTGCTCGAGATCATCTACGCCATGTACCTGGCGGCGGGCGATGCCGGCCGGGTCGCGCTGCCGCTCGAGATCTCGCCGGAGGACGCCGCCCGACCGCCCTACCTGCTCTGGAAGGAACCGGCGCGGGCGCGCTGAGCGCCTCGATGGACGTCGACGTCGAGACCAGCATCGAGATCGCCCGGCCCCGCGCCCAGGTGGCCGCGTTCGCCGCCGACCCGGACAACGTCCACCGGTGGTATCGCAACATCAAGCGGGTCGAGTGGCTGACCGACCGGCCGCTGCAGGTCGGCACCCGGCTCGCGTTCGCGGCCGAGTTCCTCGGCCGGCGCATGGCATACACCTACGAGGTGACCGTGCACGAGCCGGGCGAGCGGCTGGTGATGCGCACCGCCGACGGGCCGTTCCCGATGGAGACGACCTACCTGTGGGTCGACGGCCCGGCCGACACCACGGTGATGGCGCTGCGCAACCGCGGCCGCCCGGCCGGCCTCTCGGTGATCGCGGCCCCGATGATGGCCGCGGGCGTGCGCCGTGCGAACAGGGCCGACCTACGCCGGCTGAAGGCGGCTCTGGAGGGATGAGGGGACTGTTCCCATCCGGGGACAGTCCCCAGGGTTCTCACAGCAGCGACGGCAGGCTCGCCTCCCACGCGTAGTAGGTCGCGAACCCGAGCGGATCGCGGGTCATGACGTGCGCGTACGCCAGCACCGCGTCGACGTAGAGGGTCGAGCGGTTGTAGGCGAAGAGCGCCCGCCGCTCGTCCCCCGGCGCGCCCGAGCGGTGCAGGTAGTTGGCGGCGCCGAGGATTGCGTCCCGCGCGTCGTGGACGTTCCCGCCCAGCCCGTACGCCTTCCAGGTCGACGGCAGGAACTGCATCGGGCCCTGGGCACCGGCGCTCGAGCGGTTGACGACCCGGCCGAACGCCGACTCGATCAGGTTGACCGCCGCGAGCAGCTGCCAGCGCACGCCGAAGCGCGCCTCGGCGCGGCGATAGTCGGCCAGCAGGGCGCCGGCCGGGAGTGGCGGCACCAGGTGGAGGTGGCCGCCGCTCGGTGGACCGGCCAGCCGGCGGAGATCGACGGCGGCCTTGACGTCGAGCCGGATCCGCGCCTGGAGGGGCCGGGGAAGCGCCGCGATCGTCTCCCGTGCGAGCGCCGGCGAGACGGCCAGGGTGTGCACGATCGCCCGCTCCGTCGCGGCCGCGTGCAGGACGTCGCCTGGAGCGCGGTCGCTCAGCCGCCAGCTCCCGATGGCCGTGCGCAGGCGCGCGTCCGCGGCCCCGAGCCGATCGGCCAGCGACGCCGGGGTCGAGGCCGGGCCGCCGTGCGACGCCGGCCCCGAACCTCCGCCGCACCCCGCGAGCGCGCAGCCCGCGGCGAGGGCGAGTGCAAGCCGGCGCCATCCCACCGGCCCGAGGATAGTCAGCCCGACGCCGTCGCCTCCCGGCGGAGAGCACCGAGCCGCACCTGCCCGAAGAGCACGAGCGCCGCGGCCGCGCCCAGCGCGACGTTGAAGGCGAGGATCACGGCCTGCGCCCCGATCGAGTACGCGAGCACCTGGGACGAGCCACCGGCGCCCGCGAGCGCGAACACGAGCAGCCCCTGCTGCGCGCCGATGCCGCCGGGCGTGAACGGGAGCGCCGTCGAGATCGAGTCGATCGCGACGGCGAGCACCGCGTAGCGCAGGCTGGCGTGGATGCCGAAGGCGGCGAGCAGCGCGTAGGCGGTGGCAATCCGAAGCGCCCAGTCGACGGCCTGCGGGGCCGCGACGACCCGTGCGAAGCGGCCGGGGGAGCGCAGGATGCGGAGCCCGGCCGCTGCCCGGCTGCAGAAGCCGCGCACGTGGTGGGCCGCCCACTCCGCGGCTGCGAGCCCGGCGGCCGCCGCTCCCATGACCACGGCGATCGCGAGGGCGGCATGACGAGCCGAGAATGAGAACTCGAACGCACCGGCATCGGGGAGGTGCACGATCGGCGGCAGCCAGCCCATCGCGGCGACACCCGCCGCCATCGCGGCGACGACGACCGCGCCGAACACGGTCTCCGCGACGAGGGTCGAGACGATGGTGGTCGCCGACGCGCCGCCGAGCTCTCGCCGGATCGCCAGCACCCTGACGACGTCACCCCCGCGGAACGGCGCGACGACGTTCCCGCCGATCCCGACCAGGGAGGCGAGCAGGGCGGAGCGCAGCCGCACGCTCCGGTCGGGGAACGCCGCGGCCAGGATCCCGCGCCACACGCTCGCCCGCACGACCAGGCTGGCGAGGTGCAACGCCAGCGCCAGGGTCAGCGGCAGGAGATGGGTGTCTCCGAAGCGATCGCCCCACGCGGCCGTGGCCGCGCCCAGCTGGGCCAGCTCATCCTGCATCCGCCTGCATCCTGTCCCGCGCGTATGTGCGGAGCATCGGACCGGGGTCTGACCCCATTCAGGGCAGCTCGACCCGGCCGAGAGCGCGGGCGGCGATCCACGCGGTCGCGGCCGCGACGGCGAGGAGCACGATCCCGGCCACGAACGTACCCGACACGGGCGCCGCCGCCTGCGGCAGCACCCTGCCGACGAACGCCCGCCCGTACGCCGAGATCGAGAGCTTGGCGGCCGACGCCGCGAACGTCGCGATCGAGCCCTCCCACAGCAGGATGTAGAGCACGCCGATCACGATCGGCCGCCGGCTGTAGAGCGAGAGCAGCACCGATGCCGCGCAGTAGGCGAGGCTGGCGAGCACGACCCCCAGGAGCGGCCAGCCGATCAGGCCGGCGGTGAGCGCGCCGCGCAGGCTGAGCGCGCCGCTCACGATCAGGCTCGGCACGAGCAGGAGCAGCGACGCTGACCAGGCCGCCGCCACCTTGGCGACCACCAGCCGCAGCCGCGACTGCGGCGTCGCCACCAGGTAGAGGATGGTGCCGTCCTCGCGCTCGTCGCCGAACGCCGAGACCCCGAACACGAGCGCCACGAGCGCGGCGACCGTCGGCACGAAGAGCTGCTGCACGAGGTCGGAGTAGAACGAGTGGTCGTGGTCGCCCGGCGAGCGCGCCAGGGCATAGGCGAGCGCCATCAGCACCGGCGTCAGCGCGACGACGACGAGCACGATCGTGCGCTTCTGCAGGACCAGCGAGCGCAGCGTGAGCGCGTAGACGGCGTCGATCACCGTGCCTGCCCCCGGGCGCGCTCGTGCAGGTACGCGTAGACGCTCTCGAGGTCGTCGCCGACGGGCCGGATCCCGCGCAGGAGCGTGTCCGTGCGCTTGGCGGCCTGCGGCAGCTCGTGGCTGAGCGCCGCCGGGTCGCTCGTCTCGATCTCGATCGTCCCGTTCTGGAGCCGCACCGCGTCGACGTCGGCGAGCGCGAGCAGCTCGCGCGCGAGCGACCGGCCGTCCCGGTCGGGCTCGACGAGCACCCGCCGCGGCCGCTCGCTGATCAGCCGCCGGATCGCGTCGGTCGCGCCCTCGGCGACCAGGTGCCCGTTCACGAGCACGAGCACCCGCGGCGCCATCCGCTCGACCTCGTGCAGCACGTGCGAGGACACGATCACTGTGCGGCCCTCGCGCCCGAGCCGGGTGAGCAGCTCGATCACGTGGCTGCGCTGGGTCGGGTCGAGCCCGTTCAGCGGCTCGTCGAGGAGCAGCAGGTCGGGGCCGTGCGCGAGCGCCTGGGCGAGCTTCACCCGCTGGCGCATGCCGTGCGAGAAGTCACCCACCGGCCGGTCGGCCGCGTCCTCGAGCCCGACCGTCTCGAGCGCGGCGGCGGCCGCCTCCCGGTGATCCGGGACGTGGTGGAGCTCGGCGGCCAGCTCCACCACCCGGCGCGCGGTCAGGAACGGCCAGGGCGGGCTGTGGTCGGGGACGATCCCGATCCGCCGGTACACCACGGGTGTCCGCCGCGGATTCGTGCCGAAGATGCGCACCGTGCCGCTGCTCGGGCTCGAGAAGCCGGCGCACAGCTTGAGCGTCGTCGACTTGCCCGCGCCGTTGTGGCCGAGCAGGCCGATCACACC
>JAICJM010000264.1 GCA_025928435.1 Thermoleophilia bacterium
CGGCGAGCGTGAGCTCGGCGCCGACCGCGTCGTCCAGCCGCACGCCGGGGGCGAGCTCCTCCAGCGCGAGGGTGCCGACCGAGAGGACGAGCGGCGCGCGGACGAGCTCGAGCTCGCGCCGCAGCCAGGGCACGCACTCGCGCACCATCGCCGGCGAGGGGCGGATGTCGCTGCCGCCGCCGGGGCGCTTGCCCGGGAAGCAGCGCACGACCGCGGCGATGTACAGGCGGCCGTAGAACGACTCCTCGTCACCGAGCCCGGCGGGCGCCAGCCACTCCCGCAGCCGCTGTCCGGCCGGCCCGCTGAACGGCGTCAGGTTGTCCGCCTCGCGGATGCCGGGCGCCTGGCCGACGAGCATCGCGTCGGCGTCCTGGGCGCCGCTCACGACCGGCATCGACTCGACCCGGATGCCCGCCGCCACGCACCGACGGCACGGCCGCAGGGCACGCTGGAGCGCGTCCAGATCAGGAATCCGCTCGCGGTCGTCCACCCTTGTAGTATCCGCGGCCGTGAATCGCGCCGGACGCAACCCGTTCCCGTTCGCCGCCGAGTATCAGTACTCGCAATCCGTGGTCACCGAGGGCGAGCTCGTGTTCTCGGCGGGCCAGGGCGGGTTCGGCGAGGACGGCGCAGTCGTCGACCCGGACGACGCCGAGGCCCAGATCCGGCAGGCGTTCGCGAACCTGGCCGCGGTGCTCGAGGCCGAGGGCGCGTCGCTGCGCACGATCGTGAAGATGACCGTCTACCTCGCCCGTGCCTCGGACTACGACGCCTTCAAGCGCGTCCGCGGCGAGCTCTTCGCGCCGCCCTACCCGGCGTCGACGGCGATCGTGGTGGGCGGGTTCCTGTTCGACGGCATGCTGGTCGAGATGGACGCGGTGGCCCGCGTCGGAGAGGAGCGCGCGTGAGCGCCGCCAAGGTCTACCTGTCGACGGACATCGAGGGCACGGCGGGGATCGTCGACTGGGGCCAGGTGCTCGGCCCGAGCCAGGAGTACGAGGTCGGGCGGCGGCTGCTGCTGGCCGAGATCAACTCCGCCATCGACGGGGCGTCGGAGGCCGGCGCGACATCGTTCCTCGTGAACGACGCGCACGCAACCATGGCCAACCTGCCGCCCGCGGCGATCCACGGCGAGGCCTCCTACCTGTCCGGCCGCCACAAGCCGCTCTACATGATGGAGGGGCTCGACGGGAGCTTCGATGCCGCATTCTTCATCGCCTACCACGGCTCGATCGGGCACGATCGCGCCATCCTCGCCCACACCTACAACCCGGGCGCGATCTGGGAGGTGCAGCTGAACGGGACGGTCGTCGGCGAGAGCGCCCTGAACGCCCTGGTCGCGCTCCACCACGGGGTGCCCGTCGCGCTCATCACGGGCGACCAGGCGACCGCCGACGAGGCGCGCACGTTCGCGCCGGCGATCGAGGCGGTCGTGGTGAAGCGCTCGGTGAGCCGCTTCGCCGCCGAGAGCCTGCACCCGCGCCGGGCGTGCGAGCTGATCCGGGCCGGCGCGCGGTCGGCGCTCGAGCGGCTGGGCGAGATCGGCCCGCCCCGGATCGAGCTGCCCGCAACGCTCGACATCACGTTCCTCACGGCCGACATGGCCGAGGCGGCGACGGCCATCCGCGGCGTCGTCCGCTCCTCCGCCCGGTCGGTGACGGTCAAGGACGACGAGCCGCTGGGGCTCTACCGCACGTTCGTCACCATCGTCGCCCTGACCCGGGGCGTCGAGGGGTGACGGCGGAGCCGGGGGCGATCTCCCGGCGGCAGCTCCGCTTCGACTCGCCGGCGCTGCGCCACCTCGAGTGGCCGTACTTCGACGCCCGCGGGGGCGAGGACGGCCCCCATCTGGCGATCATCGCCGGCATCCACGGCTGCGAGTACTCCTCGATCGCCGCGGTGGTCGATCTCATGCGCGGCCTCGATCCCGCGTCCTTGAAGGGACGCGTGACCGCCGTGCCGGTGGTGAACCTGGAGTCGTACCGGCAGCGGACGCCGTTCGTCTCGCCGGCGGACGGCAAGAACCTGAACCGCTGCTTCCCCGGCGACCCGGGCGGGACGTACTCCGACCAGCTCGCCCACCACGTCCACGACCAGGTGATCGCGCCCGCCGACGCCCTGATCGACCTGCACGGCGGCGACATGGTCGAGGCGCTCGAGCCGTTCGCGCTCTACGACGGCTCGCCGGTCGAGGAGACGGCGCGGGCGATGGCGGTCGTCTTCGGGCTGCCCTACATCGTGCGCACCGAGCGCGAGGGCGCACCGATCGGCGGCACGACCAGCGCGGCCGCGGCCGACGTCGGCGTGCCGGGCATCACCGCCGAGGTCGGCGGCTGCGGCCTGCTCGAGGCCGACGCCGTCGCCGCGCATGTGCGCGGCTGCCGGAACGTCATGCGGCAGCTGGGGATGCTGCCCGGAGCCCTCGAGCCCGCGCCCGGGCCGCAGCGCACGGTCGACCGCTTCATCTGGCTGCGCTGCGAGCGGGCCGGCTGGTGGCAGCCGGCGGTGCGGGTCGGCGACGCAGTGCCGGCAGGCGGGCGGCTGGGCGCCGTGCTCGACCCGTACGGCGACGAGCTCGAGGTGATCGAGGCGCCCGAGCCGGGCGTGCCGCTCTTCATCACGTCCAGCCCCGCCGTCGCGGACGACGGCCTCCTGCTCGGCCTCGGCGCGGGCATCACCCCGCCCTCTGAATAAACGGGGTCAGACCCCGTTTATTCACGCGCGCCAACGGGTCAGAGCTCTTCAGTGGAAGTGGATCGCGCAGAACTGCCAGGTGTCCGTCAGCCAGGGCGGCACCGCGTCGGCCAGGGCGCGCTCGAGCGCCGTGCCCGCGCACTTGTCGACCACCCACCACGAGACCAGCGCGTCGCTGCCGGCCGGCGCGCCCAGCTGCGGCGGGTCGATGTAGACGCAGCCCAGGAGTTCCGTCTCGTCCGCGTCGAGCACGGCGTAGCTGAACGTCTCCTGCGCCGCGATCTCGACCTCGTGCCGGACGAGATCCTCGCGATCCTGCTCGTACGTCATCGACGTCGTCGCCGCGGATCGGCCGCAGGTGGTGGCCCGTGGGCAGGTCGAGCCGCGCCGGCGTCTCGAAGCCGTCGGGAAGCCAGCCCACGCCTACCGCCAGCCAGACGCGATCAGGTCGCGCACCTCCTCGATCCCGGCCCGCCACACCGCCTGCCAGTCGGCCTCGGGGCGGCCGTAGTCGCCGCCGTAGGAGCCGTCGCCGAGCAGCTCGCGCACGTGAGCCGGATCCGCCACGCGCAGGAGGCGCGCGTCCACCGGGTGCTTGTGCCCGCCCGGGACCTCGACCCCCTCGACCTCGGTCCACGGGAACCGCTCGAGCCAGGAGGCGTGCGAGGCGTCCGGGTCGATCGACTGCACCACCGGCCACACCCGCGGCCCGTTCCACCAGCCGTGGAAGATCACCTGGCACCCGGGCCGCGCCCGCATGAGCTCGGCGCCGACGCCCGACGCGGGCGCGTTGCCTCCGTGGCCGTTCACCACCACGAAGCGGCGGAAGCCCTGGTCGTGCAGCGACTCGAGCAGCTCCCGCACGAGGGCCACGTACGTGTGGACGGTGAGCGTCGGGCTGCCCGGATACGCGGCGAAGTATGGTGTCAGGCCGTACGGCAGGGCCGGCAGCACCGGGACGCCGAGCGGCTCGGCCGCCTCGACCGCCACGCGCTCGGACAGGATCGCGTCCACGCCGAGCGACAGGTACGCGTGCTGCTCCGTCGACCCCAGCGGCAGGACGATCCGGTCGTCCTGCCGCAGGTACTCCTCGATCTGCATCCAGTTGCAGTCGTGCACCCTCACCGCGGCGCCACCTCCTCGTATCCGGCGGCCACCGACAGGAGCAGCGGCTCGCTGTCGGCCACCGACATGAGCTGGAGCCCGGCCGGGAGATCGTCCTCGGCGAGCCCGCACGGCACGGTCACGGCCGGGATGCGGGCGAGGTTGCACGGGCCGGTGAAGCGGGCCTCGACGTCGCCGTCCGGCGTGCCGAACGGCGGATCCTCGGGCGGCGCCACGTACGCCATCGTCGGCCCGGCCAGGATGTCGGCCTCGGCGAACGCGCGCGCGAACCCGGCCGTGACCCGGTCGGCGTCTGCCAGCGCCTCGCGGTACTCGGGCTCGGTGATCCGCGACGCCAGATCGAGCAGCGCCCGCGTCCCCAGGCCGTAGCGCTCGCCCTCGGCCCGGTACATCCGTGAGTGCACGTCCCACGCCTCGCGCAGCACGATCGTGCCGAGCGCGTCGTCGGCCACGGCCAGCTCGGGGATCTCGACGGCGACGAGCTCGTGGCCGAGCCCGGCCAGGGCGTCGATCGCCTCGGACACGCGCGCACGCACGAGGGGGCGCACGTCCGGGTCGTCGAGCTGACTGCGCACGACGCCGATGC
>JAICJM010000116.1 GCA_025928435.1 Thermoleophilia bacterium
GGGAGCGGCGACGACGCCGGTCGCGCGACGGGGGGCGGCGCCGCGCGCGCGAGGCGGGCGACGACCGTGGCGATCGCCTCGGCCAGGGTTTCGGCGGCGGAGCCGAGCAGGCGCTCGACGACGAGGATGATCGCGGCCGCGACGAGCGCGAGCAGGGCGTGGAGCGCCATTGGCGCCGGCGGCCCGCCGTGGGCGGCGACGCCGGCGAGGGTCAGACTGAGGTGGGCGCCCGCCTGGCACACGAGCAGGGCGGCGACGAGCGCCGACGCGCCGGGCGCCGTGTCGGGGTCGAGCCGGGCGGCGAGCAGGTCGCCGCTGCGGACGCGGGCGGCGCGGGCAGCGCGCGAGGCGGCCGACGCGAGCAACGCGGCGACGCCGAGAGCGGCGAGGGCCGCGCCCAGGAGCGCCACGAGCAGCGGCCTGCCCGCGCCGAGCGCGGCCGGGCCCTCGTGCGCCGCCACCGCGGAGACCGCGGAGAGGCCGGCCACTGCCAGCCCGCGTGCGAGCCAGTTCACGCCCATCGCCCGGAGTATGCCATCAGGAGTCGTCGATCTCGGGTGGCCGGGAGCGCCGGATCCCGAGCCCGATGAGGCCGATCGCGGCCAGCGCGACCACGACCAGCCCGCCGGCGAGGCCGATCGAGGTGAACGAGGAGCCGGATCCGGACGACCCCGATCCGGGCGCCGTGGTCGGCTCCACCTTCCCGATCGGGCCCTTGATCGGGTGGCCGGCCGCAGCGGCGACCCGCTTGACGGCAGTCACGCCGGCGAGCGTGAGCGTGTCGGGATCGGTGGTCCGGGGCGGCTGGAGCGGCGCGATCGCCCGCAGCAGCGGCCCGATCGGGCGGGCCGTGAATCGCTTCCCGTTATGCGTCAATCTTCCGCCGGGCGCCACGCCGAAGCCCTGCGGCATGACCACTGCGAGGGCGCCGAAGTAGCGGGCCGAACGCAGCTCCGCGTCGAGGAACGTGGCATAGGTCTGCGACTTCGCGTACAGCTCGGGATTGGCGCCCAGGTCGCGGCGCGACTGGATCACGGCGACGCGGATCGTGTAGCCGGCCCGCTTCGCCGCCGCCACCGCCCCGAGCAGCTGCGCCTTCGCGTCCGCCGACGGCGAGGCGTAGGGGAAGAACGCGGGCTGGAACAGGAGCACGTCGCTGGCCGGGTCGCCGTCTCCGAGCGCCGGGGCGGTGGCCGCCGCAGAGACCGTCGCGGCCAGCGAGACCGCGAGCAGCGCCCGGGCGAGGGGCCGGAAGGCCATGACGGTGCAGAGTAGTGTCCATCCGTGGTTCACCCCTGGCAGTTCGTGTTCGACCCGGCGTGGATCCTGGGGCTCGTCGTGGTCGCCGTCGACTACGTCGTGGTGGTACGGGCGTACGAGCGCCGCGGGCTGCCGGTGGCGAACCTGCGGCGGTGGGCGTTCGCCGCCGGGCTGCTCGTCACGGCCCTGGCGCTGTTCTCCCCGATCGAGCACCTGGCGCTGCACTCGATGCTGAGCTTCCACCTGCTCCAGAACGTGATGCTGGGCGACTGGGCGCCGCCGCTCTTCCTGCTGGGCCTGAGCGCCGCGATGGCCCGCGACCTGGGCCGGCGGCGGTGGGTGGCCGTGCTGGCGAACCCGCCGGTTGCCCTGTGCATCTGGCTCGTGACCTGGTACGCCACGCACATCCCGGTCTTCTACGACTACGCCCTCCGGCACGAATGGGCGCTCGGGTTCGAGCACCTGGCGTTCGTGGTCTCGGGCCTCGTGTTCTGGTGGCCTGAAATCGTTTCCGGCTACCTGTCTCCGATCGGCAAGGTGACGTACCTCGCGCTCGCGTTCCTTGCGATCAGCCCGCTCAGCCTCCTGATCTACCTGGCGAACTCCCCCCTGTACAGCTTCTACGAGCACACCCCGAAGCTGGGCGGGATCGGCGCGCTCGCCGACCAGCAGATCGCGGGCGTCGCGATGGCGATCGAGTCGAACGTCGTCCTCCTGACCGTGATCGCGTTCGCGCTCATGCGATTGCTCTCGGACGAACCGGCGGCCGAGGGCCGGCGGACGCCTAGGACACCGACCTGACGGCCGCCGCCACCGCGGCCGGCCGGAACGGCGGCAGGTAGCCGTACCGCTCCTGTCCCTTCGGGTCGATCACGTAGAGCGCGATCGTGTGGACGACGTCACCCGCGACCCGGATCGTCGTCTTCCCCGTCTGGACCGCCTGCCCGTGGCGCAGGCGCACGCCGATGTGGTACGCCCGCCAGACCGGCGCGAGCGTCGTGCGCGTCCCCAGGAGCCACCGCCACGGCTGCGTCCACCCGGCCTGCCGCACGAACTTCGCCACCGACGCGCGGGTGTCGGCCGGGTTGACGCTCACGACGACCAGCTGCGGCCGCTGCGCCGCCGGCAGGCGCCGCTGGACGGCCGCAAGCTGCGAGCCCTCGATCGGGCACAGGTTCGTGCAGCGGGAGTCGAGGAAGGTGAGCAGCACCGGGTGGCCGCGCAGCGCGGCGAGGGTCGTCATCTGCCCGTTCTGGTCGGGCAGCTGGACGGCGGGAGCCGGCGTGTTGTGCAGCGTCCAGCGCAGGCCGGGCGGGGTGCCGCTCCCGCCGGACCCGCTCGCCGCCGCGCCGGTCGAGTCCGGCGTCAGCGCCAGGAGCGCCGCCAGTGCGACCGCGGCGACGACGAGCGCCAGGACGGCCGACTCGACCGCTGCCCGCCGCCGCGGCGGGGCCGGGCCGGTGGGCGTCGAGGCGGTCATGATCGGAGGCTAGATGATCCCGCCCGGTTCGCGACGTGGTAGAAGTGGCGAGCATCGTGAGGGATCGCGGCCCGTTTCCGACCACCCCGGTCGCGCGTCTCGCACGCCGGTCGGCGCTGCTGGCCGTCGCCCTGGCCTTCGTGGCGCCGGCGACGGCGTATGCGCACACCGGCGGGCGCATCGCGACCGACTTCGAGGCGCGCGTCGCCGGCCTGCGGCCGCGGGCATCCGGGGTGCGCGCGCGGGTGCTCGGCGGCGACCTGAAGCTCGAGCTCACCGTCCTGAGCGGCCACGATGTCGCCGTGCTCGGGCTGGTCGGCGAGCCGTTCCTGCGCTTCACGCCGTCCGGTGTCGCCGCGAATGCGGCCTCGCCGACCGCGTGGTCATCCGGCGTGGTCGGGAGCTCCGATGCCGTCACGTCGGCGTCCGGCCCGGTCTGGCGCAGGGTCTCCGGCGGCCATACGTTCGCCTGGCACGAGAACCGCCTGCGCCCGCGGCCCTCCGTCCCCGGGGGCGGCGCGACGCCGCGGCGGGTGGCGCAGTGGTCGATCCCGCTGCTCGCCGACGGACGCCGGACGCGGCTGCTGGGCTTCGAGTGGTACGCGTCCCGGCCGCCCGTGTGGCCCTGGCTCGCGGCGCTGGTGCTCCCGCTGGCAGCGGCGATCGCGGCGGCCCGGTATGGCCGGCGACGACTGCACCGGGCGCTCGTCGCCGGGCTGCTGCCCCTGGCGGTCGGCGCCTGGCTGGCCGGCTGGATCGGGATCCTGCTCGACGGGCGCCCGTCGGCCGTGGTGGTCGTCGTGGCCGCCGCCTACGCCGCCGTCACGATCCTGCTCGTCGCCGCCGCCGTCACGGCGGCCTCGGGGAACGCCCGCATTGCGGTGGCGGGGATCGTCGGCGCCCTCGCCGCCGCCTTCACCGTCCCGGAGGCCGAGGTGTTCACGCGCGGGTTCGTCCTCTCGGCCCTGCCGGCGACGGCCGCCCGCGCGGCCGCGATCGTGTCGTTCACGGCGGGACTGGCGCTGGTCGCGGAGTCCGTTCCGGCGATGGCCGACATCCTGCGGGACGACCCGCTTCGCCGGCGACTGCTGGCCGGAACTGCCGACGACCGCTGACGACGGTCACGGCTCGCCGGTTGGTTGAGTCGAGGCCGTACGGCACGTACCATTGATCACATGAGGCGCTCTGGCGGATGCCGACGCGGCCGGTGGATCGCGATCTGCAGCACGCTCGCGACGCTGCTCACCGGCGCCCCGGCGCCCGCCGTGGGCGGGTGGCAGCTCGTGCGGCCGGCCGCCGTGACGCCGCCCGTGTCGTTCGGGGCGTCCGCCGCCGTCCCGGGCGCGGACGTGCTGTGGCTGGCGGGGGCCGAGAATCCATCCGCGCCCGTCGTCTTCGAACGCCGGGCGAACGGCCGCTGGGCTGCGATGCCGGGGGCGGCGACATCCGACCCCGTCGTCGTCACCGGGATGGATGCGAGCGCGCGCGACGACGTGTGGGCGGTCGGCTTCTCCGAGCCGGCGAACGGGCCGCCGCAGCCCATTGCCGAGCACTGGAACGGTTCTCGCTGGTCGCTGGTCTCCGTGCCTGCCCCGGCCGCCGGCGGCGAGTTGCTGGCCGTCGCCACGCGCAGCTCAGCCGACGCCTGGGCGGTCGGCTCATCGGGGAGCGCCCAGCTCATCGAGCACTGGGACGGCCGGGCCTGGCGGATGACGCCCGCGCCCGCCGTGGGCGGAGGCCTGGGCGGCGTCACGGTGGTGCCCGGGTCGCCGGTCGCGTGGGCGGTCGGCACGCGGACGGATCAGCCGGAAAGCTCGCTGACCCTGACGGAGCGCTGGGACGGTCAGGCCTGGAGGGTGGTCCCGAGCCCGAACCTGTCGAATAGCCCGGAGGCGCCGACGAGCGGGCTCTCCTCGGTGGCCGCCGTCGACCAGCGCGACGTGTGGGCGGTCGGCAACGGGTTCGTCCCCGGCGGCGACCGGCTGCTGGTCGAGCACTGGAACGGCGTTCGCTGGGCCATCCTTGCGGGACAGCCGGCCGGGACGTTCTCGCCGGACATCGCGAGCGTCCCGGGCACGCACACCCTGTGGATCGTCGCGACCCGCGCATCCGGGGCGGAGGAGAACGAGACGTTCAGCGAACGCATCACGCGGCGCGGCGGGAGCGTGATCGCTCCGCCGAGCCCGGACCAGGGCTGCGAACACTCCGATCAGCTCGCCACGGTGAGCGTGGCAGCCGACGGGACGGTCTGGGCGGCCGGCCTCCACTACCACCTCACGAACGGCTGCGGAGATGCGGTCACCGGGCCGCTCCTGATGCGGCACGCCCCCTGAGCGGCACTCGCCAGCCGGCGACCGGCTCGGCGGCGCTGCTAGATTACGGCCGTGGCACCGACTACCTGCAGTTGACCGGCGCGCGGCGCACCGCGCGCCGCACCGAAGCCGCCGTCGACCGTCCAGGAGTCTCCCGTGCCAACCCCGCCCCGCAACGCAATCCGCCGCCTCGCCGCCGCCCGTGTCATCTCGGTGACCGGCACCGAGGCGTCGTGGATCGCGCTCATGGTGGCGATCTACGCCTCCACACACTCGACGGCGTGGATGTCGGCCGCCCTGTTCGCGGCCATCGGTGCCGAGGGCGCGGCGACGTCGCTCCTGGGCACGCTCGGCGACCGCTTCGACCGCCGCCGGGTCATGATCGCGTCGGAGCTGGCCGCAGCCGTGGTCGCCGCCGCGATGGCGCTCACCGGCAGCCCGCTCGCGCTCGTGATTTTCGCGCTGATGAGCGCGATCGCCCAGTCGCCCTATTTCTCCGCGTCGACGGCGGCCGTGCCGAACCTGGTCGAGCCGCGCGACGTCGCCTGGGCGAACAGCACGATCTCGGTCGGGCGTAACGCCGGCCAGCTGCTCGGCCCGATGATCGGCGGCGCCGTGGCGGGCTTCGCCTCGCCGACCGCGGTCTTCGCCGCGAACGCCGCGTGTTTCGCGCTGTCGGCGGCCATGGTGTGGTCGGTCCGGGGGACGTTCGCCGATCCCGAGCGCGCGGGGGCCGGCGAGCATTCGGGGATCCGGGCCGGGTTCCGGTTCGTCATGGCCGATCCCGTCCTGCGCCTGATCCTGCTCGCGTGGGTCGTGCTGCTCTTCCTGCTCGGGCCGATCCTCGTGGCGGAGTTGCCGCTGGCGCGCTCGTTCGGCGTCGGCTCCGTCGGGTACGGGTTCATCGCGGCCGGCTGGGGCGCCGGCGCCATCGTCGGGTCGTTCCTCGGCCGCCGGCTGGCCGTGTGGAACGAGCGCACGACCATGGTCGTCGGCTGCGCCTTCGTCGGCGCGGGCTTCGCCGTGGTCGCCGCCGCGCCGGTCTTCGCCTTCGCGCTCGCGGGCATGGCCGCGGCGGGCATCGCCGAGGGCGCCGTCACCGTCTCCGAGCAGGGGATCCTGCAGCGGCGGACGCCGGACGTCGTCCGCTCCCGGGCGACGGCGGCGTCCGAGGCGGCCGCAATGGGGGCGTTCGCCCTCTCGTTCCCGACGGCGGGCTTCATGCTCCACCTGATCGGTGTTCGCGGCGTCTACGTGATGGCGGCGGCCGGGTGCGCCGTGGCGACGCTCATCCTGATCCCGGCCATGCGGGAGCTCGGGCGGGGCGGGGAGCCGGCGGCGGAGGAGGAGCAGGTCGCCGCCGACGTGCTCGTGCGGAGCTAGGCGGCCTGCGAGTCCTCGTCGCGGGCGCCGCGCAGGAAGGCGGTCATCTCCGCGGCGGGGACGGGCCGGGAGAAGAGGTACCCCTGGCCCACGTCGCAGCCGATGGTGCGCATGTGCGCGAGCTGGCCGGCGGTCTCGATGCCCTCGGCCACCGCGACCACGCCGAGCGCGTGGGCGAGCGCGACGACGCTCGTCGTGATCGCCGTGTCCTTCGCGTCGCGCTCGACGCCCTGCACGAACGAGCGGTCGACCTTGATCATGTCGACCGGGATATGGCGTAGCTGGGCGAGGTGCGAGAAGCCCGTGCCGAAGTCGTCGATGGCGATGCGCACGCCGGCGTCGTGGAGCTGCTGCAGCTCGGCCGGAGCGCGGTCGGCGGCGCCGCCCACGACGATCTCCGCCTCGGTCACCTCGAGGCCCAGGTTGCGCGCCGGCAGGCCCGCCGCCTCGAGGGCGCGGTCGATCGCCGCGGGCACGCCGCCCATGGTGAGCTGCTTGCCCGAGACGTTGACCCACGTGACGAAGTCGCGCCCGACGACGCCGTCGCGCAGCCAGTCCGCCGTCTGGCGGCAGGCCTCGCGCACGACGAGGTCGCCGAGCGCAGCGATCAGGCCCGACGACTCGGCGACCGGGATGAACACGTCGGGGCCGATGGGGCCGCGCGTCGGCGACGTCCAGCGGACGAGCGCCTCGACGCCGACGATCTCGCCGCCCGCGAGCGAGATCTCGGGCTGGTAGTGGACGGTGAACTCGCGCCGGTCGAGCGCGGCCCGCAGCTCGTTGTCGAGCCCGAGCAGCTCGTCCGGGTCGCGCGCCATCTCGCTGCGGAACACCTCGTGCCGGCCGCGGCCGGCGTCTTTGGCGGCATACATGGCGACGTCGGCGTGGCGGACGAGATCGTCCCCGCCGCCCTCGCCGGTGTGCACCGCGACGCCGATGCTGGCGGCCACCTGGAGCTCGCGGCCGGCCACCGTGGCCGGCTCGGCCAGCCTCGCCAGTGCCCGCCGGGCGACGCTCACTGCCAGGCCCTCGTCGGCGTCGTCGAGCAGCACCGCGAACTCGTCGCCGCCGAAGCGGGATACGGTGTCCGTCGCACGGACGGTCTCGTTGAGGCGCTCGGCGACGATGCGCAGCAACTGGTCGCCGGCGTCGTGGCCCAGCGTGTCGTTGACCCCCTTGAACCCGTCCAGGTCGAGGATCAGCACGGCGGACGTGCCGCCGGCGCGGGCCGGGCGGGCCAGGGCCTGCTCCAGGCGGTCGCGGAAGAGGCTGCGGTTGGCGAGCCCGGTGAGGCCGTCGTGGTACGCCTGGCGCACGAGTTCGTCCTGGAGCCGCACGCGCTCGGTCGCGTCGCGGGCGTTCAGCACGACGCCGCGGATCCCGCGGTCGTGGCGGAGGTCGGTGACGTGGGCCTCGAGATGCCGCCACTCGCCGAACTGGTTCACGAGCCGGAACACGATCTCCTCGGCGCGGCCGCTGGCCTGGGCGGAGCGTACCAGGGCGCGGTCGTCGGGATGCAGGAAGCGGGTGAGGCCGTTGCCCAGCACGGCGCCCTCGGACACCCCCAGCATGGCCGTGACCGACCGGCTGACGTGGCGGCAGCCGCCGTCGCCGAGCACGATCACGAGGTCCGTCGACGAGTCGACGATGCTGCGGAAGTGGGCGGTCTGGCGGCGCGTGGCGGCGACCAGGGCGAGCGCGAGACCGAGTGACACGAGCAGCCCGAGCACCCCCAGCACGGCCTGCATGACGATCAGGTTGGTCACGCTCGTGTCGCTCTGGGCCACGATCGTGCGGGCCGTGTTGAGGGCGACGTCGCCCGTCAGAGCCGAGAGGACTCGCAGGCGTGCGATCGGGGTTGTGGCCGTCACATGCTCGTGGGCGGTGAGCGGCACCGAGGTCACCGGCCGGCCGGCGAGGTACGCCTCCCCGGTCCCGGACATGTCGTCCACGAGCCGCCGCTCCTGCCGCAGCTGGGCACGCACCGTCGCGTCCGTCGTCGGCGAGAGCCCGGCCTCGTCGTCGTTGCCGGGGACATCCGGCGCCTCTCCGCCGTCGAGCAGGGCGTCGGCGCTCAGGCGCATGATCGTTATCGTCCCGTTCGGGTCGGCCTGGACGCCCGCCTTCGCAAGCATCACCTGCTGCACGTAGGCCGAGGCGAGCGTCTGCTGGCGCTCGGCGATACGCAGGACGTCGGCGCGGTGCTCCGAGCGGGAGGTCTCCCAGATCGAGAGCGCGATGCTGGCCATCGAGCACAGCGCGAACGTGAGCAGGATGGCCGCGATCGGGCGCCTGCCACGGGCCGCATACGGTCTGAATGCGGCGGGCGCGCGCACGTCCGCCTAACCCACCATCAGGACGGCGTGCATCCCGCCCATGTAGTGGCCGGCCATGTTGCAGAAGATCTCGTACCGCCCCGGCCGCAGCGTCACCGTCAGGCCGCGCACGCTGCCCGGCGCCCCGGGCTCGAGCGACCCCAGCTCCACGGGCGCGAGCGCCTCCTCGTTCACCGTCAGGCCGTCGGTGCGCAGCGGCAGCGTCCCCGCCGGGTCGCGCACGACGATCAGCTCGTGCAGGTCGGGGCCGTCGTTGGCCACCTCGAGCCGCACGCGCCCGGGAGCGAGGTGCCTCGGCGCGGTGATGTGGAAGTCGCGCTCGCTGATCCGCACGACCCGGACGCCGGCCGACGAGCCACTGCTGCCGCCGCACCCGGCGAGCGCGAGCAGGCCGGCGCACGCGAGCACGCCCGCGAAGAGTGCAGCCGGCCGGTGAAGAGCGCTGACCACCATTCCGGGTGGATCGACCCGGCCTCCCCGTTCTTGAGAGGCCCGGCCCTCCCGCGCCGCTGGTAGCCTGCGCGCGTGCAGCCCGGATCCCCCGTCCCGAGCGTGATCGTGTACAACCAGGACGTCCAGCCGGTCGACATCGCGGACCTGGCAGCGGACGGCCCGTTCCTGCTCTCGTTCTACCTGTACGACTGGACCGGCACCTGACGGACACAGCTGCGGCTCCTGCGGGACAGGAGCGAGGAGTTCACGGAGGCGGGGGTGCGGCTGTTCGCGATCTCGCGCGACAGCCCCTACTCGCACCAGCGCTACGCCGAGCAGCAGTGGCTGACCTTCCCGCTGCTCTCGGACTGGTCGGCCGCCGCCGTGCGGGCGTTCGGCGTCAGCCAGAACCTGGACGGGCTCGAGGACACGCCCGTGCGCAGCTGCTTCCTCGTGGATGGGGAGGGCATCGTCCGCAAGACCTGGCGGTACGGGGACGACGAGGTGCCCGACGCGGACGAGCTCCTGACGGCGGCCCACGAGCTGTGAACCGGGCGCGCGTCACCGATCTGCAGTAGGGCGCACGGGTGGCGGCTCACCCGAACCGGTGAGATGGCCGCGGGCGGCGAAAGCAGGTTCAGGGAACGGCCGATCATCCGAACCAGCGCGTATGCCGATGCGCTTCCGAACCCACGGACACGACTCCCGAGCTTCGCCCGCTGGACCGCCGACCCTTCGCCGCGCGCACGCGCGTGCGGTGGGCCCTCGGGGCGCTCGCCGCCGGGGCCGTCGCGTTCGCCGCCGGACAGGCGATCGGCGTGCCGGTGAGCGACGTCGTCATGCTCGGCAGCACGGTGGTCGCCGCCGTGGCCTTCTTCCGCGCCGCCCGGCGCCCGTCGCCCCTGCGCCGCACCCTCGCGCTCCTGGGCTGGAGCGCGACGGCCTGGGTGGGCGGCGTCGGATCGTGGCTCGGCGCCGAGATGCTGCTCGACCGCGGCTCGGGCCCGAACCCGGTCTCGAGCCTGCTCATGATCGCCGGCACCGTCCTCGCCCTTGCGGGCGTGCTGGCGGGCCCGTCGGCGCCGACGGGCCTCGGCCGGCGCATGCGGCTGGGGCTCGAGGGCGTGCTTGGCGCGGCCTCCGTGCTCTTCGTCGTGTGGGAGCCGTTGGTCGACCCGCTCCTGCGCGCGGACGGCCACGAATCGCCCGCGGAGTTCCTCACGCTCGTCGTCCCCGGCGTCGACCTCGTCTTCGCGGGCGTGATCGGCGCGCTGATCTGGCGCTGGACGAACCGCCGGACGCCGCTGATGCTGCTCGCGCTCAGCGCCGTCCTGCGGACGGTCACCGACTCCGTGTTCGCCTACTTCGCGCTGGCCGGCTTCCCCGCCCGCGGGGACGCCGCCGTCGACATCGGCTGGGCGCTCACCTACGCGACGCTGGCGGTGGCGGCCCTGAGCGGCGTCGGGGGCGCCGGGATGTCGGAGCGGCGCCTGCGCGCGCCGGGCAGGCGCTCGCAGCTCGCCACCCAACCTGCCCGTCCTGGCCGCGCTCGCCACCGCCATCTTCGTGGGCATCGTGGAGCGCCACCTGCGCGGCGCGCAGCTCACGATCCTGCTCCTGATCGCGGCGCTCATGCTCATGCGCCAGTGGATCACGCTGAACGAGAACCGCCAGCTGCTCGACCAGGTCGCCTTCCAGGCCGAGCACGACGACCTCACCGGCCTCCTGAACCGGGTCGGCCTCCTGCGGCGCCTGGCCGAGTCCGTCCGGGCCGGCGCGGCGGTGCGGGTGCACCTGATCGACATCGACCGGTTCAAGGACGTGAACGACACCCTGGGCCATCCTGTCGGCGACGCGCTCCTGATCGCGGTCGGCCACCGGCTGCGGGCATGCACGCGCGGGCTCGACGTCGCCCGTCTGGGCGGGGACGAGTTCGCGGTGATCGATCTCCGCCACGACGGCGCCGGCCTGGCCGAGCGGCTGCTCGCCGCCGTCGGCGAGCCGTACTCCGCCGCCGGTCGCTCGATTCACCTGGACGGGAGCCTCGGCATCGCCGAGCTCGCGGCCGCGGCCGGCACGGCGGGGGCGAACGCCGACCAGGTGGCGGTCGACCTGCTCCGCGACGCCGACTCGGCGATGTACGCCGCGAAGGCCGACGGCGGCGGCTGGCGCCTGTTCGAGGACGATCTGCGCGATGCGATGCTCGACCGCGTGGCGCTCGGCCGCGAGCTGCGCGACGCGCTCGCCCGCGGCGGCGAGCTCTCGCTCGCGTACCAGCCCATCGTCGACCTGGCGAGCGACGGGGTGCCCCACGTCGAGGCGCTCGCCCGCTGGACGAGCCCCCGCCGCGGCGTCGTGCCGCCGGGCGTGTTCATCCCCATCGCCGAGGCGGCGGGGCTGATGCCGCTGCTCGGCACGTGGGTGCTGCGCACGGCGTGCGCCCAGGCGGCCGAGTGGAGCCGGGCCGGCTTCGACGTCGGCGTGTGCGTGAACGTCTCGGCCCAGCAGGCCGGCGCCGGTCTCGTGCACGACGTCGCCGACGTGCTGCGGCGGACCGGGCTCGCGCCCGAGCGGCTCATGCTCGAGGTGACCGAGTCGCTGTTCGTGGCCGACTCCGAGGCCGCCAACAGCCCGCTCGAGGCCGTCCGTGCCTCCGGCGTCCGGATCGCGATCGACGACTTCGGCACCGGCTACTCCGCGCTCGCCTACCTGCGGCGGCTCCCCGTCGACACGCTCAAGGTCGACCGCCGCTTCATCGCCCGCATGGACAAGGCGGACGTCGCCGTGCTGGCCGCGATCCTCGAGATGGCGCGCGCGCTCGGCCTACAGACGGTGGCCGGGGGATCGAGACCCGCGAGCAGCTGGATCAGCTGCAGACGCTCGGATGCGACCTCGGCCAGGGCTACTTCCTGGCCCGGCCGATGGACGCGGCCCAGGTGCCCGGGTACCTCGACCCCGGCGCCGAGCAGGCGGCGTAGGCGCGCTTCCCCTCGTGGCGCTCAACTCTGCGCCCGCCGCACCGAAGACCCGGGCATGACGACCGTGCGCACCGCCCTCACCGGCGCCCTCCTGCTCGACCTCCCGGTCGTGCTCGCCGCCCCGGCGATGTCGACGCGCACCACCGCGATCGCCGCGGCCGTGATCGCCTCGGCCGGCGCCGCCCTCGCGGTCGCCGCGTCGCGCGCGCTCTCGAGCTGGATCGACGCCGCGGTCGCCCGCGTCGATCGCTAACCGCCGGGCCGCGAGATGATTGATCGGTAAGTCCCGCGCGCCTGGACGCACGATGGCGGGTGGTCAGGCGGCGCGTTGGTGGCGCTGCGGCTGCGAACCGTCGCATCGCGGCGTCCTCGGTCGCGCCCA
>JAICJM010000280.1 GCA_025928435.1 Thermoleophilia bacterium
CCCCCCCCCCCCCCGGGGGGCCCCCCCCCCGCGCGGGGTCCCGGCCCCCACGACGCAGGATCGACGCGCCCGCCTCGAACGGCGAGTAGCCGAGCACGACCTGCAGGAACTGGAGCCCGATGAAGAGCAGGCCGAACTGGGCGAAGAACTGCAGCGTGAGCGACAGCGACCCGGCCGCGGATCCAGCATCGGGTCGCGGCGGCCCAGCTCGAAGACCACGAAGGCGACGAGCAGGACGGCGCCGGCACCAAACCCCGCCAGCACGTACGGGTCGAGCCAGCCGCGGATGGGCGCCTCGATGATGCCGGCGACGAGGCCGAAGAGCCCCAGCGACGACAGCGCGGCGCCGGCCGGGTCGAGGCTCGCGTGTGAAAGACGAACCCCGTCTGGGTAGAGACCGGAACGGCATGACCACGTGGCGCGCGACCCCTGGCCGGGTGCCCGAGCTCCGCCGGCTGCGCTACTTCCTGGCCGTGGCAGGCGAGCAGAATTTCACCCGGGCAGCCGAGCTGCTCCACGTCGCCCAACCGGCGCTGAGCCGGCAGGTGCGGCTGCTCGAGCGAGAGCTCGGCGTCGAGCTCCTGCACCGCACCACGCACACCTTCGCGCTGACGGAGGCGGGCCGGTACATGTTCGAGCGCGGGCCGGTGCTGCTCGACGCCGCCGACGAGCTGTGGCGGCTGACGAGCGCCTTCGGCGCCGGCGAGCGGGGCACGGTGGTGTTCGGCTACGGGGCGAGCGCGAGCTACGAGACCGTGCCGGAGCTGATGCGCGCCCTCAGCGTCCTCCTGCCCGACATCGAGATCACCACGCACGTCATGTCGACCGGCCAGATCCTCGCCGGCGTGGAGGACGGGACGATCGACGTGGGCGCGATCCGCTGTCCGCCCGCGGACTCCGGCCTCGAGACGCGGCTGCTGCGGCTCGAGCCGCAGGGCATCGAGCTGCGGGGCGACGACCCCCGGGCCGACGGCGAGAGCATCTGCCTCGACGCCGTGGTGGACACGCCGTTCCTGATGCATCCGCGCGACGCCAACCCGGGCCACTACGACGCCGTCCTCGCGGTGTTCCGCGACCGCGGCCTCGAGCCCACCGTCGTCCACCGCACCGTCACGCTCGACCTGGCCCTGACGCCGCTCGTCGCGGGCGAGGCGGTCGCGATGGCGGGCCAGTCCGCCCGGCTCGGCCTCCCCGGCGGTCTCGTCTGGCGGCCGCTCGACCCGCCCGCGCTGTTCGAAACCCACCTCCTGGCCCGGGCGGGCGGGGCCAACCCGGCGGCCGAGCGCCTGATGACGGTCTCCGAGGAGGTCGCCGACGAGCTGGGATGGCGCGGCGCGCCCGCGGTCGATGCCGCGCGGCGCTGAAGTCATTCCCAAGGCGTCTTTCCCGGCCCTGTGGGGAAGGACTACGTTGGCCGCATGACCGATACCACGCAACACACAGACACGAGGGCCGTGGTCGAGCGCTACGTCGCCGCCGTCGAGGCGGGGGACGAGGCCGCGATCCGCGGCTCCTTCGCCGACTCCGCCACCTGGCGGCTCTTCGGCGACATGCCCATGTCGGGGACGTGGCGCGGACGCGACACGATCGTCGACGAGTTCCTGGCGGGCGCGCTCGGGCACTACGAGCCGGGCTCGATCCGGCTCGAGATCACCGCGATCGTCGCCGACGGCGACCGTGCGGTCGTCGAGTGGACGAGCCGGGCCCGCACCCGCGGCGGAGAGCCGTACGAGAACTTCTGCGTCGGGGTCTTCACGGTGCAGGATGGCAAGATCCAGGCGGTGCGCGAGTACATGGACACCGCATACGCGACGCGCATGCTGTTCGGCGGCGAGCGGGCGGCGGCCTGATCGTGGGCGCGCATCCGACACCCGGCGGCGCTCCCCGGCACCGCGTGGTCGTCGTGGGCGGCGGGTTCGGCGGGATGCGCGTCGTGCGCGGGCTCCGGCGCGCCCCCGTGGACGTGACGCTGATCGACCGGCAGAACTTCTCGCTGTTCCAGCCGCTCGTCTACCAGGTCGCCACGGGGGCGCTGTCGGCGGCCGAGGTGGCGCCGCCGCTGCGGTGGATCTTCCGCCGTCAGCGCAACGCCCGGGTCGTCCTCGCCGAGGCCACCGGATTCGACCTGGACGCCCACCGGGTGACGCTCGGGCGCCTGGCGAACGGCGATCCGGCCGACGCGATCCCGTACGACACGCTCGTGGTCGCCGGCGGCTCGCAGTACTCCTACTTCGGGCATCCGGAGTGGGAGGCCCACGCCCCCCAGCTGAAGTCGCTCGACGGCGCGCTCGACATCCGCACCCGCGTCCTGGGCGCGTTCGAGGCGGCCGAGGTCGAGCCGGACCCGGACCGGCGGGCGGCGTGGCTCACCTTCGTCGTCGTCGGCGGCGGCCCGACCGGCGTCGAGATGGCCGGGCAGATCGCCGAGCTCGGCCGCGACACGCTGAAGCGGGACTTCCGCGCCGCGGACACCCGTGCCGCGCGCGTGCTGCTGGTGGAGGCGGCCGGCCGGCTGCTGGGAGGCTTCCCCGAGTCGCTCTCGGCGAGCGCCGAGCGGGCGCTCGTGAAGCTCGGCGTGACGCCCGTCGTCGGCAAGACCGTGGTCGACGTCACGGCGGACGACGTGGCGATCCGCGACGCCGCCGGCGGCACCGAGCGCGTCCCCGCCCGCACGGCGGTGTGGGCTGCGGGCGTGACCGCCGCCGCGGTGGCGGGCCTGCTCGCGGAGGCGGCCGCCGTCGAGGCCGACAGGGCCGGCCGTGTGCCGGTCGGCCCCGACCTGACCCTGGCCGGGCACCCGGAGGTGGTCGCCCTCGGCGACATGGTCGTCGTCCACGACCGGGACGGGGACGCGGTGCCGCTCCCCGGGCTCGCTCCGGTCGCGATCCAGCAGGGGCACTACGCGGCGAAGCTGATCGCGGGCCGGCTGCGCGGAAGGGCACCGGGCGGCTTCCGCTACCGCGACAAGGGCAACATGGCCACGATCGGCCGCTCGAAGGCGGTGGCCGACATCAAGGGCCTGCACTTCTCCGGCTTCCCGGCGTGGTCGCTGTGGCTGGGCGTCCACCTCGCCTACCTGATCGGCTTCCAGAACCGGGCGCTCGTGCTCACGCGCTGGTCGATCAGCTTCTTCACGCACGGCCGCGGCGCCCGCCGCATCGACGCGTGGGAGCCGCACGCCGGCGGCGCCGAGCGCGGCCGGCACGCCGCGTAGATGAGTTCTCGCCCGCGGGCCGGTCATACTCGTGACCACTCGTCCCCAGGAGGACAACGATGACGCAGACCGCAAGCCGCATCGGAGAGATCAGCCTCGTGATCGTCCCGTCGACCGATCAGGATCGGGCGATCGAGTTCTACGAGCGGGTGCTCGGGTTCGAGAAGCGGACGGACGTCCCGTTCGGCGGCGACTACCGCTGGGTGGAGGTGTACCCGCAGAACGGCACGACCGGCATCGCCCTCGCGCCTCCGCGCCCGGGCGGCCCGACCTCGGTCGAGACCGGCATCACGCTGACGACGGACGACATTGACGCCGCCCACGCCGAGATGCGGTCGCGCGGCGCGGACGTCGACGACGAGGTGTCGCGGATGGGCGACCCCGTCCCCCCGATGTTCTGGTTCCGCGACCCCGACGGGAACACGCTCATGGTCGTCGAGCCCAGCTAGCCGGATGCCGAGGGGCTAGATGATTGATCGGTAAGTCCCGTGCGCCTGGACGCACGATGGCGGGTGGTCAGGCGGCGCGTTGGTGGCGCTGCGGCTGCGAACCGTCGCATCGCGGCGTCCTCGGTCGCGCCCATACGACCAGGTATGAACGCTTC
>JAICJM010000331.1 GCA_025928435.1 Thermoleophilia bacterium
CGGTCTTGAAAACCGGCATCGGGGGCAACCTCGATCGTGGGTTCGAATCCCACCCCCGCCGCTCCGGAGTCCCCCCGCCGCTGCCCCTGTCGTGCGTCCGCGGGTGCCCTTGCACCATCTATACACTGAGTGTATAGTGAGTCCATGCTCGAGGTGAATGACCTGCACAAGCGGTTCGGGCGCACGATCGCCCTCGACGGCGCGTCGGTCGCCGTCTCCCCCGGCGAAGTCGTCGCGATCGTCGGGCCGAGCGGCTCGGGGAAGTCCACCCTGCTCCATTGCGCGGCCGGGATCCTGCGGCCGGACGCCGGCGAGATCACGTTCGAGGGCCGGCGGGTGGACAGGATGGGCGAGGCGGCGCGGAGCGACCTGCGGCGGAGCGCCTTCGGGTTCGTGTTCCAGTTCGGCCAACTCGTGCCCGAGCTCACGGCCCTCGAGAACGTCGCCCTGCCCGTGATGCTCGGGGGGATGTCGCGGCGGCGCGCCCTGGTCGAGGCGGAACGGTGGCTCGCGCAGCTCGAGCTCCTCGACGCGGCGGGCAAGCGGCCCGGCGAGCTGTCGGGCGGCGAGGGCCAGCGTGTGGCGGTCGCCCGCGCGCTCGTGCACCGGCCGCAGGTGGTGTTCGCCGACGAGCCGACCGGCTCGCTCGACTCGCTCTCGGGCGAGCTCGTCATGAACCTGCTGGTCGGTCTGGCGGGCGATGAGGGCGCCGCCATCGTGATCGTCACCCACGATCCACGCACCGCCGCCTACGCGAGGCGCGACGTCGTCGTCCGCGACGGCCGGATCGTGACCCCGGTCGCGGCGTGATCGCGCTCAGCGTCTCGCTGCTGCGCGGCGGAGGCGGGCGTGGCCTGACCCGGCTGCTGCTCATCGTCGGGGGCGTCGCCGTCGGCGTCGTGTTCCTGCTCGGCGCGCTCGCGATCGGCCCCGCCCGCGACCTCCAGGACGCCCGCGTGACGCTCCGCCAGGCTCCGCCGGGCGCAGCGCCGTCGGACAGGCGGCCTGCGCTGCTGTGGGATGCAACCCGCAGCTCGTTCGGTGCGATCGGCAACCGGACCCTCGAGGTGATCGAGGTCGCGGCCGCCGGGCCGGGCGCGCCGCCCCCGCTGGGAGCGACCCGGATCCCCGCGCCGGGCCAGGTGCTCGTGTCACCCGCGCTCGGGCGGCTGGTCGACTCGTCCCGGGGCCGCGTCTACCGGCTGCGGTTCCCGGGCCGGATCGACGGAACGCTGGGACGCGCCGTCCTGCACGACCCGAACGAGCTCGTGGCGATGGTGGGCATGCCGGCGGCCCGGCTTGCCGGCGCCACGCGCGTCACCGACTGGAACGCGCCGCCCCCGTCGGAGCCGTCGAACGGGAGCACCTTCAACCGCCGGCTCGTCTACCTGCTCGCCGCCCTCGGCGTCCTGATCCCGATCGGCGTCTTCATCGCCGCGAGCACGCGCATCGGCGCCAGCACCCGCGAACGCCGCTTCGCGGCCATGCGGCTGGTCGGCGCGACCCCGCGCCAGGTCGCGACGGCCGCCGCGATCGAGGCGGCGGCCGCCGGGCTGCTGGGATGTGCCGTCGGGCTCGTCGCGGCGCTCGTCCTGCGCACCCAGGCGGCCCGGTTCGGGATCGCCGGGTACGCCGCGTTCCCCGCCGACCTCTCGCTTCCGCCCTGGCAGGTCGCGGCGGTGGTGGTGGCGACGCCCGTGCTCGCGGCGGCCGCGGCGCTCGGATCGATGCGGCGCGTGGTCGTGACTCCGCTGGGCGTGCAGCGGCGGCGATCGCCCGGCAAGCCCTCCGCCCGCCGCCTCGCTCCGCTCGTGGCGTCGTGGGCCGAGCTCGCCGTCGCCGTCCAAATCGGCGACGGTCTCGGCCCGGACGGCAAACTGGCCGCGCTCGGCCTCGGATTCGCCGGCGTCATCGTCGGGATCGCCATCGCCGGGCCGTGGCTGGTGGGCGCGCTGGCGACGGGCATCGCCGCGGCCGCCAGAGGGCCGGGCTCGCTGATCGCCGGCCGGCGCCTGCAGGCCTCGCCCACCACCGCGTTCCGCGCGGTCGGCGGCGCCATTCTCGGCGTGTTCGCGGCCACGGC
>JAICJM010000337.1 GCA_025928435.1 Thermoleophilia bacterium
ACCGCGATCGGCGGGCGCCCGTGCTTGTGCGCGTTCCAGGCCGCCTCCTCCGCGAACCGCCCCAGCGCGGCGGCGGCCGCCCCGGCGATCGGGACGTCGCAGCCCGTCGCGGAGACGGCGATGTCGGCGCCGGCCCCGAGCAGCCGGACGCGACCGACGGCGGCGTTGATCGCGGCCTCGATGGTCTGGGGGTCGGCCGCCTGGTGCGCGTAGGCGGAGAGCTCGTCGAGGCTCGTCCCGGCGTACCGCACGAGCCGCTCGAGCCCGTCGCACTCGGCATGCCAGGCCGGATCGCGCGGCCGGCGGCCGCGCAGGTCGCCGAGATGCCCCTCGATGTCCGGGACGACGTCGCCGATCCGGCTTGCGACGTCGGCGAGCGCGGCCGTCCGGGTCTGGGTGCGCGCCTCCGCGCTCACCGCGGCGGCGATCTCCTCCGACCTGGCCTGGTAGGCGATCCCCGTCCCCTCCAGCGCCCCGAACAGCCGCCGCACGTAGGCGAACAGTCCGACCGCGATGTAGAGGCCTACGAGGCCGAGCGGCCACTCGGTCGTGTGCACGGGCTCGGTGCCGGCATGGACGCCGGCCAGGGTCGTCCCGCCGAGCACGAGGCCGACGACGACGGCGTCGGCCGTCGCGAGCGCGAGGCCGCGGCGCGGGGAGACGAAGACGGTGGCGATGATGACCGGGAGCGCGCACGCGTAGAGCGCGATCACGCGGGCACCTCCGCCGAGGATCACCAGGCAGACGCCGAGCGTCTGCTCGGCCCACAGCCAGCGCGGCTGCCGCTCCACCGCGGCGAAGAGGCGCCGGCCCCGCGCGCCGGTGACGACGGTCCAGCCCAGGTAGGCGGCGAAGACCGCGACGTCCCAGCCCGCGTCGCGCGTGCCGCCCGACGGCCGCGCCGCGACGATCACCATCGCCGCCGCGACGCCGACCCGGATGAGCAGGACCGCACGCCCGAGCGCCCACCGGGCGGCCCGGAACCGGGCGAGGACGGCCCCCGCGTCGATCGACGGTGCGGTCAGCGGCTGGTCCATCGGGTCAGGGTACGGAGCCGGCCGGCCCGGGACCAGTTTCGAAGGTACCGGTCGATGCAGTACCTCCCCCGCGCAGCGCGGCGATCGCGACGTCGAGCTCCGCGTCCGCCCGCGCCGCCAGAGACACCACGGCGTCCAGGGTCGCGCCTGCGGCCGGGTCGTCGGCGCAGTCCGCGCGCAGCGCCGCGATCCGCAAGGCCAGGGCCGGGAAGGCCTGGCGCAGCCGGCTGTGCAGGCGGTACGCCACCTCCTGGCGCTCGGCTGCGACGGCGGCCGAGCGAGCCGCCGCGATCGCATCGGCCGCCCGGCCGGCGTAGGCCGCCGCCGCGGCGGCGAGCTCGTCGAACTGGTGGCGCACGTACGCGAACAATCCGGACACGACGAGATACCCCACCACCGGGGCCGCCCAGGCCGAGAGGGGCACGCTGCGCGTCGCCGGATCCCCCCCGGCGATCCGCCAGGCGATGTGGCTCGCGACGAGGACGGCACAGCCGCCGATCCCGAGAAGCAGCGTCCGCCGCGCCGACCAGAACACCGACGCGAACCCGAACGGCGACCAGCCGTACACGTAGAACAGGTTTTCCCAGCCGCCGGCGACCACGAGCAGGGCGCTCCAGACGGCGACGTCGACCCAGACGAGACGCCGATGGGCGCCGACGTGCGCATAGGCCCGGTCGAGCGAGCGCAACGGGACGAGCACCCAGACGAGCGTGAGCGCCCATGCGACCGCGATGACGAACGTGAGGCG
>JAICJM010000169.1 GCA_025928435.1 Thermoleophilia bacterium
CCTCGCCCGCCACGCCGAGCGCCTTCGCGACGATGTCGACGGCGCCCGGCTGCGCCTGGTCTGGGAGGAGCTCGAGGGCCGCGTGCGCGCCGAGCTCGGCGCCCGCGACGCCGCCGTGCTCGAGGCGCTCGGGGTGCTCGTCGCGGTCGATGCCGCAGGCGAGAGGCGGCTGCTCGAGCGCAGGCTGCGTCAGCTGCAGGCGCTCGAGCGGCTGCAGTCGCTCGTCGAGCACGAGCTCAGCGAGGCTCGATGATTGAGGACGCCGCGATGCGACGGTTCGCAGCGCGGGACTTGCCGATCAATCATCTTGGCTCAGGATGAGCCGTGGCCCTCGTGGCCGTTCATCTCCGGCGCCAGCGACGCGAGCAGGCCGCCGTCCTCGTCGTAGGCCGGGAACAGGTCGACCCGCACCCGTTTGGCGCGGCCGGAGTGGTGGCGGAGCGTCACGTGCTGGTCCAGCTTGCGGACGCCCCATTCCAGGACGACCGGGATGGGATCGGAGCCGTTCTCGAACTCCGAGAAGCCGAACGCGTCGCCGAGGGGCTTGCCCATCAGCTCCCGCTCGGAGTAGCCGGTGAGCTCGAATACGCCGCGCCCGCAGGAGAGCACCCGGCCCTCCTGGTCGCACGTCACCATGCCGGCCCCGGCAGGGGGGAAGAAGTCCTCGAGAAGCTCGAACAGATACCCGAACCCGCACTTTTCGCAGCCGACGGGCTGGTGGCTCAGGCCGGCCTTGCCGTCGTCGTCCAGCGCACGGGTCGTGCAATTCGGACAGATGAAAAATCGCATATGGCTGCAGTGTACGGAAGCGCTCCGTGCAACCATGTGGCATGGGATCCCACGCCAACCGTCCCCGCACGCTGGCCGGGAAGCCGCCTGCGGAGCTCGAGGGGATGTTCGCCCGCGGTGTGCCTCCGGAGCCCCCGCTCGACGGCCGCTACGACGGCGCGCTCCTCCACCTGACGCTCGGTCCGGGCGGCGATCTGGCCTTCGGGGCGCTGTTCCGCCTGTGGATGCCGTGGCTCGGCAAGCGCTTCGAGGCCGTGTCGGCGACCGGCGAGAACGTCTTCGACATGAGCGCGTACCGGGCCGGCGAGCGTCTCACCCCGGCGGCCTATCGCGCCTGGTGGCCGGAGGACGTCTCGAGCTACCGCGCGCTGCGGTTCCGGACGTCGGTGACCTCCGGCCGGCTCGACCCCGGCGTCGAGGCCCTGCGGATCGACTACGACCTGCCGGAGAACCCGCCGCTCCTGCGCCGCATCGTCGACGAGCTGGTCGCGGTGCAGGCCGGCGTCTACCTGGGGCAGGCGATCCTGCGCCGCGGGGACGGCGGCAGGCGCCTGGCCTGGTTCACGCTGGAGTAGCGACCTTCTCGGGGGGGTCTTCGCTGTGGCCCAGCCAGCGCTCGGCGTCGAGCGCCGCCATGCAGCCCATTCCCGCGGCGGTCACGGCCTGGCGGTAGACGTGGTCGACCACGTCGCCCGCGGCGAACACGCCCGGGACGTTCGTCTCGGTCGAGCCCTCGCGGGTGACCAGATAGCCGGCCTCGTCCATGTCCAGGATGCCGGAGAAGAGCGCCGTCGTCGGGTCGTGGCCGATCGCGACGAAGAGGCCGTCGGCCTCCATCTCGCGCACCTCGCCCGTGAGGGTATCGGTCAGCTTGACGCCATTCACCTGGCCGTGGTCGGTGCCGAGCACCTCGCTCACGACCGTGTTGGTGACGAAGTCGATGTTGTCCTTCGCGCGCGCCCGGTCGGCCATGATCGGGGACGCCCGGAACTCGTCGCGGCGGTGCACCAGGGTGACCATGGTCGCGAACTTGGCCAGGAACGTCGCCTCCTCCATCGCCGAGTCGCCGCCGCCGACGACCACCACGTTCTTCGCGCGGAAGAAGGCGGCATCGCAGACGGCGCAGTAGCTGACGCCGCGGCCCTGGAGCGAGACCTCGCTCTCGAGGCCGAGCTGGCGCGCGGTCGCGCCGGTCGCGACGATGACCGAGCGCGCCCGGTGCTCCTCGTCGCCGACGTACACCTTCAGCGGATGCTCGGAGAAGTCGACCCGGGTCACGTCGTCGGCCACGAGCTCCGCGCCGAAGCGCTCCGCCTGGGCGCGCATCGTCTGCATGAGCTCCGGGCCGAGGATGCCGTCGCGGAAGC
Source organism: Thermoleophilia bacterium (assembly GCA_025928435.1). The sequence continues at coordinate 2,157 of JAICJM010000169.1, forward strand.
CGGGGTAGTTCTCGACGTCGGAGGTGATCATCAGCTGGCCGCCGTAGGCGAACCCTTCGAACACGAGCGGGTTCAGGTTGGCCCGCGCGGCGTACAGTGCGGCCGTGTAGCCGGCCGGCCCGCCGCCGATGATGATGACCTCGCGGATGTCGTTCGTCATGTGGCTCCTTAAGTGTTCCCAGGGCCCTCTTCGGACCCCTCATCTACGTTAACGATCGAGACGCGAAAAGATTCCTGGCAGCGCTCGCACCAGCGGCTGCCGTCGGCCATGCGGTTGCCGAAGAACGAGCCCAGCGGCTCGCCGCAGAAGGGGCAGAAGCGCGGCTCGGCCGCCGGATCGGAGGGCTCGCTCACGACTGCGTCAGCCAGGCACCGGCCAGGATCGCCGCCAGGGTGAGCAGGAGCATGAGCGCCGAGGCGGCGATGCGCGCGGTGCGGCCCCGGACGTAGGCGTGTCCGCTCAGGAGCGCGACGATCGCGAGCAGCAGGCCTTCCTTGAGCCCGACCACGCCCGGATGTGCCTTGGCCGAGCTCTCGTGGCGGCCGAGCGCGATCCCGCTCGCGGCGATCATGAGCAGGGCGGCCCCGCCCACGATCGCGAGGCGACGGCCGGCCTTGCGGACGACCTCGCGCACCTGCTCGGCGGGCAGTTGGCGCCGCAGCGCCGGCACGAGGACGAGCAGGGTGACCTGGATCCCCAGCCACATCGCGGCGCCGGTCACGTGCACGAACCGCACGAGCGTCCAGGTCCACATCCCGGCCAATATAGGCGGTGCTCGTGCCGTGAGGCCCTGGCTATCATCTGACCGGATGGGCAAGGCCAAGAAGCAGCTCACGAACGAGCGCCGCGCGCGGCGGCTCGGGACGGGCGAGGGCATCGCGCCGACGAAGCCCAAGGGCGGCGGCGGCGGCGGCATGCCCGGCTGGGCGTTCATGGTCAGCGGTGCCGTCCTGCTCGCGGCGGTCATCATCGCCGCGGCCTTCGTCGTCACCCGCGGAGGGTCGAGCGCGGACGCCCAGACCTCGTCGGTCGTCCAGGACCGGCTCAGCCACCAGAAGATCGACTTCGTCGCCTCGGGCACCTGGCAGCCGAACTACGACAACCTGACCGCCGCGCTCCAGAAGCTGAATCTGTCGCCGGCGAACGAGGTAAACCCGCTCGTCCACTACCACTGGCACATCACGGTCTACGCCGGCGGGCGGAAGGTCGTCGTGCCGCGCAACATCGGCCTGCAGAACCCGCCGGCCATGTCGTCGGAGATCCACACGCACTCGCTGGCCACCGACCGGAAGTCCGGGATCATCCACGTCGAGTCTCCGGATGCGAACTTCCGGGCGACGGTGCTCCAGCTCTTCGATGTGTGGGGCGTCTACGCCAGCAACAAGTGCCTCGGCGGCTACTGCGACGGCGTGAAGGTGTACGTGAACGGCAAGCTCTCGCCGCAGGGCCTGGCGACGAAGCCGAAGGAGCACGACGCCGTCACGGTGGTCGCCGGCAACCTGCCGCCGGGCGTGCAGCCCGACAAGTCGTTCACCGGCTTCAGTCCCGGCGAATAACCCGTCGTCTACTCGGGCTCGTCGTCGGCGAACAGGTCGACCGCGCCCATGCGGCCGACCTTGGGGACGACCTCGAGCTCGCCCGGATAGCTGTAGTACAGCCGCCGCGGGGTGCCTGCGGCCATGTACGGCCGGTCGAGCTCGACGACCACGCTGCGCCCGGCAACGTGCTTCACCGTCCCGTGGTCATCCAGTCTCGGGCTGTTCCGGTCCACGATCCGCACCCGGTCGCCGGCCGCCACCTTCGGCGGGGCGGGGCGGACCCTGTACGTCGGCTGCTCGGGGCGCTTGCGCAAGTGCACGGCGGGCGGATTGTAGGGCGGCGAGTGGCGATTCGGCTCGGATGGCGTCACGGCCGTACGCGATCGCCGCCGCGGCGAGGGCGCCGCCGATCAGGAACCCGCCGGCGATGTCGCTCGGCACGTGCAGCCCGCCCAGCTCGAGCACGGACGTCACGTAGACGACCCAGGCGAGCGCCAGCGGGAGCACCCGCGGCCACAGCGAGACCACCATCGCGGCCACGATCACCGACCGGGTGGTGTGCCCGCTCGGGAACGTCCCGCTGATCTTGACGCCGAAGACGACCGAGGCGTAGGTGTAATGGATCTGCGGGATCACGATCTTGCCGGTCACCTCGACGACGAGCCCGGCGGCCACCGCTGCGATCCAGACGGCCCCGGCCCGCCATGGCCGCCCCCGGCGGCGGACGAGGAGCGTCGCCCCGGCCGCGAGCAGGAGGGCCGAGATCGTGTCCGCCGGCGCGAAGGCGAGCGCGCCGATGCTCTGCGCGACGGAACGGTGGCCGCGCACGATCGGCCGGATCGCGTTCCAGGGTTCCGACGGCGCGATGGTGCCCGCCACCGAGTCGTCCGCGAACGGCATCATGTGGTGGATGGCGTAGCGGTCGACGGGCCGCAGACCGTCCGCCGCGACCGCGGCCGTGAGCACGGCGAAGGCGGCGACGAGCACGAGCGCGAGACGCATCCAAACACCCTACGCGGTCGTTCCGGGCCGCTCGCCGGTGGCCGGACCGCTGGAGGACGCCCGAGAACGGGTGTACCGTCGCAGGTGACCCTGTGGCGGAACTGGCAGACGCACCGGGCTTAAACCCCGGAGGCCCACCGGGCCGTGTGGGTTCGAGTCCCACCAGGGTCACATCGTTGGAGGCCCCCGCCGCGGGAGTAGACTCGGGGCGTGCAGGTGACGGTGGTCATTCCCGTCTGGGATGGCTACGACCGGTATCTACGCGGGTGCGTCGAGGACGTGTTGCGGCAGGTCCCGCGTCCCCGGGTGGTGGTGGTCGACAACGCCTCCCACCGGCCTCTTCCCGCGCTGCCCGCCGAGGTGGTGGTGCTCGCAACCCGCCGGCGGGTCACGGCGGGGCGGGCTCGCAACGTCGGCCTTGCGGCGGTGACGACGCCCTACGTCTGCTTCTCCGACGTCGACGACCGCATGCTCCCCGGGACGCTCGCGTTCTGCGTCGACCGGCTCGAGCGCTCCCGCGCCCTGGTCGGATGCGCGACCAGCGTGCTGGACTGGTATGCGGAGGAGGACAGGGTGGTGCCGGACCGGCGCCCGCACGCCTACCTGCTCTCGGGGCACCGGCGGCTCTTCGCCCTGTACCAGCTGGCGTTCGTGTCGGCCCTGTCCACGACCACCGGCACCGTCTTCCGCACGGCCGCCGTCAGGGCCGCGGGCGGGTTCGGCGACGCGAACATCGCGGAGGACTCGATGCTCGCGCTGCCGCTGTCATGGCGCGGCGGCATCGAGCTTCACCACCGCCCGGGCCGGCTGTACCGGATCGAGCCAGACTCGCTGATCCACCGCCGGATACCGCGCGCCGTCCGCGCCGAGAGCATGCGCCGGGTGCGTGCGGCCCTAGCCGCCGACCCGGCCGTGCCGTGGCCGGTGCGCGCCGCGCTCCCCGCCGTCTCGCTCCTCCACCGCGCCAAGGTCGAGGCGCGCGCAGCCCTCGCGGACGACGCGAGCGGTACGATCGTGCGGTGGGCAAATCGGCGCTGGTCGTCACGGTTGCGGTGGCCATCGGCCTCGCGCCGGTATTGACCGCCTGCGGCGACTCGTCCTCCGCGTCCGGCCCGACGGATCGCTCGCCGGCGACATCGTCCTCGGGGCCCGGGCCCACGACGAAGACGGCGAAGACGCGGGCCCATCGTCGCCGGCACCACCGCCGGCACCACCGTCGCGCCCGGCCCGCGGGCGGGACGACGGCCCGCGTCGCCTACGTCATCGACGGGGACACGATCGCCCTCACGACGGGCTCGCACGTGCGTTTCCTCCAGATCGACACCCCGGAGCTGTCGAGCAACGAGTGCTACGCCACCCGGGCGCGCGGCCTGCTCGAGTCGCTCCTGCCCGCCGGCGCACGCGTGGGCCTGAGGAAGGATCCGGCGCTCGACCAGGTCGACCGCTACGGCCGGCTGCTGCGGTACGTGTACCGCGGCGGGACGAACCTGAACGTCGAGATGGTGCGGCGCGGCGCGGCCGCCCCGTACTTCTTCGACGGCGACCGTGGGCGGTTCTCCGGCCTTCTCTATTCGCTCGCTCTGGCCGCCAGGCGCGCCCACCGGGGCCTGTGGGGCGCGTGCCGCGCGACGAGGCTTGTGCCCGACGAGGCCGTGACGGCGCTGCGGGCGTCGCCCCCGCCGGCCGGCGGCGGATCGCCGGGCGGAAGCTGCGAGCCCGGCTACACGCCGTGCCTCCCGGTCACGAGCGATCTGGACTGCGGCGACATCTCCGACTCGCTGAAGCCGATCCACGTCACCGGGTCGGATCCGTACAGGCTCGACGGGGACGGCGACGGGCTTGGATGTGACTAGTCGACGCGAATGCTCCGCCCCGCGGCGCCGAGCCGCGAGGCGGAGCAGTACGTGGTCGTGCGTCCCTGCGGTCGGCGCTAGTAGCCGTACCCGCCGCCGCCGCTCGACGTCGAGGCCGGTGCGGGCTGCGGGGTGGTGCTCCTGGAGGTCGTTGCCGCCTCCCAGGTGCCGACGTCCTTGAAGCCGTTGCCCGCGACGCTGCCGGGCTTGTGGTCGTTGACGAAGGTATAGAGCGGCAGGCCGCGGTAGGTGACCTGCATGCCGCCGCCCGGCCGCTGGACGGTGCCCAGCGACCCGACCGGGTCGCTCTTGATGCCGCCGCTGGGGGCGAGCACGGGATGCCAGAGGTTCAGGCAGGTCATGTCGGTGCAGATGAAGCGCCCGTTGCGCTCCGCCGACAGGGAGTACAGGGTCAGGCCGCTCCGGTTGACGAGCACCGTGGTGCCGAGCGACGCGTTCTTCGCCGTCATGACCGGGGCCGCCGCCGACGTTGCCGAGGCCGCGGCATGGCTGTTGCCGCCGCCCCCGCCGCCCGACGACGTCCCCGACCCGCATGCTGCTGCAAGGATGAGCGATGCTGCCGTGAGCGCCGCCGTCCCTCGTGTTCCGATGTGAATGCGCACTTTCGTGCTCCTCTCCAAGTCGATCTCTTTCTGTAGAGACCTACCGGGAGCGGTCGCCTTGGGGATTGTGACGGAGCGCCCAATCCGCCGAGGGGCTCGACTCGTACGCGCATGCCACGGCCGGAGCGCGGCGCTCTGCCGGGCTCCGGCCGTGGTGTCCATTCCCCGGCTACCGCCGGGTGGTGTCCTCCTGGCGATCGCGCGCGTCGGCGTCGACGTCCGGGTCGAGCTCGTCGGCGCGGCGGTGCAACGCGTCGGCCTCCTCACGCTGGCGCTCGGCATCCGTCCGGCGTTCCTGCGCCGCGAGATGCTCCTGCTTCGCGCGTGCGGCCTGCTCGTCGGCGGCCGCGCGCTCGCGCTCGGCGGCGAGCGCCTGCGACTCTGCGTCGCGGCGGTGCTCGTCCGCGGTGACCCGCCGCTCCTCCATACGGCGCGTCCGCGCCTTGCGAGAGACGGCGATGGCGATCGCGACGATCACGATCGCGACGATCACGATGATGATGATTGCAGTTGTGCTCATGTGCAGGACCGTTCCCGGGCGGCGCGGGGCCGAAACCCGTCTGGAAAATGTCGGGTCAGCGCCGGGCGGCCGCGAGGGCGGCGCCGTGCAGGATGTCCCGCTCCGAGACGACCACGGCACCCGCGCCCGTCGCCCTGACGATCGCCGAGAGGATCACGGCGCCGGCCACGATCGTCGGAGCCCGTTGCGGCATGAGGCCGCGCACGACCTGGCGCCGCTCGAGCGGCAGGGCGGCGAGCTCGGCCAGCAGCCGCTCCACGGCCTCGGCGGGCAGGCGGTGGCCGTCGATGATCTCCGGCAGCTCGACCTCGAGTCCCATGTCGATCGTCGCCAGGGTCGTCACCGTGCCCGCGACGCCGACGAGCCCGCGCGCGGCGCCGGTCAGCCGCCGGGGCAGCGTCGCGTCCACCTCGTTCCGGAGCGCGTCGAGCTGCGCGGGGGCCGGGGGGTCGTCGTGCAGGTGCCGCTCCGACAGGCGGACGCAGCCGATGTCCAGGCTGGCCCGGTCGGTGACGCCGTCGCGCCCACCCAGGATCAGCTCGGTCGACCCGCCGCCGATGTCGCAGATCAGCACGGACTCCGCCACCGCCTCGCGCGAGCACACCCCGCGGTAGGTCATCTCGGCCTCCTCCTCGCCGGTCAGCAGGCGCGGCTCGAAGCCGTGGCGGGCGACCGTCTCGTCCAGGAAGGCGCGGCCGTTCTCCGCGTCGCGGACGGCGCTCGTCGCGACGGCGAGAACGGCCTCGGCCTCGAGCTCCTCGGCGCGGGCGGCGTAGCGGCGCAGGACGGCGTCGACCCGCGCGATCGCCTCGGCGGAGAGGCGGCCGTCCGCATCGACCCGGTCGCCGAGACGGGTGATCTCGAGCAGCCGCTCGGCCTCGGCGATGCCGCCCTCGTCCGAGACGTCGGCGACCAGGAGCCGGGTGGAGTTCGTGCCGATGTCGACCGCGCCGACGCGGCGCGTCATCGGCGCACGACGCGCCGCAGCGCGAGCAGCACCGTCGACGCCGTGCTCACCGAGTCGGTCAGCACGCGCAGCCCCGCCATCGAATGCTCGAGGCGGGCGAGCGCGGCCTGCATCGCGGCCATCTTCTCGTTCAGCTCGGCGGTGCGCTCCTCGAGCCGGCCCACGCCCTCCGCCTGGAGCGCGGCGATCCGGCCCTCGAGCGTTGCCTGGGCCGCCCGCACCCGCCGGAACGTGCGCAGGCCGCATACGGCCGCGTAGACGAAGCATCCGCCGACCGCCACGGCCCAGACGATGATCGCGACCAGCAGCATCGCCTGATCTTAGGGGATCTGCTAAAATCTTGGGCCTCGACGCGGGGTGGAGCAGTCCGGTAGCTCGTCGGGCTCATAACCCGAAGGTCGCAGGTTCGAATCCTGCCCCCGCTA
>JAICJM010000123.1 GCA_025928435.1 Thermoleophilia bacterium
CACCCAGGCTCCGCCGGCGCCTGCCGTTGCCAGCGTCATCGGCCCGCCTGCCAACACGATCACGCCGTCCGGCGCTTCGTGCGTCAAGGTGTTCGTCGCCTTCAACCAGGCACCCGACCCGAACGATGTCGTCACCGTCTCGCTGTCCGACGGCAGCACGAGCGCCGAAGCGTCGGCGAACGCCGGAGACGGCCACGTGATCGTCGGCTGCATCGACGCGAGCGCGCTGGCAGCCGGGTCGATTTCCGTGAACGTCACCGTCACCGACGTCGCCGGCAACAGCACCGACTTCACCGGCACCCCCGCCGTCCTCCTGGCCTGCCAGCACGGTCAGGGCAACGGGAGCGGCGAGAGCCCGGATCAGTGAGTCCCGGCGGCCGTTGACCGCTGGCAAACTCACGCATTTGGGTGATCGTATTTGCGCCTTGGGTTAGGCACTAGTGAGAGTGCGTCGTTGTACGCGCTCTCCTGTCCCGCCGCAGCCCAAGGAGCATCTTGATTCGCCGCCTGTCCCGCCATCCCCGCCCGACGGTCTTCGTCGGTGCCCTGCTCGCCCTCCTCGTCGTCGTCGCGCCCAGCTACGCGACGCTCGCCGCACCCACGCCGTCGTCGCCCGCGTCGGGCGTCACGGTCGATCACGTCACGACCTTCGTCTGGTCGGCCGTCAGCGGCGCCGACCACTACGACGTCCAGATCTCGGGGACGAGCGGGTTCACGTCCATCGTCACCAGCGGCTCGACCAAGAACACCCGCTGGGCCGCGACGGCCGCGCTTCAGAGCGGCACCTACTACTGGCGCGTGCGGGCCGGGACGGCCAGCGCGAACGGCGCCTGGTCGGCGGCCCGGTCGTTCACGGTCGACTGGGCGGACGTCGCCGCCGCGGTCTCGCCCCAGAACGGCGACAGCATCGTCTATCCCGATCCGTTCCTGCTGCGGTGGACGTCGGTGCCCGGCGCGCAGAAGTACCAGGTCTCGATCTCGAGCGACCCGAACCTCTCGTCGCTCGTGGCGGGCTACCCGCAGGCGGACGGGGCGACGACGACCGCTGCGACCGCCTACTCCCCGGCCACCCGGCTGGCCAGCGGCACGTACTACTGGGCGGTCACCCCGATGGATGCCGAGGGCCACCTCGGCACGGAGTCGCAGATCTACCACTTCACCTGGACGTGGCCGGACTCGACGACGCTCAGCCTGACCGACCTCGATTCCAACCCGCAGGTATTCGACCCGAAGTTCTCGTGGACGCCGGTGCAGGGCGCCGCCCGCTACGAGGTGGAGGTCAACTCCGACCAGAACTGGGCCTCCGGCTCGCGCGTGTGCTGCTCCGGCACGACGGTGGCGACGTCGTTGACGCCGACGGTGCTGCTGCCGGCGGACACCTACTACTGGCGGGTGCGCCCGTGGGACGCCAGCAACAACCCGGGCGACTGGAGCTACTACACGGACGCGCAGGCCACGCCCGCGGACACCTTCACGATCAACTACGACCCGGGCACGTCGTCGATCTCGAACCTCTCGATGCGCGACGAGAACGACGACCCGATCGCATGGTCGCCCGGCGGCATCTCGACGGATCTCCCGATCGTCTCGTGGGATCCGGTCCCGGGCGCCGCGAGCTACGAGGTCGACGTCACCCCGTGGAACGACGCGAACGTTGCGAACGCGTGTGACTACACGGCCGACAATTCGAAGCAGTGGGACGTCGACACCGCCTCCACGTCGTGGACGCCGCTCGGCGACAACTGGAACCTCGGCAAGCCGTTCAACAACTCGCACAACGTCGCCCAGGACGGCAGCACGGCCCTCGTGGTCGGCGGCCAGTACTGCGTCCGTGTCCGCGCGGCCCGCAGCCTCAGCACCAAGGGCGACCTCGTGTACGGCGACTGGACGTACATCGGGCCGAACAACGGCTCCGACTCCGCGTTCACGTTCACGGGCTACCCGACCGGCAACGCGTGCACGCCGTCGTGCAACGCGAACTACCTCGGCTCGGGCGACTACATCCTGCCGGCAGCGGATTCGGCCAACGTCCGGATGCCGCTCTTCACCTGGAACCCGATCGCCGGCAAGCAGAGCTACTTCGTCATCGTCGCCACCGATCCGAACTTCCAGCACGTCGTGGACTACGCGTTCACGAAGATCCCGGCCTACGCGCCGCGGGGCGGGCTGGGGCAGTGGACGACGTACGCCGACACGAGCTCGAAGTACTACTGGGCGGTGCTCCCGGCCACGCAGGCCAACGGCGCCGGCGCGGTCGGCGACCCGGTCAACTCGGCTGCAGCGCAGGACTTCCAGAAGCAGTCCGTCGCCCCGAGCCTGATCGCGCCGGCCAACCAGGCCACCATCACGGCCCAGCCCGACTTCCAGTGGAGCCCGGTCGAGGGCGCGTACTACTACCACCTCGAGGTCTCGACCGCGGCCCAGTTCACCTGCGACCAGCAGAGCCCCGGCCCCACCTGCCTCGAGAACGTCGGCACGAACTCGATCAACGCGCTGGCCGAGTCGTCGTACTCGTCCAACACGACGTACCCGGCCGGGGAGACGCTGTACTGGCGCGTCCAGGCCGTCGACCGGGCCGGCACCGGCCTCGCCTGGTCGAGCACGGGCCAGTTCACGAAGACGCTGCCGGCGCCGACCTTCACCAACATCACCGCGCCGTTCAACCCGACGACGAGCGACTCGATCCCGGTCTGGCGCTGGAACCCGGTGCCGGGCGCCGTCTCCTACGACGTCCAGCTGAACTGCTCGCCCACGATGAGCTGCACCAACAGCTCGAACCTGGACACGACGGCGGGAGCGGCGCTCAGCATGACCGGCGAGCTGCCCTTCACGTGGGAGGTGCGCGCTAACTTCCCGACCGGCTCGGGGTCGACGATCCACGGCGCGTGGTCCGACCTGCAGAGCTTCCAGCGGGCGATCGCGGCTCCCACCGGCGAGGTGAACGCGGGCAACGGCACGTTGCACAACTTCTCCTTCGCCTGGACGCCGAAGGCGGGCGCGAAGCAGTACCTCGTCGAGGTGTCGACCTCGCCGCTCACCAACTCGGACGGCTCGTTCAAGACCGTCGTCGAGACGATCCTGACCGACAACGCCATCGCGGCGCCGACCCTCGAGTCCATCTCGACGGACTACACGAACGGCGGCACGCTCTACTGGCACGTTGCGGCCAAGGACGCCGATTCGAACACCGGCACCTACTCGGCGCCGATGTCGTTCAAGTTGCCCCTGAAGATCGCCGTCGCGTCGAACACGTCGATCATGGTGCACAAGACGACCAAGACCGTCACGATCACGACCAAGGATGCGCGCAACCATGCCATCTCCGGCGTGACCGTCAAGGTCAGCGGCGCCGGCCTCACCGCCGCGTCGAAGAAGACCGGCTCCGGCGGCAGCGTCTCCTTCAAGCTGACCCCGAAGAAGGGCGGCAAGATCACGATCAAGGCGACGAAGACCGGCTGCACGGCCGGGTCGACCACGATCACGGTCCTCTAGGCCCGCGGGTGACCCCGCCCGGCGCTCAGTCGTCGGGCGGGGTCGCCGCCGGGGTCCGCCGGCGGGCGACGAGGGGTGCCGCCCACGGCGCCGCGAGCCGGCCGAGGAGCACGGCCAGCAGAGCCAGGATGGCGAGCGGGATCACGTAGCCGGCGCCCACGATGACGGCGCCGACGACGGCGACGGCCCCGTGCGCCGCGCGGGCGCCGTCCTTCCAGATCGCCGATGCGTGCTGCGGCGGCGCCGGCCGGGCACCGGCCTCGTGGACGGCGACCGAGATCGTCGACATCGACGTGCGGTCGTGGAGGTAGTTCAGCTCGCCCTGGATCTCTTCGATCTGGAGCTCGACGCCCTGCAGGACGCCCTGCACGCGGATCGTGTCCGAGACGGTCTCCGCCCGGCGCATGAGCGCGCGCAGCCCCCGCTGCTGCGACTCGAGGTTGCCGAGCCGGGCGCCCAGGTTCACGAGCTGGCGGGTCACGTCGCGGCCGGAGACGACCTCGTTGGTCGGCCGCCCCAGCTTCTCGACGGCCTCGCGGGCGCGCTCGAAGGCCCGGGCCGGGATGCGCATGACGATCGTGCCGTCGTGGATGCGGGTGCCGAACGACGTCTGGCGGCTCACGTAGCCGCCGAACCGCTCCGCGAGGTTCGCGGCGGCCGTCATCGCCCTTCCGAAGCGGCCGTGGCGGACGCGCAGGTCGAGCGTCGCGGTCTTGATCACCGCGGAGGGGATGGGCGCCGGCGCGTCGGCGCGGGCCTCCGGCGAGCCCCCGCCCGCGGCGCTCCCCGACGCGGCCCCTGCGGGCACCCGCAGGGCCCCTTGCAGAGGTGCCGCGCTGTCGAGCTGCTTGCCGCCCGCGCTGCCGAGGGCGGCCGCGGCGTGCGCAGCCGTGGCGCCACCCCCGGAGGCGTCGGATGACCCGGCGCCGTTCGCACACCCCGCCGCGGCGCCGACGAACCCCGAGAGCACCACCGCCGCCGCCACCGCAACCTCCGCTCGCCGGAACCTGGCCACCGCGCACCCCTTTCGGTCGTTCGTCCCTCAGACGGGGGAAACGTCAGCGCGGTTCCCGACTTTGCGGAAAGTCCACCAGTACACTTGGCGAATGGCCAGCGACGAGCCCGTTCGCCTCTTCGCTCCGGGGAATGCCGGCGCATCGGGCCTCGCACGCGACCTGCGCAAGCTGACGCGGGCCGCGACCCTCGTCGCCGTCCTCACGAGCCCGGCGGCGTTCGTGTGGTTCCACTCCCAGGCGGGCCTGAGCGTCCCCTGGGCGCTCGTGTGCACGTTCATCGAGGTGATTGCGTTCCGGGGCCTGGTGGACATCGTGTTCCGCTGGTTCATCCCGTGGCCCAGCCTGTTCGGCGCCGACGCCGCCCTCCAGAAGGAGGACGTGGTCGCACGCCGGCGCGTGTGGTTCTGGCGCTTCTGGTACCGCTGGGCGATCCGCCTCATCATCGTGGGGGCGATCGGCTACGGGCTGTACCTGCTGTCGCTGCGGGCCTTCGGCGACAACTGGCTCTCGGGCGCGTTCGGCCCCAACCCCGCCGCCGTGTTCATCGGCCTGGCGGTGCAGCTGCCGATTCTCTTCCTCGCCAACTTCGCGATCTTCTTCGGCCCGTTCCTGCTGATGGCGTCGAGCCAGATCCGCTCCTACGAGCCGGGCGACGCCGACTGGGGCGTGAACCTCGACGACGTCCGCGGCCAGGCCGAGGCCAAGGAGGAGGTGCGCCGGGTCGTCACGCTGTGGCAGTCGGGCGAGGCGTTCGAGCGCGCGGGCGGCAAGCGCGAGCGCGGCCTGCTGATGCTGGGCGCGCCCGGCACCGGCAAGACGATGCTCTCCAAGGCGATCGCGACCGGATTCAACTGCCCGTTCGTGTCGATCCCGGGATCCGGGTTCGCAGGCATGTTCATGGGGATGGACGCCATCACGGTGCGCCTGCTCGCGCGGCGGGCGAAGAAGCTCGCCCGCAAGTGGGGGGGCCAGTGCATCGTGTTCATCGACGAGATCGACGCGGTCGGCATGCGCCGCGCCAGCCTCGGCGCCGGCATGGTGGCCGATCCGGGGCCGGCGTCCATGGAGGACTACTGCTTCTTCGGCCGTGAGGGCGCGCTCACCCCGACGGGCGACCTCATCCTCGAGACCCGCCGCTGGCGCGAGCGCCTCTTCGAGGAGCGTGACGTCGCGACCCGGGAGGGACGCTCGGGCCTCGGCTCGGTCGTGCGGGCGGCGTTCCCGGGCGGCATGGGCGGGATGTTCGGCGGCGGCCAGCTCGCCCTGAACCAGCTCCTCGTCGTGATGGACGGGATCGGCGAGCCCCGCTTCTTCCGCAAGTGGTGGACGAGCAAGATCAACTCGTTCCTGGATGCCACCTACGTCATCCCGCAGGGCATGGGCCCGGCCAGGCTGCGGCTGCCGAAGCCGCGTCCCGCGCAGGAGCAGATCTACTTCATCGGGGCCTGCAACGCCCCGATCGAGTCGCTCGACCCCGCGCTCATCCGGCCGGGCCGCATGGGCCGGCACGTGTGGTTCCGGACGCCGACGAAGGACGACCGCAAGGACATCTTCGACCTCTACCTGCGCAAGGTCGACCACGACGCCGACCTGGACTCGCCCAAGCGGCGCGACGAGCTGGCCCGGATCACGAACGGCTACTCGCCGGCGATGGTGGAGCAGGTGTGCTCGATGGCCCTGACCCACGCCCATTACGAGAGCCGGGCGGTCTTCTCGTGGGACGACATCGTCGAGGCGATGACGACGGTCGAGTCCGGCACGGCGGTGAACGTCGAGTACATCCCGGAGGAGACCCGCGCCGTCGCGATCCACGAGGCGGGCCACGCCGTCGCGAGCCACGTCTACATGAAGGGCGTCGAGTCGACCCGGATCTCGATCCGCAAGCGCGGCCAGTCCCTCGGCCACCACCAGGCGCTCGAGAAGGAGGAGCGGTTCAGCTCGTGGCGCCACGAGGAGATGGGCCGGCTCGTCTGGACGCTGGGCGCGATGGCCGCGGAGCACGTCTTCTACCAGGAGAACTCCACCGGCGTCGGCGGCGACGTCATGAGCGCGACCGCGCGGGCGGCGTGGATGGTCGGGTCGTGCGCGATGGGGCCGGAGCCGGTCGACGTGAACGGCAACTGCGAGACCGTTGAGGAGCGCGAGGCCGCCCGGGAGCGCATCCTCAAGCGGTTCGAGCGCATCGGCCTGCAGATCATGCGTCGGTCCGGGGGCGGCGGCCCGCTGGAGGTCGACCCCATCGCCGGCGTCCTGGGCGATCGTGACAAGCGCGCGACGGCCGCCCAGCTGCTCGGCCAGGCCTACGTTGCCGCGTACGTCCTGATCGCGGCCAACCGGGACGGCGTCGAGAAGGTCGCGGCCGTCCTCGTCGAGCGCCGCGAGCTGCACGGCGACGAGGTGGTCGAGCTGCTCGACTCGCTCGATCTGAAGGTGCCCGAGGTCGACCTGCTCGAGGACTCCTCGTGGCCGACGGTGTGATCCCCGAGCGGCGGCTCCACCGCAGCAAGTTCCTGCTCGCCTACGTCGTGCTCGCGGCGATCGTCGGCATCGCGGCCGCGGCGTTCCTGGTGTTCGCGCAGGCGGACTCGACCAGGACCCCCGCCGCTGCGGCCGCCGAGGGGCCGCCGGCGGCCTGGAACGGCTTCCGCCCCCAGGGCTTCGAGGCCGACCAGGTGCACCAGATCGCCACGTACATCGCCTCGACGTACCACCTGCCGGGCGGGCACGAGCTCGTGGCGGTGAAGGCGTCGATTCCGCCCTCGTACCAGAACGCGCTCGTCATCACCGACTACGCCGTCTCGATCTCGAGCGGCGGACAGTCGAGCTACGACGTCATCCCCGCCGCGAACAGCGTCAGCTACGAGCTGTGCGGGCTCGGCAAGCAGTGCGCGATCGCGAGCGGCAAGCCGTCCGTCGCCCGCAGCCGGCTGCTGCGCCGCGAGGCGCTCGAGCTGGCCCTCTACACCTTCCACTTCGAGCCGTCGATCCAGACCGTGGTCACCTACATGCCGCCGGCCCCCGGCGACAAGGCGAGCTTCGTGCTGCTCTTTCTGCGCAGCCAGCTGGCGGGCGCGCTGGCCCGGCCGATCTCGGCCACGCTGCCCGAGACGAAGCCGCCGCTCCCCGACGCGATGTCGGCGCCCGAGGCGACGACGGTCGACGGCCTGACCGCGCCCGACCTCTACCGCTTCAGCTTCACGCGCGGGCAGGACGGCGGCGTCTGGCTCGTCTTCAATCCGCCGACGGATTCGTGACCGGCGCGGCCCGGGCGGCGCTCGAGCGCGCCCGCGCCCGCCTCGACAGCCTCGACCTGTACCCGCGGCCCGTGCGGATCGCGCGCGTCCGGGTGGTCGCCTGTGCGCCGCTCTACCGGCTGCCCTGGTTCGCGCGGTTCGACGGCTACGCCACTCACCGGGTGATCCTGCTGCGGCGGCCCGTGGCCGGGCACGAGCAGGACGACCTGATCACGCACGAGCTCTGCCACGTGTGGCAGATGCAGCACCGGCCGGTCGCGATGCCGCTGTCGTACCTGTGGCGCGGCTACGAGCGGAACCCGTACGAGGTCGAGGCACGGCGGGCGGTGGAGCTGACCCGATAGCCGCCTCGACCGCCCGCCGGTCGGGGCCGCAGACCAGGATCCACTCCGTGTTGCGCAGGTGGGACACCCGCCCGACCCGCTCGCCGGCGGGGTTGTGGATCCCGATCTGGGCACCCACGTAGCGCTTGAAGTCGACGTGCAGGACGCCGACGTGGCCGCGGGCTCCCAGCCGCTCCTCGACGGCGGCCGGCTCATGGAAGCCCTCGTCCGAGAGCGAGACGACGATCCAGGGGGTGGTCAGCCGGGCCAGCAGGTCGTCGAGCGCCGCCCAGGCGTCACGGCGGGAGTTGTAGACGCTCTTGCGGGTGCGGCAGTCGGCCCGCTTGCACGCGACGCCGTAGTGCTCCGGCTCGTCCCCGCGCACGAGCGTCTCCCACACGTGATAGTTCCCCAGGTAAGAGTGCTGGTTGTAGGGCGGGTCGACGTAGGCGAGGTCGACCCCGGCGAGCGCCGCGGCGAGGTCGTTGGCGTCCGCGCAGGCGACCGTCCCCCGCGGGCCGGAGATCGGCTCCGGCTCACGCAGCTCGAGCGCGTTGGCGGAGCGCGCCGCCCACCGCTTCAGGTAGGCCATCTGCACGCCGCAGGTCGAGTCGACCCGGTCGGCGGCCTCGACCAGGCTCGTGAGCAGCAGCCCGCGCTCGACGGGATCGAGCTCTAGCCGGTCGATGCCCGCCCGCACGGCGTCGATGCGCATCCCGTTCTCCGGCCGGAAGTAGCGCGAGGCGCGGCAGAAGGTCTCGGTCACGTAGCCGTCGAGCGGCGGCAGCGCGGACAGCCCGGCCAGCCGGCGGCGCAGCCGCTCGCGGTCGACTCCGGCGCCCGCCGCGATGTAGGCCCGGCCGAAGGCCTGCGAGAATGCCGTGACGTCGTTCGAAACGACCGTGAGGCCGCGGCGGCGCAGCTCCTGCCCGACCCGGGTCGTGCCCGCGAAGAGGTCGACCGCCGACCGCACGGGCAGCGCCGACGCGAGGGCGCCGATGACGGGCACCAGCGTGCGCTTCGAGCCCAGGTACTTGATCACGCAGAGAACCTAGCCAGGCGTTCGGCCGGCGGCGAAAAACGGGGACAGTCCCCGCACGCGGGGACTGTCCCCTACGGCGTCGGGTTCGCCGGGTTGCCCGAGCTCGGCGTCGACTTGGCGAGCAGCTTGAACTGGATGATCTGCTTCTGGATCTGCTGGCGCTGCTTCTTCGTCATGTTCGGGCTCAGCTTCAGGTACTGCTCGAGCGCCGTCGCCACGGTCGCGTAGCTCTGCGTCGCGTAGGCGTCCTGGGCCAGCAGCACCTGGTAGGAGGCGTTGCGCGGCGAGAGCTTCGTCAGCTTCTGCCGGTACCCCATCGCCTGGGAGAAGTCCGAGACGGCGCTCGACTCGAGCGTCGAGGCGACCGTCGTCGCCGGTTGTGCCAGCGTGCTCATGAGCGGGTGCGACAGCGCCGGGGCGAGCTTGAGCGAACTGGCCGCGGTGGCGCTCCCGATCTGGGTGTAGGCCTGGGCCGCCGCCTGGGCCTGCTGCACCTTGCTCGCGTCGCTCTGCCCGCGCTGCTCGAGCAGGGTGGCGGTGGCCGAGAGCGCGGTCTGGTTGTTCGGCTTGAGGCCGAGATACGTGGTGTAGGACGAGATCGCCTGGCTCGTCTGCCCGTCGGCCTGGTAGGCGCGGGCGAGCTGCAGCCAGGCGCCCGAGTCCTTGGGGTGGGATTGCACCCGCGAGCTCAGATCGGAGATCGATGTGCCGCTCGAGCCGCCCGAGCTGAACAGGTCGCCCAGGTTGATGCTGTTCGCGCCCTGGCCGATCCCCAGCGCGACGAAGCCCAGCCCGAACATGAAGGCCAGGAAGATGAAGACCGGCTTCTGGGTGCGGCGGATGCGTTCGAAGAGCACTGTTCAGCCCAGCTTCACGACTGGATCATCTTTGCCCGGGCGGCGGTGGCGGCGAGGACGTCCCGCTCGCCACGTCTGTAGCGTATCTCGCCCGCGACCATGGTCAGCGCGACCCGCTCCGGCGACCCGCCGTAGACGGCCGCCGTCACCGGGTCGTCCCAGGGCAGGAAGGCGGAGCCGGTCAGGTCGAGCACCAGCAGGTCGGCCGCCTTTCCCGGCGTCAGGGAGCCGACCGAACCGGACAGCCCGATGGCGGCGGCCGCCCGCGTCGTCGCGAGCTCGAGTGCCGTGTGCGCGGAGAGCGCATCCGCCCGGCCCGTGCGGGCGCGCTGGAGCATGATCGCCGTGCGCATCTCGGCCCACATGTCGAAGTCGATCGCCGAGGACGGAGAGTCGGTGCCGAGCCCCACCCGCACGCCCGCGTCGAGCAGGTCGGTCAGGGGGGCGATGCCGCAGCCGAGCAGCGCGTTCGAGCGGGGGCAGTGCGCGACGGGGACGTCGAGCTCGGCGAGGAGGGCGATGTCGGTCTCGTTCACCAGCACGGCGTGGATCGCGACCGTGTCGGGGCCGAGCACGTCGCGGAAGGCGTCCAGGTGCTCCGTCTCGCGGGTCGACTCGAGCAGGTGGGTCGCGACCGGAAGGCCGCGCCGGCGGGCGAGGCCGATCAGCATGGCGTAGTCCTCGTGCGTGACCGTGAAGGGGGCATGCGGCGAGACGCCCGCCATTACGAGCTCCGACACGGGCAGGGCGTCCAGCGCCGCCTCGATCCGCCCCTCGAGCCCCTCCCAGATGCTGAAGCCCTCCAGGTAGACGATCGCCCGCAGGCCGGCCTCATCCGCGGCCTGCGCGACCGTGCCGGCGTAGCAGCAGTCGGCCACGGTCGAAACGCCCCCGGCCAGGCAGGCGGCGGCGCCCGCGCGGGCCTGGTCGAGCAGGTCGTCCACGGCTTGCGTGTCCTTGCGACGGATGTGGTCGGCGATCCAGGGCGTGAAGGGCAGCCCGTCGCCGAACCCCGCCATCGCCGTGTACTCCAGGTGGGTGTGGGCGTTCACGAGCCCGGGCAGGATCACGGCGTTTCGGAAGCGCTCGCCCTCATCGCCGTCCGCAGGCCGCACGGCGGTGATCCGGCCGTCCTCGATCTCGACGCAGCCGTCGGCGATCGGCGGGCCGTCCATCGGGACGACCCAGTCGGACGCCAGGATCACGAGAAGGGCTCGGAGAGGAAGTCGGTGATGCTCCCCTTCGGCTCGACCGCCTTCACCAGGAAGTAGGACAGGGCGTAGAGCAGGAGCATCGGCACGTACTCGGCCGTCATCGTGATCGGGTCGGTGCCGGGGAGGAGCGCCGCGATCACGGCCAGGACGACGATCGCCTCACGCCAGCGCCGCTTCATGAACGACGAGCGCAGGATCCCGACGCGCCCCAGCATCATCATGACCACGGGAAGCTCGAACAC
>JAICJM010000186.1 GCA_025928435.1 Thermoleophilia bacterium
AGGAAGTCGGCGTGGCGGGCGCAGAACGCGTCCAACGCGCGAAACTCCTCCGGAAACAGGCTCGCGACGCGTTCGGCGATCTCCGCATCGACGTGGCTCATCGAGCCCGGGTCGGGGATGGAAACGAGATGGCTATCACCCTGGCCTGCGCGGAAGCGCGCGAAGGTTCGTTCCACCAGGATCGTGTAGTCGTGCTCCCCCTCGTACGGTGCAATGGTCACCCGGCCGCCGTTGATCCGAACCGTGTAGCGCACGCCCTCCAGGCCGGACGCGACGCTCTTCGCCTCGTCGGCCAACACGGAGAGGGGGACCGAGTCGAGGTACGAGGACAGATACGCACAGGCCGACCGGAGGCCTCGGGAGCGAGGGGTGGCCCGGGCGAGGGAATCTCGCAATGCGCTCGCGGCCTCGCAGTAGATCAGCGCTGCGTCGAGCAGCCAGCGCTGCTGTTCGAGGCGATAGCGCTGTGTATCTGCGAGTGCCCGGTACGCGCGGACCTTCCGCATGCCCTCGCCGAATCCACGGATCGCAGCTCGGAGCGGCTGGTCCTCCAGGTCGCGAAACACCTCCTGGCGGTACGTGACCGCGTCGATCGACCGCAACGGCATGTGGAAGTACGCCTCCAGGTGATGCTCGTCACGGCCCCCGACGATCGCCGCAACTACCTGATCGAGGTTCAGATCCCGAAAGCACGCCGGCGGGCCGGCCGGGGCGGTCGGCTCTCCGTCGGGGAACAGGATGCTCGCGAATTCGGCCGCCGGCGGGTCTGCCGGCGCCTCGGGGCCCATCCCGAGGTCGCTCTCCAAGCGGTTCGCCTCCGTCATCTCGCCTCCACCGGGTTTCCGTCGGTAGAGGCCATCAGCCCGGAGGGCGGTTCAAGCGGGCCTCATCGCCTCCGGGCACTGTACCCGAGCGGCGGGGCGGACACGGCTCCGCGACCGGCGCCGTTAGGTCCGCCTTAGGCTATGCTCGGCCCGTGAGCCTGAGGGTCATCCGGAGCCGCAACCGGTGGTTGGTCATCGGCGTGCTGGTCACGTTCCTCGTCGCGGTCTTCGTCGCCCAGGCGGCGGCGGGCGGCGTGAACGACCCGACCGACCCGACGACGCGGATGAGCCACAGCGCGGTCGTCTTCGACAGTGCGCTCCTCGTGTTCCGCGAGGGTCTCGAGGCGATCCTGGTGCTGGCCGCGTTCACCGCCAGCTTCATGGGCGCGAACCAGTCACTGCGGCGGCCGGTCGGCGCCGGCGCGGCGCTCGGCATCGCCGCCACGGTGGCCACCTGGTTCGTCGTCGTGGCCGTCATCGGAGGCCTCGGCGTCGGCGCCCTGGAGCTGCAGGCGGCGACCGGACTGGCCGCCCTCATCGTGCTCATGATCGTCCTGAACTGGTTCTTCCACCGCGTCTACTGGACGGGCTGGATCTCGAGCCACAATCGCACCCGCAAGCGCCTGATGAGCGGCACGGGCCCCGACGCGCGCCGCAACCTGATGCTCGGCCTCGCCGGCCTCGGCTTCGCGAGCGTCTACCGCGAGGGCTTCGAAGTGGTGCTCTTCCTGCAGTCGCTGAGGCTGCGCTACGGCACCGGGACCGTGCTCGAGGGCGTCGCGATCGCCGCCGTGCTGGTCGCCGCCGTCGGGGCGCTGACGTTCATCGCCCACCACCGCATCCCGTACAAGCGCATGCTGGTCTCGACCGGCGTGCTGATCGGGATCGTGTTCGTCGGGATGGTGGGGGAGACGGTGCAGGAGTGGCAGCTGGCCGGGTGGCTTCCGACGACTACGGTCGGCATCCACATCCCGGGCTGGGTCGGCACCTGGCTTGCGACCTTCCCGACGGCGGAGGGCCTGATCCTGCAGGGGCTGGCGCTGGCCTTCGTCGTCGGCTCGTACCTCATCGCCGAGGAGCTGCGCTACCGCCGGCCGGCGCGCAAGGGCGCGCCGGCGGCGGCGCGGCTCGACTCTCCGCCGGACGCCGCAACCGCCGCGTAGCGGCCGTTGCGCGCGCTCGGGGCCGTCGCCGTGGCCCCCGTGGCGGCGCTCGCGGCATGCGGCGGGAGCGGGGGAGGCCCGGCCGGCAGCGCCGGCGGCCACACGCTCCGGGTCGTGCTCGAGGATTCGGGCTGCTCGCCCGCGCGGCTGTCCGCCCGCTCGGGGCGGGTGACGTTCCCTGCAGCCCGGCCGCTACCGCCTCAACTGGCCTGCACAGCCGCTGGCCGTACAACGCGGAGCTCCTCGTCACCGGCAAGCGGGTCGCGGGCGCGGAGCCCGGGCCGCTGCCCGCGCTGCTCGTTCGCGCGAGTCACGGCTACCGGGGCGACGTCCTGGGCCAGACCGCCGCGCTCGTGCGGTCGACCGTCGCCGCACTCCGCGCCGGCGACCTACGAGCGCGCGAACTGCGAGGCCGTCGAGCCGGTCGCGGAGAGCTTCGGCGACCTCGACCCGCGCATCGACGCGCGCGTCAATGAGGTCTCGCCAAATGGCGCGGGTTCCACCGCATCGAGCAGATCCTGTGCGTCCGCGGCACGACGGCGGGGGCGGGGAGGTAGGGGGCGCAGCTGCTCGCCGACGTCGCCGAGCTGCATCGCCGCGCCGCCGTGATCGACTACCAGCCCGTCCTGCTCGCGTCAGGCGCCGGCGAGCTCCTGAACGAGATCGCGGCGTCCAAGATCACCGGCGAGGAGGACCGCTACTCGCACACCGACCTCTCCGACTTCCACGCCAACCTCGAAGGCGCGCGGGTCGCGTTCGACCTGCTGCGGCCCGCCCTGCGCCTGACCGGACACTCCGCGCTGTCGGCCACGAGCGCCGCGCGGTTCGCCGCCGTCGAGGAGACGCTCGACCGCTACCGGCGGACGATGCCGCTCGGGTACGCCCTCGCTAGGGCGGGCAGACCGCCCCGACCACGAGGTAGCTGAGGCCCTTCTCGCCGGCCACCACCTGGCGCGTCTCGCCGGCGCTGACCAGCACGAAACGGCCGGGGCTGAGCGCCACCTCCTCCGACCCGACGTGGAGGCTGCCCGCGCCGGAGATCGGGATGTAGATCTCCTCCTGGCCCGAATCTCGCTCGTCGTGGGCGAACCCCTCCTGGAGCGGCTGGGAGTCGAAGCGGTTCAGCTTCAGGGCGCGGGCGCCGATGGCTCGCGCGATCGGCTTGCGGCGTCCCTCGAGCGACGCCACGTCCAGCACGGTGAACATCACGCCTCCTGGTCCGGGGACGCGACGGTACGGCAATGGTGCCGCGGGCGCCGCTCGCGCCCACTCGGCACCCCCCGAGGGGTCACGCCCGAAGGACACCGGCGGAACGACGCCCGCGACGGTCCAAGTCTCCTCCGAATGTCGTCACATGGCAATATTTGGCAGGCAATTTCTCGTCGACAACCGGCCGGTGCCGCGGCCTCCACGCGACACCGACCGGTCCCGGCTGAGAGGCCCGTGGAGCGGAACGGGCCCACACCGGCGACGGCCTCCGCGATTTCCGGCCCGAGCCTCGGCCCGACCCAGTAGGCCGCACCCTCCCTGGCCCGGCCGGAACGTGAGAGCGTCCTCGTCGGATGCCCGTCCCACTCGCCACCTCTCTGCCTCGGAATGACCGTACATGTTCCGCACACACCCTCCGGGCATGGTATGAAGTGTCTTTACACAATACTTGCGAACGGTCGAGCGGCCCGTTGGGCCTCGGAGGGCACGAGCACCGCGATCGTCAGCCGTCCGGCATCCGATGCCGGCGCTACGATCGGGGGGCAGCATCCGGAGGGTGGCGTCAAGACTGGATGAGGAGGCTCGGATGCGACGCTTCGGAGTGATCGCCGTCACCGTGTTGGCGGCACTGACGCAGGCCACGACCGGCTCCGCCGCGACGGCGATGAGCCACCAGGGATCGCACTTCTTCTCGCGGACGATCCGAAGCCCGTGCTTCGCGCACGTGCCCAAGCACTTCCCCAAGCGGCTCGCCATGGGCTGCAGCTGCCCGCGCGGCCAGATGGCGCCGAAGGCGCCGTCGGCGACGTACCGGTTCCCGATCCGCGCCGGCAGGCAGTTCTCGTTCGCGGTCAAGTGGGCCGGCCAGCTGAAGCCGCACGTGACCACGAGCCAGGCGGGCCCGTGGTCGTACGTGAAGGTGCACGGGCCGCGACGGTGCGCGACGCTGAGCGTGGTCGTCTCGGTCACCGTCACCCCCCGCTGAGCCCGGCGCGGGCCCCGTGGTGAACGGGGCGCCCCGGTAGAATCTGCCGTGTGTTGAGGCCGATCGCCAACGTGCTGACCGCGGTCCGGCTCGCGGCCGTGATCCCGTTCGCCGTGCTGCTCGCCGGCGCCGGGCACGATCCCAGCTGGCCGGCGGCGATCGTCTTCGCCGCGGCCGCCCTGACCGACTTCCTCGACGGATACCTGGCGCGCCACACCGATCGGCCGTCCCGGTTCGGGCGCATCGCCGACCCGCTCGCCGACCGCCTGCTCATCAACATGGCGCTCGTGCTGCTCTGGTACGAGGGCCGGCTGCCCTGGTGGCTGGCGCTGCCGGTGCTCCTGCGCGACGTCTGGCTCATGCTGCTCTTCCGCGTCCGCCACATGGGGTCGCGCGTGGCCGTGAACATGACCGGCAAGACCGCGACCGCGGTGATCATGGTCTCGCTCGCCCTGCTGATGGTGACCACGGCGCCGTGGCCGCAGGTGCTGTTCGGGGCCGGCCTCGTGCTCTCGCTCGCCGCCGGCGCGCGCTACACCCGAAAGGTGAGTGAGGCGTAGTGAAGGCCGTCGTGATGGCGGGCGGCGAGGGCACCCGCCTGCGCCCGCTGACCTCGAACCAGCCCAAGCCCATGGTGCCCGTGGCCGGGAAGCCCTGCATGCAGCACATCATCGAGCTCCTGCGCCGGCACGGGATGACGGACATCGTCGTCACCGTCGCCTACCTGCCGCAGGTGATCCGCGGCTACTTCGACGACGGCGAGGCGCTCGGCGTCGAGCTGCACTACTCGGTCGAGGAGCGGCCGCTCGGCACCGCCGGCAGCGTCAAGAACGCCGAGGAGCTGCTCGACGAGACGTTCCTCGTCATCTCCGGAGACGCGCTCTGCGACTTCGACCTCGAGGAGCTGATCGCGACGCACAGGTCGAGCGGCGCCGCCGCCACCCTGGCGCTCAAATCGGTCGACAACCCGCTCGAGTTCGGCGTCGTCATCGTCGACTCCGACGGGCGCGTCGAGCGGTTCCTCGAGAAGCCGTCGTGGGGCCAGGTGTTCTCGGACACCATCAACACCGGCGTCTACGTGATCGAGCCCGAGGTGCTGCGGGCGGTGCCGCCGGGCATGCCCTACGACTTCTCGAAGCAGCTCTTCCCCGACCTGCTGGAGCGGGGCAAGCCGATCTTCGGCCACGTCGTCACCGGCTACTGGCAGGACATCGGCAACCTCGACCAGTACCGGCAGGCGAACTTCGACGCCCTGGACGGGAGCGTCGAGCTCGAGCTCTCGGGGATCCGGCTGCGCGACAACGTGATGCTCGGGGAGGGCGTCCAGCTGCCCGACCTCGAGCAGATCGAGGGGCCCGCGTTCATCGGGAACTTCTGCCAGGTCGACGCCGGCGCCCGCATCGGGCCGTACACGGTGCTCGGCCCGAACGTCGTGGTCAAGGAGGGGGCCTCGGTCGTCCGCAGCACCGTCGACTCGGGCAGCTACCTCGGCCGCAGCGCCCGGCTCGAGGGCACGATCCTCGGCAAGGGCGTGGACGTGCGCCCGCACGCCGTCCTGAACGACGGGGTCGCCGTGGGGGACGAATGCTCGATCGGGGCCGAGGCGGTGCTGGCGCCGGGCGTGAAGGTGTACCCGTTCAAGACCATCGAGGCCGGCGCTGCCATCAACGCGAACCTGGTCTGGGAGTCCCGCGGAATCACCACGCTGTTCGGCCGCGACGGCGTCACCGGGCTCGTGAATGTCGACGTCACCTCCGAGCACGCCGCCCGGCTCGGCGTCGCCTACGGCACGACCCTCTCGCGCGGCGACACCGTCGTCTGCAGCCGCGACGCCCACCCGTCCTCACGAATGGTGAAGCGGGCGATCATCGCCGGCATGGTCTCGACGGGCGTGAACGTCGCCGATCTGCGGATCGCGCCGCCGACCGTGAACCGGCACGAGCTGAAGGTGGGGGAGCGGGGCGGCGGCCTGCACGTGCGCGTCTCGGCGGACGACCCCGACGTCATCCAGGTGAGCTTCTTCGCGCCGCCCGGGATCCTGGTGGCGGGGCCGGCCCTGAAGGCGATCGAGCAGTCGTTCTCGCGCCAGGAGTTCCGCCGCGTGAGCCCGGCCGAGATCGGCGACCTCACCTATCCCGCGCGGGCCACCGAGATGTACGTCCAGGAGCTCCTGACGAAGCTCGACCGGGACGCGATCCGCAACCGCCAGTTCCGCATCGTCCTGAACTACGGCTACTCGGCGGCGTCCTTCGTGCTGCCGACGCTGATCGGCGAGCTCGGCGTCGAGATGGTCGCGCTGAACGCCTTCGTCGACTCCTCGCACGGCGCCCGCCCGGTCGACACGTCGGGGGCAATCGAGCAGACCGCCGGCCTGGTGAAGGCCGTCGGCGCCGACATGGGCATCGTGATCGACAGCGCGGCCGAGCGGCTGTGGCTCGTCGACGAGCAGAGCCGGCCGATCTCGCCCGAAACGGCCCTGCTGCTGTTCGTGCGCGAGCTGGCGGCCACGAACGGCGGCGGCCGGGTGCTCGTCCCGATCAACGAGTCGCGCATGGTCGAGCAGATCGCGGACGGCCACAGCCTGCACGTCGAGCGCACGAAGGCCTCCCTGGGCGACCTGCTGGCGTCCGCGACGGCCGGCGACGTCGTCTTCGCCGGCGCGTCGGGCGGCGGTTACGTGTTCCCGGAGTTCCTGCCCGCCTACGACGCCGTGATGTCGCTCGGCAAGTTGCTCGAGCTCGTCGCCCACTCGGGCCGGGAGCTGTCGGCGCTGGTCGAGGACCTGCCCCGCAGCACCCTCGTGCATGTCCGCGCGCCGTGCCCGTGGTCGGCCAAGGGCCTGGCGATGCGCCAGCTGATCGAGGCCGTCAAGGGCATGGAGGTCGACCACATGGACGGGATCAAGGTGTTCGAGCCGGAGGGCTGGGTGCAGGTGCTGCCCGACCCCGACGAGCCGGTCTTCCACGTCTACGCCGAGGGCGAGTCGTTGGAGGATTCCCGCCGCCTGGAGGAGAAGTACCGGGCGCTGCTCGACGGGTTTGTCTCCGCCACTGCCTGACCCCCGGCGGGCCAACCCTCAACCAGAGCTTGAGGAAATGGGCCGGGCTGGGTAGACTTCCTCCGGTCAGAAACGACGGAACGGATGCTGCCAATGGACGTGCTGCCCGACTTCACCACGATCTCCGACGACGAGCTCAAGGCGCTGATCGAGCGCTACGTGCGCGAGGAGGAGGAGGTGTCGTACCGGCGCCGCCTGCTGCAC
>JAICJM010000228.1 GCA_025928435.1 Thermoleophilia bacterium
CTTCGGCCACTCCGCGTCGTCCACGACGATCAGCGCCGAGCGCGCCAGGAGCGGCCGGACGGCGTCGAGCGCCGCCCGCGTCGCCGCCGTGGAGTGGTCGGCGTCGTAGAAGAAGGCGCCGATCGGCGGCAGCCGGTGCTCGCGCAGCACCGAGACGGTGTCGCCGTCGATGACGCGCACCCGTTCGGCGACGCCGAAGCGCTCCAGGTTGGCGGCGAGGCCCGCCGGGTCGGAGTCGTCGAACGAGAAGTTGTCGATGCCGATCGCCGTCTCCGCGCCGCCGAGCGCGGCCGCGATCAGGCTGCGGCCGCGGTAGGAGCCGGCCTCGACGTAGCACTCGCCGGCCCCGAGGCAGCCCGCGGCCAGCGCGAGCAGGGCGAGGTTGTTCTCCTCGGAGAGCCCCTCGACCGCCTCGCAGAGCGGCTGCAGCCGCCGGTCGATCGGGGTCTCGGAGCGGGGGAAGTCGGTGAATTGTCCGGGCAGCTCGCGCAGCAGGCGCTCGACGTCCACGGCGCGGTCAGGCGGGGACGGGGGTGCGGCCGAGGCTCTCGATGGTGCGGCGCAGGCCCTCGTCGAGCGTCACCTTCGGCTCCCAGCCGAGGATCTCGCGGGCGCGGGTGATGTCGGGCTGGCGCACCTTCGGGTCGTCGATCGGCAGCCCCTCGAAGACGATCTCCGAGCGCGTGCCGGTGAGGGCGACGATCTTCTCGGCCAGGTCGATCAGGCTCATCTCGTTCGGGTTGCCGACGTTCACCGGGAGGTGGTAGTCGCTCATCGCGAGCCGGAAGAGGCCCTCGATCAGGTCGTCGACGTAGCAGAACGAGCGCGTCTGGCTGCCGTCGCCGAAGACCGTGATGGGCTTGCCCTCGAGCGCCTGGCTCAGGAAGTTGGGGATGGCGCGGCCGTCGTGCTGGCGCATGCGCGGGCCGTAGGTGTTGAAGATCCGGGCGATGTGCGTGTCGACGCCCTGCTGGCGGTGGTAGGCCATCGTCATCGCCTCGGAGTAGCGCTTCGCCTCGTCGTAGACGCCGCGCGGGCCGACCGGGTTGACGTTGCCCCAGTACTCCTCCTGCTGCGGGTGCATCTCGGGGTCGCCGTACACCTCGGACGTCGACGCGATCATGAACCGGGCCCGCTTGAACTTCGCCAGCCCGAGCGCGTTGTGCGTCCCGTACGAGCCGACCTTGAGCGTCGCGAGCGGCAGCCGCAGGTAGTCGACGGGGCTCGCCGGCGAGGCCAGGTGGAACACGACATCCACGGGCTCGGACACCTCGATGAACTCGACGCAGTTGTGATAGCGGAAGTCGAACGCGTCGCCGCGCAGCCGCTCGATGTTCTCGAGGCTGCCCGTGTCGAGGTTGTCGAGGCAGATGACGCGCCAGTCGCGCTCGAGCAGGTACTCACACAGGTGCGAACCCAGGAATCCGGCGCCGCCGGTCACGACTGCAGTGCTCAATGTGCCTCCAGGGGGGTGTCGGGAAGAGGAGTGTACGGGACACGGCCCGGATCGCCCGCAGCCGAGCGGAGATAACGCGTCTGCTACCCTGCCGGACGACCGCACCGCGGAGCCTGCGAAGCTTGCCGACGGGGCCCTGGGATGCGGCGACGATGTCACCCGAGGCAAGGAGGTGTGGGCGCATGCCGCTCACCCAGGACCAGAAGAAGGAGCTGATCGGCAAGTTCGGGGCAAGCGACGCCGACACCGGCTCCACCAAGGTGCAGATCGCCCTGCTCACCCAGCGGATCAGCGAGCTCACCGAGCACATGAAAGTGCACAAGCACGACCACCATTCCCGCCGGGGCCTGCTCAAGCTGGTCGGCCGGCGGCGCCGGTTGCTGACCTACATGCAGAGGCACGATCTGGAGGGCTACCGCGCGTTGATCAAGGAGCTGGGCCTGCGCCGCTAGGGCGCACGTCCGGACCGGAGGATGGCCCGCGAGGCGCGGGCCCGAGGAGAGAAGAGAGAGAACATGAGCATTGCAGTGGAGCCCGGGGCAACACGTCTGGCCGTCACGATCGGCGAGAAGGAGATCAGCTTCGAGACGGGCGCAGTCGCCAAGCAGGCGCACGGCGCCGTGCTGGTGCAGCAGGAGGGCACCGTGGTGCTGGCCACCGCGGTCGGCCGGACGGAGGGCCGTGAGGGAGCGGATTTCTTCCCCCTCACCGTCGACGTCGAGGAGAAGGCATACGCCGCCGGGAAGATCCCCGGCGGGTTCTTCAAGCGTGAGGGCCGCGCGGGCGAGAAGGCGATCCTGACCGCGCGCATGGTCGACCGGCCGATCCGGCCGCTGTGGCCGAAGGGCTACAAGAACGAGGTCCAGGTCATCGTGACCACGTTCTCCGCCGACCAGGTGCACCCGCACGACATCCTGGCGATCAACGGCTCGTCGGCGGCGCTGATGCTTTCGCCCATGCCGTTCCTGGGCCCCGTCGGGGCCGTTCGCATCGGCCGCATCGACGGCCGCCTCGTCGTCAATCCGACGCTCCCCGACCTGAAGGAGTCGACGCTCGACCTGATCGTCTGCGGCACGCCCGAGGCGATCACGATGGTCGAGGCCGGCGCCGAGGAGATCGGTGAGGAGGACCTGATCGAGGCCCTCGAGCTCGCCCACGGCGAGGTCAAGAAGCTGTGTCAGCTCCAGATCGAGCTGGCCTCGCAGGCGGGCCAGCCCAAGTGGGCCGACGGCGCCGTCACCGAGTCGCTTCGCACCACCCACGGCGACGCGCTCCGCGCCGCCGTCTCCGAGGGCGGCCTGGTCGCGCTCCCGGGCCGCATCGACGCGCTCCTGCACTCGGAGCTGCCCGAGATCGGCGGCGGCTCGACCGACGCCGACGTGCTCCAGCGCCAGCGGGTGCAGTTCGGGTTCGTCCAGCTCGCCACCGAAGCACGCGACGGCGCGGTCTACCCGCACGTCAAGGAGCAGTTCGGCGACGCGATCCGCGCGCTGACCGACGCCGAGCAGGACTCGAAGGAGCTGAAATCGGCCAAGCGGCACGCGCTCTACGAGCACATCGCGAACACGATCCAGCTGCCGTTCCCGTCCCGTATCGAAGCCGACGGCGAGGGCCAGGGGCCGCTCGACGCGGTCACCCGCAGCGCCGTCCTGTCGGCGAGCGACAAGCTCTACAAGGAGATCGTCCGCACCAAGATCGCCGTCGACAAGCGGCGGCCGGACGGGCGCTCCGAGACGGAGATCCGCGGGATCACGTCGTCCGTCAGCGTCATGCCGCGCACGCACGGCTCGGCGCTCTTCACCCGCGGCCAGACCCAGGCGCTCACGCTCTGCACGCTCGGGACGGCCAAGGAGGAGCAGCGCATCGACGACCTGTCGCTCGACGAGACGAAGCGCTACATCCACCACTACAACTTCCCGCCGTTCAGCGTCGGCGAGACCGGCTTCATGCGCGGCCCCAAGCGCCGCGACATCGGTCATGGCGCGCTGGCCGAGCGGGCGCTCGTGCCGGTCATCCCGAGCGCGGTCGACTTCCCCTACACGCTGCGGCTGGTGTCGGAGATCCTGGAGTCGAACGGGTCCTCGTCGATGGCCTCCGTGTGCGGGTCGACGCTCTCGCTGATGGACGCGGGGGTGCCGATCAAGGCGCCGGTGGCCGGGATCGCGATGGGCCTCATCAAGGAGGGCGACGACTACGTCATCCTGACCGACATCCAGGGCGCCGAGGATCATCTCGGCGACATGGACTTCAAGGTCGCCGGCACCGACCAGGGCGTGACCGCGCTGCAGATGGACATCAAGATCACCGGTGTCACGACGGAGATCCTGCGCAGCGCGCTCGGCCAGGCGCGTGAGGCCCGGATCCACATCCTGGGCAAGATGCGGGAGGCGATCGCCGAGCCGCGCACCGAGCTCGCGGCGCACGCCCCGCGGATCGTCAGCACGAAGATCCACCCCGACTTCATCGGGATGGTGATCGGGAAGGGCGGCGAGACCATCCGCGGCCTCGAGGCCGACTACGAGGTTCAGATCGACATCGAGGAGGATGGAACGATCCGCATCTACGGCACGAACGGCGAGCTCGCCGAGCAGTGCCGGATCACCATCGAGGCCATGACCAAGGAGGTCGAGGTCGGCGACGAGTACACGGGGAAGGTGGTCAAGATCACCGACTTCGGCGCGTTCGTCGAGCTCCGCAAGGGCGTCGACGGCCTGCTGCACGTGAGCCGCATCCTGCCGAAGGGCAACCGGCTGCAGTCGGCCGCCCAGGTGATCGATCGCGGTGACACCGTGAAGGTCACGGTCGCCGAGGTGGACAAGGAGAAGGGCCGCATCGGCCTGACGCTCCTCGCCAAGCTCGAGGGCGAGAACGAGATCACACCCGAGCAGCTGATCGAGGTGGCCGAGCGCACGCCCGCGCCGCCCCGCGAGGAGCGGCCCCCGCGGCGCGACCGCGATCGCGGCCCACGCCGGCGGCGCGACTAGGACGAGCCCGAATGGGCGGCGACGGCCTCGACGACCGCCGCCGCCCGTTCCAGCTCCTCGTCCGTGTTGTAGTAGTGCACGGACGCCCGCACGAGGGCGTCGAGGCCGCGCGCGTCCATGTCGAGCAGGGTGGAGCTGCGGCGTGACGGCACCACGTGCACGTTGCGCCGCGCGAGCTCGGCGGCGACGTCCGGCGGGGCGACGCCCGCGACGGTGAAGGACACGATCCCGCACCGCTCGACGCCGAGGTCCCGCACCTCGACGCCGGGGATCGCCGCGAGGTGGCCGCGCAGGCCCTCGGCCAGGCCGCGGATACGCTCGTAGATCGCCTCGAGGCCCAGGTCGCGGGCGTACTCGGCCGCGGCCGCCAGCCCGGCACGCCCGGCGACGAAGCTCTCCCAGTTCTCGAACCGGCGCGCCCCCGGCGCCAGCCGATAGCTGTCACGGTCGACCCACTCGGCCGCCCGCAGGTCGAGGAAGGGCGGCTCGAGCGTCTCCGCGAGCGACCGGCGCACGTAGAGGACGCCCGTGCCGCGCGGACCGCGCAGGAACTTGCGCCCGGTCGCCGAGAGCATGTCGCAGCCGATCCGCTCGACGTCGAGCGGCATCTGGCCGAGCGACTGGCAGGCGTCGAGCAGGAACGGGATCCCCGCCTTGCGCGCGACGGCGCCGACCCGCTCGGCCGGGTTCACGAGGCCGCCGTTCGTGGGCACGTGCGTGATCGAGATCAGGCGCACGCGCTCGTCCAGCATCGCCTCCAGCGCGTCGATCGAGATCCGGCCGTGCTCGTCGTCGGGGACGGCCTCCACCCGGGCGCCCGTGCGCCGGCACACCTGCAGGTAGGCGAGGTAGTTGCTCTCGTACTCGGCGGTGGCGGTCAGGATCCGGTCGCCGGCGCGGAACGGCAGCGAGTAGAACGCCATGTCCCAGGCCCGGGTCGCGTTCTCGATGATCGCCACCTCGTCGCGCTCGCAGCCGAGCAGGCGCGCGAGCGCGGGGTAGGCGGCGTCGAGGCGCTCGGCGGCCGCGTCCTCCGCCTCGTAGCCGCCGAGCCGGGCCTCGAGCTCGAGGTGCGCGACGACGGCGTCCAGCACGGGTTGCGGCGGGAGCGAGGAGCCGGCCGCGTTCAGGTGGATACGGTCGTCCGTGCAACCCGGCGTGTCGGCGCGCGCGCGGGCGACGTCGATCGGCATCGGCGCATTCTGGCACGGACTAGCCTCCACGGCGTGCAGCGCTACACCGTGACCACC
>JAICJM010000019.1 GCA_025928435.1 Thermoleophilia bacterium
AGGCGACGCCGGCGCTCCAGGAGGCCCTTCAGAAAGGGATCGCCGGCGCCGAATGGGTCGTGTTCGAGGAGTCGTCCCACATGCCGCACGTCGAGGAGCGCGAGCGCTTCATGCAGGTCGTGGGCGACTGGCTCGCCCGCCACGACTGATCTATAGATCGCGCCGCTGCAGCCCGACGGCAGTCGCGGCGAGCACGACCGCGGCGTAGGCGACCGCCCACACGCCGAGCAGCGGCCCCGCGCCCTGCGCGCCGCCGAACGGCCCGAGGTGCACGATCACGCCGGTGAAGCCGTTCGTGTCGGCGGTGAGCGCGTGCAGACCCGCCTGGTAGAGCGCGTCGAACGGCAGCGCCCACGACGCATCGCGGCCGATGTGCTGCAGCCGCTCCGACGGGAGCGCGTAACCGATCTGCCCGAGCAGCCCCGAGACCAGCCCGGCGCCGTAGATCATGAGCACGGCGATCCCGTTCGCGATCGTCGACATGTAGACCGACCCCAGAAGCGAGATCGCGGCGAGGATGCAGACGCCCGCCGCGAGGGCCACGCCGGGCAGGACGATGCTGTCGGGCCACCAGCCGCCCTCGAGCCCGGTGATGACGACGCTCGCGCCGTACACGAGCACGGTGTAGGAGGCGCACAGGCCGCAGGCGGCCCCGAAGCGGGCCGCGACGAAGACCGTCCGCCCGATTGGGCGCACCACGATCGGCTGGAGCAGCCCCTGCTCTGCGTCCCCGCGAACGACGTTGAAGGTCAGGAACACCGCCAGCACCGCCCCCAGGAAGAGCGTCGCGAACATCGCCAGGCCGAGCAGCGTGGCGCCGGCGAGGGCGTTCGCGTCGACCAGCGCCCCGTTCTGGCGCACCCGCGTGGTGTTGACCGACGAGAAGGCGAAGTGGGTGGCGACGGCGTAGAGCGCCAGGAACGCGATCGTCAGCAGCACGACCACGACCAGCACCCGCCGCCGCAGGCACTCCCGCAGGGTCACCCGCACGATCACGCCGGCGGCGCTCATCCCATCTCCCCCTCGACCGCCTCGAGGTAGACCTCCTCGAGCGTCGAGCGGACCGCCCGCACCTCGTACACCTGCTCCCCGGCGGCGACCAGCTCCGCCACGAGGCCGGGGATCTCCGCGCGTCCGGCCTGGTAGCGGCGCGTGCCCGTGCCGGTCTCGATCTCGACGCCGCCCGCCGCGGTCAGCTCGTTCGGCGTGCCCTGGGCGACCACGCGGCCGCGGTTGATGATCACCACCCGGTCGCACACGAGCTCGATCTCGCTGAGCAGGTGCGAGTTCAGAAGCACCGCGGTGCCGCCCGCTCGGAGCTCCTCGAGCATGTCGCGCACCGTGCGCCGCCCGGCCGGGTCGAGCGCGCTCGTCGGCTCGTCCAGCACCAGCATGGGGGGGCCCGCGATGAGCGCCTGGGCGATCCCGAGCCGCTGCTGCATGCCCTTCGACATCGTCTCGATGCGGCGCCCGGCGACGTCGGCCAGTCCGACCAGCTCGAGCAGCCGCCCGCGCTCCCCGGCGCCGCCGCCCGATCGGGTCAGGCCCTGGTGCATGCGCAGGAGCTCGTCCGCCGTCATCCAGCCCGGGAACCGGAACAGCTCGGCCAGGTAGCCGAGGCTCGCCCGGGCGGGCGGCGACCCGGCCGGCGCGCCGCACACCATTGCGTTTCCCGCCGAGGGGTGCACGAGGCCGCAGCCGATCTTCACGAGCGTCGACTTGCCGGCGCCGTTCGGACCGAGCAGGCCGACCAGCTCGCCGGCGTCCACGTGCAGGCTGACGCCGTCGAGCGCGACCGTGCGGCCGTAGCGCTTCGACAGGTCCTGGGCGGCGAAGGCGACCGTCACGGGCTACACGGCCGGGTCGAGCAGCTCGACGTGCTCGTCCTCGGTCTCGGGCGGCGCCCCGTACACGTAGACGAGCAGGTCTGCCTCGCCGTGGTTGGCGGCCTGGAGCGCGGTCCCCGCCTCGACGTGGATGAGGCCGCCCGCCCACATGTCGTACCGTTCCCGCTCGTCGCCCAGGTACAGCGAGAGCGTCCCCGAGAGCACCACAAAGGTCTCCTCGTGGGTCGGGTGCCGGTGGCGGCGGCCGCGCGCCCCGGGCTCGTAGCGCCAGATGTTGGCGCGGGAGTGCGCGAAGCCCGCGAGCTCGCTCAGCTCGGCCACGTGCCGGGCCGGCTCGCCCGGCTCGTGGGGCCGGGTGATCCAGTCCGGCTCGTCGGGAGAGATGACCTGGAAGCCCACGGGCGAAAGCCTAGCCAGGCCTGCCCCGGGGCCGTCGACCCGACTACGCGCGCGTGGGCACGGAGACGTCGAAGCGTGACCCGCGGTCGGGGCCGCTCGACGCCTCGATGCGGCCGCCGAGGGCCTCGACGATCCGCTTCGCCAGCGTGAGGCCGAGCCCCGAGCCGCGGCTGGAGCGGGCGGGGTCGGCGCGCCAGAACGCCTCGAACACTCGCGGCAGCTCGTCCGCCGCGATCCCGGGGCCGCTGTCCTGGACGGACAGGCTGATGCCGTCGGCGCCGGTCTCGGCGCGCAGGGTGACCCAGCCGCCCTCGGGCGTGTAGCGGACGGCGTTGTCGAGCAGGGAATGCACGACCCGCGCGAGCTTGGGCGAGCACAGGCTGGGGCCGGCCCGGCCAAGGTCAACCTCGACCCGGATGCGCTTCTCGGCCGCCTCGGGGCGGCACAGGTCGAGCGCGCCCTCGACGACCTCGGCGAGCGATGTCGAGCGGGCGTCGCGGGCGAACTCCGCGGCGTCCAGCTGGGCGAGCTCGAAGAGGTCGTCGATCATCGTGACGAGCGCCATCACGGAGCGGCGCATCTCGCCCGTGTAACGGGCGACCGTCTCCGGGTCGCGGACGATGCCGTCGTCGATGGCCTCGACCATCGCCCGCAGGTTGGCGATCGGCGTGCGCAGGTCGTGCGAGAGCGACGTCATGAGGTCGCGCCGCTGCGCCTCGATCGCGCGCTCGGCCTCGATGCCGGCCTCGAGCCGCGCGGCGGCGATGTCGAGCGTCTCGCCGAGCAGCCGCAGCTCCGGCGCCGCCCGCAGGTCGCCGGCGCGGGCGTCCAGGCGGTTCTCGCCGAGCGAGCGGGCCGTCGCGGCCAGGCGGGCGAGGGCGCGGGTGTTCGAGCGGCCGACGATGAGCGCCGCGGCGACGCCCGCCGTCACGGAGTAGCCCGCCACCCACACGAGCTCGGCCGGGTTGCCGGGCGAGATGAGCATGAAATGGCTCAGGACGAGCAGGTCGACGACCGTGACCAGCGAGGCGATGACGGCGATCGCGGTCAGCGTGTACGCGAGCCCGAGGCGGGTCGCCAGGCGCCGCGCCAGGAGGGAGGTGAGGAGCGTCGCGAGTGCGATCGGACCGAGTAGCGCGATCAGCCGGATGGTCTCGCTCACGGCTCGAACCGGTAGCCGACGCCGTGCACCGTCACGAGCCGCCGCGGCTTCGACGGGTCGGCCTCGATCTTCGCACGCAGGCGGCGGACGTGCACCGTGACCGTCTCGGTGTCGCCGCTCCACACGTACCCCCACACCGACTCGACCAGCTCGGCCCGGGTGTAGACCCGGCCGGGGGTGGACGCGAGGCACAGCAGCAGGTCGAACTCCTTGCGGGTGGTGCGGACGACCTCGCCGGCGCGGCTGACCTCGCGCCGGACCGGGTCGATCACCAGGTCGTCGAACTCCAGCGGCGCCCGCGGCTCGCCGGCCCCGCGGCGCAGGACGGCGCGCACCCGGGCGACCACCTCGCGGGGCGAGTACGGCTTCGTCACGTAGTCGTCCGCGCCGAGCTCGAGCCCCGCGATCCGCTCGCGCTCGCTCACCTTCGCGGAGAGGATGATCACGGGGACGCTGCTCTCGAGGCGGACGAGGCGCAGGAGCTCGAGGCCGCTCAGCTTCGGCAGCATCAGGTCGAGCACGATCACGCTCGGCGGCTGCGCCTCGATCGCGGTGAGCGCCGCATGCCCGTCGGCGGCCGCGTGGACCTCGAAGCCCTCGTGGGCCAGGTAGCGCGTGAGGACGTCGCGCACGACCGGCTCATCGTCGACGACGAGCACGCGCGGTGGGGCAGCCGTCGACGCCATGCCACCAGCGTACCGTCGTTCACCCTGCGCGGCAGGGTGTTCAGGTTCTTGCAAGCTCGCCGCCCGCAGCCGGCTCGACCCGGCGGGCGCCGGCGACGATGCAGACGATGAGCGCGAGCGGGATCAGGAGCGCCGTCCGCAGCGCGACGTGCCCGGCCGCGAACCCGATCGCGGCCGGCCCGGCGATCGATCCGCTGTAGGCGAGCAGGAACACCCGCGAGACGGCGGTCTCGACCCCGTGCGCCGCCGCGCCCGCGGCGCTCACGACGAGCGGCACGATCGGGGCGAGCCCGGCTCCCATGAGCGCGAACCCGGCGATTCCGGCGCCCGGCACGGGGACGGCCAGCGCGAGCCCGAGCCCGGCAGCGGCGGTGATCCCGGCCCGGCGGGCCAGGGCGGACGGGCCGACCGCGGCGGCGAGCCGGTCGCCCGTCAGCCGCGACGCGGCCATGGCGACCGAGAACCCGGCGAAGGCCGCGGCGGCGATCGCCGGCCCGGCGCCGGCCCGGTCGTGCATGTAGACGGCGCTCCAGTCGGCGGCCGCGCCCTCGGCGAAGAAGCTGCAGAAGGCGATGGCGCCGAGGACGACGAGCTCGGCCGACCAGGCCGCGCGCGAGGTGCCCGGCGAACGGGCCGGGTCGGCGGGCGCGGGAAGCCCGGCGAGCGTCGCGACTCCCGCGCCGGCGACAAGCGCCGCCACGACGGTGAAGTGCCCCTTCGGCCCGGCTCCGGCCGCGGCGGCCGCGCTGGCACCGACGGCACCCAGCAGGAGACCGACGCTCCAGGCGCCGTGGAAGCCGGACATCAGCGGGCGCTCCAGGGTGCGCTCGACCCCGACCGCGGACGTGTTCATCGCGACGTCCACGATCGCGCCCAGCGTCCCGAAGCAGAAGAGCGCCGCGGCGAGGACGGCCAGGTCGCCGGCGAAGGCCGACGCGACCAGGGCCGCCGCCATGCCCGGCAGGGCGGTGCGGACGACTCGGGCCGGCCCCAGCCGCCGCGCCAGGCCGCCGCCCCGCCAGCTGCCGAGGAGCGTCCCGACCGCCATGGCGAACAGGGCGGCCCCGAGCGCGGCGTCGGAGAGGCCGAGCGCGTGCTTGATCGCCGGCACCCGTCCCGCCCACGTGCCGTAGAGCGCGGCGTGGAGGCCGAACGCGGTCCCGACGATGCGGCCGTCCCTGTGCTGCCACGGCATCCGCCCACGCTAGCGGGACCGCCCGGGCGCCGGTCAGGCCGGCGCCCGGGGGGATAGGCCGCTAGGAGGAGGCGACGCTCTCGTCGCTCGCGGGCAGGCCGCCCACCGAGCCGACCGGCGTGAGCGCCCCACGGGCGCCGATGCGGTAGCTCGTGATGCTGTGCAGGCCGCTCGTCAGGACCTCCAGGTAGCGGCCGTCCGGGGTGACGGACTCGTCGAGCGGGGTGCTCGTCGAGCCCGGGCTCGCGGCCACGCCGCGCAGGTGGAGCCGGCCGTGGCCGTCCACGCGGAAGGCCGAGATCGTCCCGCTGCCGGCGTTGGCCGTGTAGGCGATGCGGCCGGCGATCGCGACCCAGCACGCGGCCAGCTGGTTCGCCTGCACCGGCCCGGACAGGAGCCGCAGGGCCCCGCCGGCCCCGATCCGGTACGACGACGCGGCGCTCGTCGGCGCCTGGTGCGCGTCCGAGACGACCAGGACGCCGTTGCGGGTGAACCCAAAGCCGAACGGCGTGGTGCCGGCCGACGCGAACGAGCGCAGCCGCCGGATCGCGCCGTCTCGCCGCAGCGTGACGGTGTCGATCGTGTCCGAGGCGGTGTTCGTGACGGCCAGGGCGGTGCCGGCCGGGTTCAGCGACACCTGGGCGGGCCCCGCGTCGCCCGACGCGAGCGCGACAGCCCCGTGGTGGATGCGGCGCAGCCCGTGCCGGGTGACGCGGAAGCCGACCACGTTCAGGCCGCCGGCGTTCACGACGTACACGCGGCCGTGGCCGGCGGTCACGCTGGCCGGACCGGCGCCGCCGGAGGGCACGACCGCGAGGCGCGTGAGGTGCGCCCCGTGCACGGCGAAGACCGCGATCGTGCCCGATCCGCCGTTCACCGCGTAGAGGCGGCGGCCGTCGGGGCTGAGGGCGATCGAGCCCTGCGTCTTGGCGGTGACGCCGGTGCCGGCCCCGCCCGTCGGGGCCGATCCGGCCGGCGCGAGCGTCCCGTCGCCGGCCCGGGCGAAGGCCAGCACGCGGTTCCCCGACGCCCCGTTGGAGAGCGTGAACACGGCCCGGCCGCCGTGCGCGGCAGCGGTCGCCGGGAAGGCCAGGGCGGCGAGCGCCCCGAGCGGTATCAACCATCGTCTCGTCATGTCGAGCCTCTCCCTCCGAGTGGTGGGCCCGGCGGGCGCCGGGCGTCGTCGGAAGGACGCTACGGAGGCAGTCTTTCCGGCCCCTTGCCCGTTCCTTACAAGAAGCCGACGAATGCGGCCGCGGCTACGCTCTGGCCGGTGGACGCGACGACGACTCGAGGGGCCGTCGCACCCGTCTCGGTGCGGCGGGAGGGCCTGGCGTGGGCGTTCGCCGGCGTCCTGATGTTCTCGTTCTCCGTGCCGCTGACCAAGGTCGCGGTCGGGGGGTTCAGCCCGTTCCTGACCGCGACCGGCCGCGCGGTGATCGCCGGCGTCGTCGCCGGCGTGCTGCTCACCGTGCACCGCGTCCCGTTCCCACCGGCG
The DNA here is from genome assembly GCA_025928435.1 of Thermoleophilia bacterium. Next base: position 6,788 of record JAICJM010000019.1, read on the forward strand.
GCGCAGCGGCGGCCGCTGATGTACACGATGCTCGGCGCCGTCTTCGGCTGGCCGATCCTGCTGGCGCTCGCGCTCGAGCGGACGACCTCGGCCCACGTCGCGGTCATCGCTACCTTCATGCCGCTCACCACCGCGTTGATCGCCGTCCTGCGCACGCACGAGCGCGTCAGCTGGCAGTTCTGGGCCGCGGCCGCGATCGGAACGGCGGCCCTGGCGGTGTTCGCGCTCTCGCGCGCGGGCGGGGACGACGACCTCCTCGCCGACGCCCTCGTGGTCGGGGCGGTGTGCGCGTCGTCGTGGTGCTACGTCGAGGGGGCGACGATCACGCGCGCGATGCCGGGGTGGCAGGTGATCTCGTGGGTCGTCGTGCTGGCGCTGCCGCTCACAGTCCCGGCCTCGGCGCTGATCTGGTGGTTCACCCGCGGGTCGTACGACACGAGCGCATCCGAGTGGAGCTGCCTGGTGCTGCTCGGCGTGTCGTCGATGTACCTCGGCTTCTTCGCCTGGTACCGGGGCCTGTCGCTGGCCGGGATCGCCCGTGGCGGCCAGGTGCAGCAGCTGCAGGCGCTGCTCACGCTGGCCTGGTCGGCGCTGCTGCTCGGCGAGCACGTGACCGCGCCGACGGTGCTGGTGGCGCTGACCGTGATCGGATCGGTCGTGTGGGCGCAGCGCGCCCGGGTTCCGCCGCTCGTCACGCCGCAGGAATAGGCGGGCCAAGTTTTCGATGCCTGCCGGGAGAGGCCGGCGGCGATAACGCACCATCTTTTGAGTCTCGTCTAACTAGAAGAAACCGGCAATCCCGGGTTTCTTGGGGAATCAGACCCAATTTAGGAAGGGAAAAGAGGGCTCGGGTGGTTCGGCGATGGCTCGTTGGGCTCGTTGACGGCGGTGTGCCATCGGGACGGACGAGTGTGGTGTTCGCGGGTTATGGCTTCATGCCCCGGCAGCCCGCTCCTTACAAGAACCGGAACACTGTGACTGCGGCGCATGTAACGGTGACGTTTTCACCGCATACTGCGAGGGATGAGCGAGCGACGCATCGGCCGGGCTGCCTTCCTCTCCGTGGTCGGCGCGGGCGGGGTCGGCATCCTCCTCGGCGACCGCATCACCTCGGCCCTCCACGGGCCGCTCGCGGACGCCGGGTCGGTCGTCCCGAGCGCCATCAAGGAGGTGTTCCCTTCAGGCTGGCGCATCTACGCGATCAACCCGCCGTGGCCGGCGTTCCATCCGGCCGGCTACCGGCTCGAGGTCACCGGGCACGTGCGCAAGCCGGTCACGCTGACGTGGTCGCAGGTGCAGGCGCTCCCGGCCGTCTCGCAGACGAACACCTTCCACTGCGTCACGGGGTGGACGGTCTCGGACGTGCACTGGCGCGGCGTGCGGCTGCAGACGCTGTGGGACATGGTCGAGCCGCTGCCGACGGCCCGCTACGTGAACTTCGTCTCGATGGAGCGGCCCTACATCGACACCCTCTCGCTGAAGCAGTCGACGCTGCCGGACGTCATGCTGGCCCACACGATGGACGGCAAGCCGCTGTCGCGGCCGCACGGCGCGCCGATGCGGCTCGTGATCCCGGAGATGTACGGCTACAAGAGCGTGAAGTGGCTCCACCGGATCGAGCTCGTGCCGAAGCTCGAGCCCGGGTTCTGGGAGCAGAACGGCTACGACATCGATGCCTGGGTTGGCCGCTCGAACGGGTACTGAGCCGGGCTACGTGCGCCGGTTCTGGCCGGAGGAGCGCTCGCTTCACTGGCTGCTCGCGGGCACGTTCCTCATCCTGCTCGCGACCGGGCTGATCCTGTACCTGCCGGCGTTCGCCGAGCTGGCCGCGAACCGGCGGCTATGGAAGTCGATCCACCTTGGCGCCGCGATCGGGTTCTGGGCCGGCCTCGTCGTGCTCGTCGCGAGCGATACGAGCGGGCGCCTGCGCCGCACCGCCGCCGAGGTCGACCGCTTCGACGAGGACGACGTCCGCTGGCTGCGGTGGGCGGTGACGCGGCGCGGCGACGAGCCGCCGCAGGGGCGCTTCAACGCCGGGCAGAAGCTGAACACGGCGTTCGTGTTCGGGCTCATGGTGGTGTTCTCGGTCAGCGGGCTGCTCATGTACCTGCAGGAGACGGACGCGGCCGTGCGCGGGCGCACGAGCGCGATCCTCGTGCACGACATCGCCACCTGGATCGCCGTGCCGCTCGTCGTCGGCCACCTCTACCTGGTGCTCGTGCACCCCTCCACGCGCCACTCGTTGCGCGGGATGGTGCTCGGGAGCGTGCGGCGCGACTGGGCTCGCCGCCACCACCCCAAGTGGGACGCGGATGAATAGCCGGTGCCAGGCACCGGTCATTCAGCGCCCGGGAGGAAGCGCTCGACGCGCTGTTTGATCTCGCCGGGGCGCTCCATCCAGGGGAAGTGGCCGCAGTCCGGGATCGTCTCCACCCGCGCGTCCGGGACGAGCGCGGCCGCCTCGAGGGACGACGACACCGGTAGCGGGTCGCGCTCGCCGTGGATGAAGAGGGCCGGGAGCTTCGTCGACGGCAGGCCGGTGGCGAGGGTGAAGCGGCTGAAGTGGTCGGAGATGGAGGCGTTCGTCCCCGTCGAGCACTCGACGCCGATCCGGTCGCCGGGGTGGGGCGGCACGGCATCCGGGTCGGCGAAGTAGCGCGGCCACACGAGCTGCGACCGCTCGAGCAGGTCGGCCTCGGTGGCCTCGCCGCGGCGGCGACTGTCCTCGATCTCCTCGATCCGGGCGACCTCGCCGGCGGTCAGCGTGCGCCGCAGGTTCGCGCCGAACTCGGCGAAGACGCGGTCGAACGCCCCCAGCGCGTCGATGCACACGACGCCGAGCAGCCGGTCGGGGCGCGCCACCGTCATGTGCAGCGCGAGGTGGCCGCCCCAGGAGTGGCCGACGACCCACGCCCGCTCGATCTCGAAGTGGTCGAGGACCGCGATCGCGTCGTCCACGTGCGCCTCGATCGTGTACGGGCCGCCGACGGTCGAGGGCAGCGTCCCGCGCTGGGTGTAGCGGTGGGTGCGCAGGGAGCCGGCGAGCTCGGCGGCGAGGCCCTCCGTGTAGTCCGGCCACGCCGGGCCGCCGTGCAGCACCAGGGCCGGCGGCCCGTTCCCGCCACGGTGGCCCGCAAGGGCGCCGTCACCGACCGGGACGGAGAACGCCTCCTCGTTCATGTGGCTGAAGTTACAGGAACGGCGCCGCTGCGTCGCTGTGGATGTGCCTCACACGCCGAAAGGAAGGGGCCCGTGGGGGAACCATGGGTTCCCCCACGTCAGAGGAACGCCGACCCGATGGTCACGGCGAGCAGGGTGATCGAGAGGGCCGAGGTGGCGAGCACCGTCAATCCCGCGAGGACGTTGAAGACCCGGCCGTTGCGGTGCTCGCCCATCAGCTCGCGGTCGCTTGCGAGCCGCCAGATGAACACGAGCAGGACGGGCAGGAGCGCCCCGTTCACGACCTGCACGCCGACCAGCAGGCCGATCACCGGGATGCCCGGGATGATCGCGACGACCGTGCCGATCGCGATCAGCGCGGTGATGACCGAGACGAACACCGGCGCCTCGTGGATACGGCGGCTCATGCCCTTCTCGAACCCGAACGTCTCCGCGATCACGTACGCGGCGGTGACCGGCAGGATCGCCGCGGCCAGCAGGCTGGCGCCCAGGAGGCCGACGGCGAAGAGCACCTCGGCGTAACGGCCTGCGAACGGCTCCAGGGCCTGCGCCGCCTGCGCCGCCGAGGAGATGTCGTGGTGGCCGTGCAGGAAGAGCGTCGAGCCGGTGGCGATGATGATGAAGCCGGCCACGAGGTTGGCGAAGATCGATCCTGACGTCACCTCGGCCCGCTCGGCGTTCAGCTCATCGACGCCGACGCCGCGCTCGACCACCGCCGACTGCACGTACAGCTGCATGAACGGCGTGATGGTGGTGCCCGCGGTCGCGATGAACAGGAACAGGTAGGCGCGTGAGTCGTGGAGCTGCGGGGAGACGATCGCATGGCCGACCGACCCCCAGTCCGGACGGGCCAGCAGGGCGGCGACCGGGTAGGCGAAGAACGGGATCGTCATCACCACGAAGATGCGCTCGGCGACCTTGTACGAGCCCCGGATCAGGAGCAGCCAGACCCCCAGGGCGGCGATCGGCACCGACACCTGCGCCGGGATGCCGGCGAGGCCGAGCGCGGCGCCGATGCCGACGAACTCCGAGATGCAGATGCCCACGTTCGCGACCAGCACGGAGGTCGTGGCGAACAGTGACCAGCGCACGCCGTACTGCTCCCGGATCAGCTCGGCCAGGCCCTTGCCCGTCACGGCGCCCATCCGGGCGGCCATCTCCTGCACCACGATCAGCGAGACCGTGATCACGACCATCATCCAGAGGAGGTCGTAGCCGTAGCGGGCGCCGACCGAGGAGTAGGTCGCGATGCCGCCGGCGTCGTTGCCGGCGTTGGCGGCGATCAGGCCGGGCCCGAGGAATCCGATGACGGCGAGCAGCCGGGCGCTGCCGCGGCTAAGCGGGCCGCGGCGGACGCCGCCGAAGCGGCCGCGCAACAGGCGGTCGCGAACCGACCGCAGCGTCGATACTCGGCCCGCCATCCATCCTCATTCGCCTCCCAGGACGTCGAACCGGCGCCGCCAGCCGCGCGGCAGCACCATCTCCAGCACGTCGTCGACGGTCACGACCCCCATGATCTGCTCGCGCTCGTCGACCACCGGGACGACCGTCAGGTCGTAGTCGGTCATGAGCCGGGCCACCTCCTCGAGGCCGGCCTCGGGCGACACGCGCGGCGGCAGGAACGTGGCCACGTCGCCCACCGCCTCGCCGGGCGGCGACCGCAGGAGGTCGGCGAGCGCGACGGCCCCCTTGAGACGGCGGTCGAGGTTCATGACGTAGACCCACGCGAGCGCATCTGCGGGGGCGCGGCTGCGCTCGATGCGCTCGATCGCCTCCGCCTTCGAGGCCTGCGCGTAGAGGCACACGAACTCGGGGCTCATCAGCCCGCCGGCGGTCGCCGGGTCGTAGCCGGCCAGCGCCCGCACCCGCCGGCGCTGCACGGCCGGCAGCAGCTGGACGACGTTCTCGCGGCGCTGCTCGGGCAGGTCGCCCAGCAGGTCGACCGCGTCGTCGGGCTCCATCCGCTGGAGCAGCTGCGCCACCTCCTCGTCGGGCCGCTCGTCGACGAACTCGCGTCGGTGCTGGGGATCGAGCTCCTCGAACACGTCGGCCTCGAGCTCCCCGTCGTCGCCGACCGCGCGAATGATCTCGCGGCCCTCGTTGTGCGACGCCGCCTCGACCAGGTCGGCCAGCTGGGCCGGGTGCAGCCGGGCGAGCTTGGGGTGCGGCACGCGCAGGCGCACGGTGGGCACGTGGCCCGTGAAGGCCTCGACGCTGGCCCAATCCAGGAACCCGCCGGGCGGCATGGTCTTGCCGAGGCGCCGGGGGACGACCCGGCGCACGATCCCGCGCAACCCGGTGTCGACCCCGACGACCCGGTACCAGCCCTCGAGGCGGGCGATCTCGATCTCGTTGGCGCGCACGAGCCGGGCGCCGTCGATGTTGATCAGCTGGCGGTCGAGCACGTCCTTGCGCAGGAGCACCTCGCCGGGGCGGCGCTCGAAGCGCTGCAGGTCGATCAGGTCCGAGACCATGTCGACCCGCCCGTGCGCGATCTCGGCGAGCTCCGCCGCCGGAACGAAGACCTGCCGCCCCGCGACCGTCGCCAGCACGCCCGTGACGGGTGGGTAGTCCTCCCCGAGCCGTACGATCAGGTCGTCGACCCTCCCGAGGCGCCCGCCGTCGCGGTCGCGCAGAGCTCCGCCGGCGATCAGGGAGAGGTGCAGCACCATGGGCGGCGTCGCGGTGGCCATCCGGGAGAATGTAGTCCCCGTCACGTGCGCGGGAGCCGCATGGTTAGGGTGCTCCAATGGTCATCCGAGCCGCGCGTCCGGAGGAGGGGGATGCCCTGCGTGAGATCGCCGCCGCGGCCAAGGGATTCTGGGGCTACGACGACGCGCTCGTCCGGTCGTGGGCCGCATCGCTCGACCTCTCGCCGGCCCGGCTGGGGACGGCCCACGCCTTCGTCGCCGAGGCGGACGTGCGCGCGATCGGGTGGGCCGAGGTCCTGCCGCCGGAGGGCGGCGTCTGCGTCCTCGAGCACCTGTGGGTGGAGCCCGGCTCGATCCTCCGCGGCATCGGGTCGCGGCTCTTCCGCCATGCCGCCGGGCGCGCCCGCGATCGGGGCGCGAGCACCATGGAGTGGGAGGCGGAGCCGCACGCGCTCGGCTTCTACGCCCGGATGGGCGGCGAGCCGCTGCGCACGGCGACGTCGGAGTGGGGCCGGGAGCTCCCGGTCATGGGCGTCTCGCTCGCCCCGTGATCCAGCCCACGTCGCGGATGCCACTTGGCGGGTGATGATGCCGCCGATGCGGCCCCAAGGGGAAGGCCGCGCGACGCGGAGGTGTGAGATGCGAGGCAGGGTCGGCGCCGTCCTCCTGGCGGCGATCGTCGGCGTGCTCGTCTCGAGCCAGGCGGCGAGCGCCAGCGGCCACGACGAGGAGTACGGAACGCAGGCGTGCGAGGCCGCCAAGATCATGTGCAAGGACCCGGCGGTCACGGCGAAGGGCCACTACATCGGCCACGACGAGCCGTCCGTCGGCTTCCAGTCGAACCGGCCGGGCTCGGGCAACGACGTCACCTACACGGTGCGCCTGCCGAAGAACCCGCCGACGCTGCCCCGGCAGGACGAGAAGGGCGGCACGTGGGACTTCATGCTGCGGCCGACGTTCTGGCTCGGTATGGTGCTGTGCGACACCCAGTCGGCGCCGGAGTTCACCCACAGGTGCACGCCGGACTCCGACGCGAACAACAAGGTGAGCGCGAACCCCAGGTCGCCGAACTACATCGGCAAGCACCCGGGCAACGCGTTCATGGAGATCCAGTGGTACTCGCCGGGCTACGTCCCGCAGTTCGACGGGTTCGGGTGCACCGCGACGCAGTACTGCGCCGCGCTCACGATCGACAGCTTCCCGTTCAACCAGAACACGGGCCAGTTCAACAACGCGGACTGCGACAACTTCCCGCTCGCCGGCGAGGAGCCCGTCAACTGGGCGTACTTCACCCGCAGCGGCAAGTCGCAGGCGCCTGCGAACCCGCTCGCGACGTCGCGCGATCTGCTCGACGACGGGGTGGCCAAGGCGCTCAACCCGGATCCCTCGGTCGACCTGATGATGAACCCCGGTGACACGATCCGGGTGCACATCCACGACACGGCGGCCGGCGTCCGCGTGGACATGACCGACGTCACGACCGGCCGGCACGGCTCGATGACGGCCAGCAAGCGCAACGGGTTCGGCCAGGTCCTCTTCCAGCCGAACTCGGCCAAGTGCCACGAGCGGGCGTACGCGTTCCATCCCATGTACGACACGGCCGTCCCGCGCGGCAACACCTGGTCGGCCCACGCCGACAACCTGTCGTTCTCGGACGAGATCGGTCACTTCGAGTACTGCGACGCGATCGACGGCGAGGGTGGCAACTGCACCGACCCGGCACCGCCGGACACGGCCCTGGACTCCGATGACGTCGCCTGCTTCGACGGGGCCGCCTCGACGCTCGTCCAGCTGACCGGCTGCTTCGCAGGGGTCGGCGACTTCGACTGGGACGGCACCTCGTACCAGCGCGACTGGCCGGGCACGCTCGCGAACCGACGCCTCGATCGCAGGCTGCACGAGACGCCGCTCATGATCTCGAGCCCGACCACCCGCGGCCACCAGTACCGCCGGGCGCTGTTCGAGGTCAACCTGCCGAGCAACGAGACGCCGGATGTCGGCGGAGTCTGCGACACCAGCACCGGTGAGGGCTGCACGCTGCCCGCGCCGGGCACGGCGTTCTACCCGATCTGGACGACCCGCATGGTCGGCGGGAAGTGCACGTTCCAGCAGGGCGGCGACCTGATGCCGCACCGCAGGGACTTCGGCGGGAACGTCACCACCGAGTACGGCCATCTGTTCCCGATGATCTTCCCGGACACCGGCTTCCAGCCGGTGCGGGCGTTCGAGAACTTCCGCAGGACGCTGCAGGGCAACCCCTGCCCCGCCTAGCGGACGGCTGATGCGAGAGCACGGCGGGTGGGCGGACGACCGTCCGCCCGCCGGAGCTCGTGCGCGTTATCGCTTCAGGACGCCGATGCGCTCGTTCGCGCCCGACGCCCAGCAGGAGCCGTGCGGCGTGCAGACGACGGCGTCGAAGCTGCCGCGGTCGAACCGCGTCCAGGAGAAGCCGCCGTCGGTCGAGATGTCGCTGCCGGTGAGGCCGACGGCGAGCGCCGTCCCCGCGGTGTGCGGGACCCAGGCGGCGCCCGAGCGGTAGGCGTCAGGGGCGGCCCGGTCGGCGACGAGCGTCCAGGTACGGCCGCCGTCCGCCGTCAGGGCGAGCGACTTCGGCGCCGACGCGGGATTCGCGAAGTCGCCGCCGATGGCGAGGCCCTGCAGGCCGGTGCGGAAGGCGACGGCGAAGATGCCGGACGAGTCGCCCGACGCGATCGGCGTCGCCGAGACCTTCCAGTGGTGCCCGCCGTCGGTCGAGCGGTACACCCGGCCGCCCTCCGAGCCGCCGCTGCCGAACCAGGCGTCGTGCCGGCCCGACGTGGTGATGCACTCGTTGGAGGCGGCGAAGCCGAACTCGTTCGGCGAGTGGGCGCGGGGGACGTTCCCGGCCGGGTCGACGTGCCAGCTGCGCCCGCCGTTGGCCGTGAGGAGCACGCGGAAGCGTCCGTTGACCGGGTCGCTCAGGATGAGTCCGTGGCGGCGGTCGAAGAACGCCATGCAGTCGTAGAACGCCTGTGGGTTCGTGTTCTGGTTCGTGATCCGCCAGTGGCGGCCGCCGTCGGACGTCAGGTACGTGCGGAAGTCGCCCGGGTGGTCGCCGATCGACATGAGGACGGCGTGGCGGGCGTCGAAGGCCGTCATCCCGCGGAACTCGAGCGCGCTCGTCCCGGCCGGCCCGACGTTGCGCCAGGAGCGGCCGCCGTTCGTCGTGCGCAGGACGGTGCCCTCGCTGCCGCTCGCCCAGGCGACGTGGCGCGAGACGGGGCTCATCGCGCGCAGATCGGCCGTTCCGCCGTGGTGGACGACCCGCCAGGACGGCGCGTGGTGGGCGTTCGCGGCCGCCGGCGATCCGGCCAGCGCCATGAGCGCCAGCGTCGCCGCCGCGCCGAAGCGCCCCCTCCCTGGCAGCCCCCGCATGCGCGAGATCATACCCCGGTCCGACGGCCGTCACGCATGGGCGAGGGTCTACAGTTGCTCCCGTGGCACACCGCGTCACGACGATCGACGCACTCGGCCCCGGCGTGTTCCGCAAGCTGCGGCACGAGCTGGGCGTGACGGCGTTCGGCGTGAACGCGATCGTCCTCCCGCCGGGCACCGAGTGGTTCAACCACTTCCACCACCGCCAGGACGAGCTCTACTTCGTACATGCCGGGCGGGCCGGGTTCGAGGCCGGCGGCGAGTCGTTCGAGCTCGGCCCGGGCGGCGCCGTCCACGTCGAGACGACCACCCCGCGGCGGTTCTGGAACGCGGGCGACGAGGAGCTCGTGTTGCTCGCGATCGGCGGCCGCGACGGCTACGTCGAGCGCGACGGCGAGATGGTCGACCCGGCCGATGTCGAGCGCCGGCGGCGATTCTCCGCGGGCGAGCTGGACATGATCCGGCGGCGCGAGCCTGAAGTAGGATCCGGCGCGTGACGGCGGTCTCGTGGAAGGTGATCGAGAACGGCTGGGCCGTGCATGCGAGCGACGGCGACCAGGTCGGTGTCGTCTTCCTCGTCGTCGGCGACGAGAACGCGGACATCTTCGACGGGCTCGCGATCACGCAGCACGGCGGCTTCGCGTTCCACAACTACGCCGACCGGCCGCATTACATCGAGGCCGCGAAGGTGGGCGAGATCGACGACTCGGGGCGCGTGACTCTGACAGTCACCGCCGACGAGTGCTGCCACCTGCCGCTGCACGATCCGCCGGAAAGCGCCGAGATCAGCTCCGAGGAGGCGTCGCTCGCCGATCGGGCGCGCGAGGAGATCAAGCGTCTGACCGGCGAGGACCGCACGAACTAGCGAGCGGCCGGATGGGGGTTTCTCCCCATTGAGCAGCTTGCATGCTCCGGCGTAGGCTGACCGTGCCCCTCCGGCATGCGGAGCCGGGGTGGTCTAGACCTGAAGGCCGCCGGCGACGCGGGAACCCCCCGACGCCGGCGGCCTTCGTCGTGCCGGGGTGGGGCAAGGCCGCCGCACACCTCGCGCGTTGTCTGCGTGGGGGAGGCCGGGCATGCGACGGCCTTCATGATGCCCAGATGCCAGGTCGGGTGGAGGGTGGGTGAACGCCCGAGATGGCATATCGGGGGGACGATAACGCGTCGGCCTCGCAGGCGACAAATGCGGCGTAGGTGTCGCCCTATTCGGTCCCGGACTCACCCGCGGGCGAGGCCCGCTGCGGGCCGCGCGAGCGGCACAGCTTGCACGGGCGCAGGTTCGACATCGCCGCCGCGCGCTCACGGTCGATCGCCATCAGCGACTCGGCCCGCGACACGCAGGCCTCCGTCCAGTGATACGGGCCGCGATCGCCGCGCAGGACGCATTCGACCCTGGCCCAGACCTTGCCGGGAATCGCTCGCTGCCCGCTCGCCATATCCGCTGGTTACCCATGGTCGGTGGTGGTTTACGCCAAGTGCTAGGTGGGGCAGTCGGGGATCGCGGCTTCGGTCCCATCTGGCAGGAGACACGGACCGAAGCCGCGCTCCCACCGGATTGACCCGCCCGGGCCCCACGCGGATACTCGTTCCGTGAGCCGCCGGCTGGCTGCGGCCCGGTCGCCGGCTACAACACGCCGTTCGGCGTGAAGCTGCCTGGGAAGGCCACCGCGTCGAGCGTGAGCGCGTTCTCGTCGACCACGCCTACTACGGCAAGGTCGGCCGCGTGAGGGAGCGCCGGTGGCCCGGGGGCAGGTACGGTGCAAGGAACGGTGCAAAAAGAGTTGCAATCATCGGTGCGATTCGGTATGGTGTGGATGTGGCCGAGCGTCTCTACATTCACCGAACTCCAGCCGTCGAACGGGCACTGAAGATGGTGGCCGCCCTCGATGTTGGCGTTGATGAGCGCGCCTCGCAGCCGAAGAAGCTCGAGGCCTGGATGGAGTACACGGTGGCACACGTCGAGGAGGAGCAGGGGTACGCCGAGCGAGTCGCGGCGTACGAGGAGCTGGCGGCGGTTCCTGGCCGCCGCGACCGTGTGCGGCGTCGCACCCGTGAGGCAGCAGCTCGCGGGCTGCTGTGAGCGCGAGACACGGCGGTCTCTACGAGGTGAGCCTCGCAGACGGCGGCGACGTGCGAGCGAACGCGGTCGTCGTCCTCGGCGAGGATCCGTGGAACCGGGCGATGAACGGCGCAGTCATCGTGCCGATCTACGAGGATCGCGGGGAACCCGGTGTGGGCGGCATGCTTCGACCGCTTCTCGCTCAGGGTTATGCCGACTGCACCCGGATACAGACTCTGGACGACGACGACCGAGGCGACGACCTCGGCGACTGCGCGCCGCTTGAACTGGACGCGATCAAGCAAGGTGTTCGGGCCTTCCTCGACCTGGATGATCTAGGGGCGCAGCGGATTCGCCGGCCGCCGGCCGTCGGTCGGAGCGGGTTCTGGCCGCGACAGCGAGGCGTCTACTGGGGGCCGAGCGTCGAATCGGCTCCGCAACAGCACGAACGGCACGCCGTCGTCCCCTCAGACGAACACAACATCCGCGCGGACTACACGGCTGCCGTGTTCATGACAAGTCGCAACAAGAACTGGCGCAGCCGCTGGCAGGTACCTCGAACCGGCGGCTGGGCGATTACCGGCGATATCGACATCTACGAATATGACGAGTTCAATCACCGTGATCGACCGTCGCCTTCCGAGCTGAACCGGCAGGAAATGGCCGAGGTTGCCCGAGGGATCGAGCAGATGCTGAAGCTGTAGGCAGGACGGCCAGAAAGGCCGCGGGGAGCGCACGGTGCCTGCCTCAAAGGAGTGGCCCTCGATCGACGCACGACCCTCAGGTGCCGGCTCGGATCGGCCCGCCGCAACGCGCGCAGCCCCAAACGCCCGGACGGCGAGACAGGCCGCAAGGCGCTTCCCATACTCCGCCGCGGACTCGGTCTCGACCGGCCGATCAAGGTCGTCCCCAAGGGCGCGGACACCACCGCCGAGGAGACCTCCGACGGGACCGCGAGCGAGCCGGCGGCATCGGCAGAACCGCCGCCGATCGCAGATGCCGACTACGGGCTCATCGCCGACCCGCCCGGCTCGACTCGGAGCGGAAAACCGTCCAGACCCGGCTGCTTTCCAGCAAACCGAATCTGTAGCCACAACAGTCAGAAACGAACGAACGGAGGGGGAGGGATTCGAACCCTCGACTGAACTAACGCCCAGTAACGGTTTTCGAGACCGCCGCATTCAACCACTCTGCCACCCCTCCGGGAGGCGCGCGCATTCTACTCGGATAGGCTTTCGCCGCCCATGGCGACATCCGCCCCCAACACCCCCGATCTGACCGAGGAGCAGCGCGAGATCCAGGCGCTCGCGCGCGAGTTCGCCCGCGCCGAGATCCGCCCGATCGCGGCCGAGGTGGACGAGTCCGACGTCGTCTCGCCGCTCGAGGTCGTGCACAAGGCGGCCGACGTCGGCCTGACGTCGTTCATGCTGCCCGAGGAGGTCGGCGGCGGCGGGATCGGCGACGTGCTCACGGGCTGCGTCGTCCAGGAGGAGCTGAACTGGGGCTGCGCGGGGATCGGCAACCTGATCACGTCGGCCGGCTTCTTCGCCCGGCCGCTGATCGAGGTGGGCACGCCCGAGCAGCGCGACCGGTGGCTGCGGCCGCTGTGCGGCCCGAAGCCGCCGCTGACGGCGCTCGCCTCCACCGAGCCCGGCGTCGGGTCCGACGCCGCGGCGATGACGACGGCGGCGACCCGCACCGACTCGGGCTACCGGCTCCAGGGCCAGAAGACGTGGATCTCGAACGGCGGCCTGGCCGAGTACTACGTGATCTTCGCGACCGTGGCGCCAGGCACCGGGTCGCGGGGCGTGACCGCCTTCGTGGTCGAGAAGGGCGACGCCGGCGTCTCGTTCGGCGAGCCGATGCGCAAGCACGGACAGCGCGCGATCATCTCGACCGAGGTCTTCCTGCAGGACGTCGACCTGCCCGCCGACCGGCTGCTGGGCGAGGAGGGCAAGGGCTTCTACAGCCTCATGCACACCTTCGACGAGTCGCGCATCCACCTGGCCGCCGGCGCGATCGGCATCGCCCGGGCGGCGCTCGAGTACGCGACGGAGTACGCCCGCGAGCGGACGGCGTTCGGCAAGCCGATCGGGCACCACCAGGCGGTCGGCTTTCGCCTCGCCGACATGGCGACGCGGATCGACGCCGCCCGCCTGCTCACCCACCGCGCCGCCCGCTCGATGGACGCCGGCCGCCACGTGCCCGCCGAGGCGGCGATGGCCAAGCTGTTCGCGTCCGAGGCCGCCACGTGGTGCACGTGGGCGGCGGTGCAGACGCTCGGCGGGTGGGGCTACTCGCGCGAGTACCCGGTCGAGAAGTGGATGCGGGACGCCAAGCTCGAGGAGATCGAGGAGGGCACGTCCGACATCCAGCGCCTCATCATCGCCCGCAGCCTCACCGGCCGCTGAGGGCCGCCGCGATCGCCTTCGCCGCCCGCAGGTAGGGCTCGAGCTCCCGCCCGGCCGAGTACCAGGCGACGTACGGCGTCATCGTCAGGTGCGGCAGGCCGAGCAGGTCGTCGCCCGGCGGCCGCTCCCACACGTTGTCGAACGCCGCCCGGACGTGGGTCGCCGCCTTCAGCGCCTCGCGGTCGACCACGGCGCCGCGGGCGGTGTTCACGAGGATCGCCCCCGGCCGCATGAGGGCGAGCCGGCGGGCGTCGATCAGGCCGCGGGTCTCGTCGGTCAGCGGCGTGTGTAGCGAGACCGCGTCGGCCCATGCCAGCAGGTCGTCCAGCTCCATCCCGCCGGGCACGAAGGGATCGTGGTGGCGCACGTCCATCGCCAGCGCCCCGGCGCCGGCCGCCAGGCGGCGGCCGATGCGGCCGAACCCGACCACGCCGAGGCGGGTGCCGGCCAGCAGGCCGAGCTCGCCGGCCGCCATCCAGTCCCACGCGCCCGCCTGCACCGAGCGGTCGCCGGCGATCAGGCCACGCCGCAGGGCGACCACCATCGCGAGCGCGTGGTCGGACACCTCCTCGATGCAGTAGTCGGGGACATTGACCACGGCGATCCCGCGCGCCTCGGCGGCGTCCATCGCGATGTGGTCGGTGCCGACGCTGGCCGTGGCGATCAGGCGCAGGTCGGGCGCGTGCTCGATGTCCCGCGCGGCCACCGGCGACTCCGGCGAGACGAGGAGGGCGACGACGCCCGGCCCGGCGTCCGCGACCCGCCCGGTCTCGGCCTCCGGCAGGATCTCCCGGGCGGTCGCGAGCGGGAACTCGGAGTCGCAGATCAGCACACGGTCGGCCATCCCGCGATCCTACCCATGGGGGTGTAAAAAACGACGGGCCTCCGCCGATCCCCGGGATGTGAGGCTGAATCGTCGTGGGCTGCTCGTGGGTGCGGCCGGCATGGTGGCAGGAACCAACGTGCTGGCGGGCGCGCTCGTGCATGCCGCGACCCGGCCCCGGTACACGTGGAGCAAGGGCGCGATGGACGGCGGCGGCTACTGCAACGCCATGGCCACCGACCCCCTCCAGCCCGGTCACGCGGCCGCGGCCGGCGACGTCTGGGGCGAGTTCGCGACCGTGACGGGCGGCGACCTGTGGTACCCGACGATGACCGGCGCCACGTCAATTGGCGCGATCTACGGGCGCGCAGTGGCGTACTCGCGCAAGACGCCCGGCCTGCGCTACTACGGGATCGGCGTGCTGAAGGACGCCTGGAACCAGGGCTACCTGGGCGTCGTCGGCCCGAACTCGCTGACGCTCGAGCGCCGGAACACGAGCGTCGGCTTCTCGACGTATCTGCCGAAGGGCAACGCCGGCGAGGTGCCCCGGGCGGTCGGCAACCTGATCGCGGTCGACTACGACCCGGCCTCCGGCAAGGAGTACGTCTACATGCTGACGCGCCAGGGGCTCATGTGCTCCACGGACGCCGGTGCGACCCTGCACCCGCTCGGCCTTCCGGCCGTCGCGCCGACGCTGGCGTGGTCGGCGCTCTGCGTGTGCCCCGACGGGTCGCTGCTCGTCTCGAGCTTCCGCACGAGCGACCGGGCCGGCTCGAAGGTCTGGCGCATCACGAATCCTCGCGGCACGGCCACGGTGGCGCCCGTCCCAGGGGCGCCCGCCGTGGTCGAGGACATCGCCGTCGCCGACGGCGTCGTCTACGCCGCCTGCGGCACGTACGGGCTCTACCGTGTCAACCCGTCCGGGGCCTGGACGGCGCTCGCGCCCGCGACGTTCCGGGGCTGCCACCTCTCGTCCGTGGCCGGCCACAGCGGCGTGCTCTGGGTCGGCAACGGGATCGGCATGACCGACCACCGCTACATCGCGAAGTCGACGAACGCCGGCCGCTCCTTCACGTGGACGACGAAAGCAGCGAACGTGTCCTCCTCGGTGATGGGCGCGGGGCGCACCTGGTGGCTTGCGTCCTCCTGGCCCGGGCTCGACAAGCACGGCTACTCGGTCAGCCAGCTCGCCGTCGACCCGGTGAACCCGAACATCTGCTTCTCCGCCGGGCGCAGCGGCATCGTGGCCACCCGCGACGGTGGCAGGACCTGGCGCCCGGCGATGAACGGGCTCGACGGGTCGGAGATCATCCAGGTTCAGGCCGGGCCGCGCGCGGGCGAGGCGTGGGCGACCGACACCGACTGGAAGGGCATCCACACCGTCGACCACTGGCAGACCTGCCGGCAGGTGCCGCACGAGGTACCGCGGCTGCATCCTCCGGCGCTCGTGCGCAACCGCAACCACGTGCGCTACGAGGTCTCGCTCTCGAACCCGCGCCGGATGCTGGTCGGTGGGATCGACGTCGCCACCGACTACTTCCGCGCCGCCTGCGTCAACCCGAGCGACCTCGCCGTCTCCGGCGACCGCCGCATCTACGTCGGCCTCTACGGCGGCGGCGTCCTGGTCGGCCACCCGCAGTAGCGGTACGGAACATCGGGGACTGTCCCCGGTTGAACCGGGGACAGTCCCCAGCTTCAGCGCTTCTCGGTGAAGGCCGTGACCGCGTCTTGCGTGTCCGGCGTCTGGGCCAGCATGCCGTAGGCGAGCTGCTCCATCAGCGCCGCCGCCTCGCGCGACGATTCCGCCGCCAGGTCGATCGTCGCCTTGGCCGTCCGCAGGGCGAGCGGCGGCAGGGCGGCCAGCTCGGCCGCGATCGCGAGCGCCCGCGCGAGCACGTCGTCTGCCACCTCGGCGACGAGGCCGATGCCGTGCGCCTCGGCGGCGTCGAAGCGGCGGCCGCGCAGGATGAGCTCCTTCGCCCGCGCCGGCCCGACCGCACGGGTCAGCCGCAGCACGCCGCCCGAGCTCGGGATGATCCCGAGTCCGACCTCCGGGAGCCCGAAGTCGGCGGACGCGTCGGCGATGCGGATGTCGGTCGCGAGCGCCAGCTCGAGGCCGCCGCCGAGGCAGTAGCCCGAGATGGCGGCCACGGTGGGCTGCGGCAGCCGCGCGATCCGCTCGTACACACCGCCGGTGCCCGCGTAGTACGCGGCGACCGAGGCCGCGTCGGCGTCGCGGAACTCGGTCACGTCGGCACCGGCCGAGAAGGCGCGCGTCCCGCCGGTGAAGACGACGCAGCGGCTCTCGCGCACCTCGGCGCCCGCGACGGCCGCGTCCAGCCGCTCCTCCATCCGGGTCGAGAGCGCGTTCAGCTTGCGCTCGCGGCGCAGCTCGACGACCGCGACCGCGCCCTCGCGGCGGACAGAGACGGTGTGCTCGTCCGGCGCGGTCACGCCGAGATGGTTGGTCCCGATTCCCGTGATGTCCTGGGCGGCTGCGAACCGAGCAGCGCAAGGACGCAGGAAGCGGTCATACCTGGTGGTATGGGCGCGACCGAGGACGCCGCGATGCGACGGTTCGCAGCCGCAGGCCCACCCCGTACCACGCCTGCGCATAGACGGTCGTGCGTCCAGGCGCGCGGGGAATCGGAATCAACCATCTAGACCGGCTCGACGGCCTCTTCGTCGAGCCTCGCGAGCGAGGCGCCGGTGTCGGTGAGCACGCGCAGCGCCTCGGGCGGCAGGTAGGCCTGGACGGGCGTGCCCTGCTTCCACGGGATCTCGCCGCCGGCGTTCTGTACCAGCACCTGGATGCTGGTGCCGATGGCGAGCCGGGTGATGACCTGGACCGAGTTGCCGAGGTAGACGAGCCGTTCGACCATGCCGGGGATGCGGTTGGGGCCGCTCGTCTCCTGCTCCTCGAGATGCACCCGCTCGGGCCGGATCGTGACCTTGCTCGGGCCGCGGGCGTCCGTCTTGCCCTTGAGCGCGTCGAGCTCGAACTCGCCCACCATCAAACGGCAGATGTTGGCGCCGCCGACGGCCTCGGCGTCCATCAGGTTCGAGACGCCCAGGAAGTCGGCGACGAACACGGTCTCCGGCGCCTCGTACACCTCCTGGGGCGGGCCGATCTGCTCCACGCGCCCGTCTGCCATGACCGCGATCCGGTCGCTCATCGTGAGCGCCTCTTCCTGGTCATGGGTGACGTACACGAAGGTGATCCCGACCTGCTGCTGGAGCGCCTTCAGCTCGATCTGGAGCGCCTTTCGCAGCTTGGCGTCGAGCGCGCCCAGCGGCTCGTCCAAGAGCAGCACGGCCGGCTTCAGCACGAGCGCCCGCGCCAATGCGACGCGCTGCTGCTGGCCGCCGGACATCTGCCCCGGCTTGCGCTTCTCGAAGCCGTTCAGCTGCACCAACCCAAGCGCCTCGCCCACCCGCTGGCGCAGCTCCTGCTTGCCGACCCGCTGCCGCCGCAGCCCGAACGCGACGTTGTCGAAGACGTTCAGGTGCGGGAACAGCGCGTAGTTCTGGAACACCGTGTTCACGTTGCGCCTGTGCGGCGGCGTGAAGGCCATGTCGTCGCCGTCGAGCAGGATCTTGCCCTCCGTCGGCTGCTCGAAGCCGGCGATCATCCGCAGCGTGGTCGTCTTGCCGCACCCCGACGGGCCGAGCATCGAGAAGAACTCGCCGCTCGGCATGTCGACGTCGATCCCGTCCACGGCCCTGACGTCGCCGAAGCGCTTGACCAGACCGACCAGTGAGACTTCGCCCGGCATCCTCGGGGACCCTACTAGATGATCGATTCCCTGGTCCGGGGAGTCGCGACGGGGGGCCGCTACGGAGCGAAAGACGCGCTCCCCAGCAGCTCGAGGTCGTCGGCGCTCAGCTGGAGCGGGACCGCCGCCTGGAGCTCGTGGAGCTGCTCGACCGTGCGAGCGCTCGCCACGGCGGCGGCGACCGTCGGCTGGGCGGTCAGCCAGGCCAGCGCCACCGCCGCCAAAGGCACGGCGTGGCCTGCGGCGACGGTGTCGAGCGCGTCCAGCACCGCGGCGCGGTCGTCGAGGTAGGGCGCGGCGTCGTCGGCGCGCTCGCTCTGCGGCAGCTCCCGGCCCGGCCGGTACTTGCCGGTGAGGAAGCCGTCCGCGAGCGCGGAGTACGCCAGGCACGACAGCCCCTCCCGGGCGCACACCGCCTCGAGGTCGCCCTCGTACTCCTCGCGGTGGACGAGGTTGTAGTGCGTCTGGAGCGCGACGTAGCGCCGCGCGCCGGTCGCATCGGATGCAGCCAGCGCCGCGGCGAGCCGCGGGGCCGAGTAGTTGGACGCCGCGATGTGGCGCACCTTGCCGGCCGACACCAGCGCGTCCAGCGATGCGAGCGAGTCCTCGAGCGGCGTCTCGGCGTCGTCGATGTGGTCGACGCCGAGCCGCGCCAGCGACTCGTCGACGGCCGCGGCGATCGTCGCCGGCGCGAGCCCCTCCCGGCCGGGGAGCTGGCCGACCTTCGTGGCGATCACGACGTCGTCGCGCCGTCCGCGGCGCGCGAGCCAGCGCCCGATGATCGTCTCGGACTCGCCGCCCCGCCCGCCGGGCGCCCACTCCACGTAGGAGTCGGCCGTGTCGACGAAGTTCCCGCCCGCGTCGACGTAGGCGTCCAGCAGCCGGAACGACGCCGCCTCGTCCGCGGTCCAGCCGAAGACGTTCCCGCCAAGGCAGAGCGGAGAGACGTCGAGGTCGGTGTCGCCGATGCGGTTCATCCGCGTATCTTCGTCATAGCACATGGGGGCGGGGCGACCGTCCGTTCCCGGTGAGGGTCGTCCTTGACACGACGCCCGAGTTCGTTACAGTCGCTCATACAGGTGACTGACTGGTCAGTCAGTCAGGATGGGAGGCCTTGATGCATCCGAAGGAACGGCGGTCAGGCGCAACCCGGCGAGATTTCCTCGTCCGATCCGGCGGCGCGGCCATCTCGCTCTCGAGTATCTCCAGCATCCTCGCCGCCTGCAGCAACAGCACCACCGCGGGCACCGCCGGCACCGGCGCGAGCGGCTGGCCGCTCGGCCCGGGCGGGATCCCGCTCGCCCGCCCCACGCACCCGGTCAAGATGAAGCGCTGGGAGGCGCCGATCGCGTCGGGGATGAAGCCGGAGACCGGCGGCACCTTCAACATCTTCAACTACCCCGCCTACCTCGACCCGGCCGTGCTCAAGGACTTCGGCAAGAGGTACGGCGTCACGGTGAAGGTCACGCCGTTCGACGACATCACCACCGGCGTCACCAAGCTGGCATCGGGGACGGTCACGCCGGACGTCACCGAGATGACGCCGGACCTGCTGAGCCGCGTCGTCGCCGGCAAGCTGGTGAAGCCGCTCAACCTGGACTACATCCCGAACCTCAAGAACGTCTGGTCCGGGTTCCAGAGCCCGTACTACGACGTGGAATCCCGTTACGGCGTGCCCTATACGGTCTACAGCACCGGCATCGCCTACCGCACCGACCAGGTCACGGAGGACATCCCCAACCTGACGCCCAACGGCTGGGACATCTTCTGGCATGCCCAGAAGTACACCGGCAAGACCGCGCTGCTCTCCGAGGTGCGCGAGACGATCGCGATGGCGCTCCTGCACCGCGGGATCACGGACGTCAACACCGAGAGCCCGAAGCTCGTCAACCAGGCCGTGAAGGACCTGCAGGAGCTCTACAACATCTGCAACATCAAGGTCGGCGACCTGCAGTACGAGACCGTGCCGGAGAACAAGGCCTGGCTGAACCAGGCCTGGTCGGGCGACATGATGGCGGCCTACTTCTACTACCTGCCCACCAAGGCGACCGGGAAGCTGCTGCGGTTCTGGAACCCGGGATACGGCAAGGGCCCGATCGGCAACGACATGTGGTGCGTGTGCTCGACCACGAAGAAGCCGGTGCTGGCCCACCTGTTCCTGAACTACATGCTCGACAACGGCGTCGCCTACAAGAACTTCGTCGACTTCAACGGCTATCAGCCGCCGCTGAACGAGATCGAGCCCGACAGCCTGGTCTCGAAGGGCGTGATCCCGCAGAACCTCGCCAGCTGCGTCCTGACCGAGAAGGACTTCGGGCCCAAGGCGCTCCAGGAGATGACGCTGACGACGGCCGGCCAGTCGCTCTGGCAGGACGGCTACGCCACCTTCCAGTCGGGCGCGTAGATGTACCCACGCTGGCTCTGGCCCGTCTCGGCCCTTCCGGGGGTCGTCTGGCTCCTGATCCTCTTCCTGCTGCCGTTCTATGCGGTCGTCGGCGTCGCCTTCGGGAGCGTCGACCCGATCCTGCTCACGGCTGTCCCGGCCTGGAACCCAGCCGATTGGAACGCCGGCTGGATCTCCCACGTCCTGCACCTGCTCGTCCCCGGCAACATCTACTGGGACGTCTTCATCCGGACGTGCGAGTACGTCGTCCTCTCGCTGGCGGGCTGCCTCCTGGTCGGGTATCCGGTCGCGTACTACATCGCCCGGCACGCCTCGCGGACGAAGAGCCTCATGCTGATCCTGCTCGTGCTGCCGTTCTGGATCAGCTACCTGATGCGGATGCTGGCGTGGATCAACCTGCTCTCACCGGGCGGCTACGGGCTGCGGTTCCTGTCGGCGACGGGGATCAGCAGCGCGCTGTATCACCTCGGCGTCATCTCCGACCCGAGCAACTATCTGGGCGGGCAGAGCTTCACCGTGATCCTGGCGCTGATCTACGGCTACATCCCGTACTTCATCCTGCCGCTGTACGCCTCGCTCGACCGCATCGACCGGTCGCACCTGGAGGCGGCCCGTGACCTGGGCGCGAGCCCGTTCCGGGCGTTCTGGCACGTGACGCTGCCCCTGTCGAAGACGGGCCTGCTGGGCGGCGCGGTGCTGATCACGCTGCCGATGTTCGGCGACTACTACACCCCGAACATCGTGTCGGGCGCGCCGTCGACCTCGATGATCGGCAACCAGATCGACCTCTACTTCCACGGCGGGCCGCAGCCGACGATCGGCGCGGCGATCACCATCCTGCTCTCGGCCTTCCTCATGGTGCTGATGGGCTACTACATGTGGACGATCCACCGCGCCTCGAAGGAGATCCCGGTATGAGCGAGGCCGTCGCCAGCCCGCCCGCACGGGAGTCCCAGTTCGGCCTCGTCCGGCGCATGCGCGGCTGGATCGGGAACCCGTGGGGCAAGCCGCGCTTCCTCGTGCTCATCGCCTGGGGCTACATCGTCTGGTCGATCGCCCCGGTGCTGATCGCCATCCAGTTCTCGTTCAACGACAGCCGCTCCCTGAGCGTCTGGCACGGCTTCACGACGAAGTGGTACACGAGCACCGACCCGAACATCGACTCCGTGCTCCACAGCGCCGAGCTGCGGGGGGCGCTCGAGCAGAGCATGAAGCTCGCCGGGCTCGACGTCTTGATCGCGACGCCGATCGGGCTGTTCCTGGCGATCGGCCTGGCCCGCTGGCGCGGCCGCGGCTCGGGCGCTTCGAACTTCCTGATGCTGTTCCCGCTGATCACGCCCGAGATCGTGATGGGGGTGTCGCTGCTCCTCCTCTTCACGCACATGCTCACCTTCGTCCCCTTCGGCACGATCGCGCAGATGCTCGGCCACGTCACCTTCTCGATCAGCTACGTGGTCGTGATCGTGCGCGGCCGGCTGTTCTCCATCGGCCGCTCATACGAGGAGGCGGCCGCCGACCTCGGCGCCGCGCCCGCCACGGCGCTCTCCCGCGTGCTCCTGCCGCTCCTGCTGCCGGCACTCGTGGCCAGCGCCGCGATCGTGTTCGCGATCTCGATCGACGACTTCGTGATCAGCCAGTGGCTCTCGAGCGGGGCCAACTCGACGACCGTCCCCATGGAGATCTACGCCGCGACGCGGGCGACGCCGCAGCCGTCGACCGACGGCATCGCGACGGTGATCATGGTGATCACGCTGCTCTCGGTGGTCGCGGGCGTCCTGGTCTACCGCATCTTCACGCGCGGCGAGACCGCCCGCGGATCGGCCGTCGACGATGTCGCCGGGTTCGGGATCTGAGGACGTGACGCATGGCGGGCGGTGAGGTGACGGTCGTCGATCTCGTCAAGCAGTTCGGCGAGGTGACCGCAGTCGACGGCATCAACCTGCAGATGCCCCCGGGCGAGTTCTTCTCCATGCTGGGGCCGTCCGGCTGCGGCAAGACGACGACCTTGCGGATGATCGCCGGCTTCGAGCAGCCCACGAGCGGGCGGATCCTGCTCGACGGCGACGACATGGCCTTCACCCCGCCGCACAGGCGCAACGTCAATACGGTGTTCCAGAACTACGCGCTGTTCCCGCACCTGAACGTCTTCGACAACGTCGCGTTCGGACTGCGGCGGCAGCGGGTCGGCAAGCAGGAGCTGCGCCAGCGGGTCGCCGAGGCCCTGGAGCTGGTGCAGCTGAACGGCTTCGAGAAGCGCAAGCCGGGGCAGATGTCCGGCGGCCAGCAGCAGCGCGTCGCATTGGCGCGGGCGCTCGTGCTGAAGCCGGCCGTGCTGCTCCTGGACGAGCCGCTGGGCGCGCTCGACGCCAAGCTGCGAAAGGCGCTCCAGATCGAGCTGAAGGCGCTCCAGCAGCAGGTCGGGATCACCTTCGTGTACGTCACCCATGACCAGGAGGAGGCGCTCACAATGAGCGACCGGATCGCCGTCATGAGCGACGGCCGGGTCGAGCAGGTGGGGCCGCCGCAGGAGGTGTACGAGGAGCCGACGACGACCTTCGTGGCCGACTTCCTCGGGGTGTCCAACCTGATGACGGTCACGGCGCAGGGAGCGTCGGACGGCCGGTGCAGGGTCGTGCTCGGCGAGTTCGAGCTCTCCGCAGCCAACGGCGAGATCGGGACGACCGGGACGACGCGCATGGTGATCCGGCCCGAGCGGGTGCACCTCGAGCCGCACGAGGCGACCGGCCCCAACCGCGTCCCGGGTATGGTCGAGCGGGTCGTCTACCTCGGCAACGCGAACCAGGTGTTCGTCGGCCTCGCACATGGCGAGCGGATCCAGGCGCTCGTCCAGAACACGGGCGACGAGCTGGCCTACCGCCAGGGCGACCCCGTCAAGGTGCACATGCCCCCGGAGGCGCTGCGCGTGCTGACCGACACCGGCACGGCGCCGCTCGAGGACGACGCGCCCACGCGGCCCGCGCATCCGGTCGAGCCGGTCGCGGCCGAGGCGTCGGCGCCGAACGTCAGCATCTGAGCCGGGGGCGGCTCGTCAGGGCGGGGCGTCGCGCATCGCGCGGTACTGCTCGTGGAACGCGTGCAGGTAGCGGTCGGCGTAGGGGAGCATCCCGCCGCCCGCGAACGCCTGGGATCCCGCGCCCCGCTGCGCCCGCTCGCAGACGGCCCAGTCCTCGAGCGCGAGCCGGTGGCGGAAGTCGACGACCTCGGAGGGGTCGAACCCTTCCGCGCGCACCGTCTCGGGGCGGAACAGGTAGTCGCACACCACGCGCGTCCGGCCGGCGCCGACCGGGAACAGGTGAAAGGTGGAGACGTTGTCGGAGTGGTAGTTGATGATCAGGTTGGGGGGCAGCGTGACGCCGTAGAACGTGTTCGCGTCCACCTCGGTCAGCCCGGGCAGGGTCGGCAGCGACGAGCGGCCGGTGCTGCTGAACGAGGTCAGGCCGTCCGCGAGCCGGTTTCCGGACACCCCGGCGCCGGGGGCGTCCTCGACCTCCCCGTGGCGGTACAGGGGCACGACGGGCACGAGCGACGGGTGCACGGTCGGGCAGTGCAGGCATTCGTTGTAGTTCTCGACGACGACCTTCCAGTTGGCGGCGACGTCGTACTCGCGTCTGGCCCCGATCACGAGCTCGTCGAGCCCGTACCGGGCCCACTGCTCGGGGTCGTCGCTCCCGAACCGCCGGAACTGCTCGGCGAGCGGCGGCGCGGTCCCGGAGACGTTCACCCAGACGAACCCTCCCCACAGCGCGACCGGCACCGGGACGTCCCGCGACGCGGCCAGCGCCCGGGCCGCGCCCTCCTCGTCCCGGAGCACCATGACGCGCTCGTCCGCGACGTCGACGACGGCGTAGGCGCGAGGCTGCGCGATCGCGTCCGCCCTGAGGGCGGCGAACCACCAGGCGTGGAACAGGCGGCCGCGCTCGAGGTCGAAGGTCTCGGCGGACGTGTACTCGGCGCCGGACAGCGTCGGCTGCGGCGTCCAGCCGGCGCGCCGCTCGTCGTGCGCCGACATGTCCACCCGCGCCGCCGTCAGGCCCCCGAGACGAACGTCGAGTACCCGTTCTGCCAGAGTGCCTGTCCCTGCGCCGTGAGCGTCATCTCCTGGAGCGATGTCGGCCCGAGGTCGTCCGGCCCGACGACGGCGGTCGAGAGCACCTCGGGGATCACGCCGTTCTTGATCAGCGCGTCGGGCTGGATCTCGTTGAGCGGCGGCTGGTAACCGTTGAACTCGGTGAAGTTCTTGTACGCGTTGCCGTTGTCGAGCATGAAGTTGAGGAAGAGGTGCGCCAGCACCGGCTTCTTGGTCCCCTGGCAGACGCACCAGCAGTCGTTCTGCACGGGCCCCTTGCCCGTCGCCGCGTGCCAGTACCGCAGTGCCTTGCGGTTCTTCTTCGAGGCGTAGAACAGGAAGCCCGTGACGGCGTCGCCCGACCACCCCTGGGCGAGCCAGGTCCTGTCCTCGGGGATCTGGGTGTACTGGAGGTCGCCGACCTTGATGTTG
>JAICJM010000083.1 GCA_025928435.1 Thermoleophilia bacterium
GGCCCGTCCGGTCATGACCGCCGAGATCGCGGCGGCGTAGGCGCGGCCCTCCTCGGAGTCGTACGCGAGCCCGCGCGCCATCAGCAGGGCGCCCAGGTTGGCGAACCCGAGGCCGAGCTGGCGCATCGCGCGCGCGTTCTGCGTGATCTCCTCGGTGGGGTAGCTCGAGTTCCCGACCAGGATCTCCTGGGCCATGAAGATCACGTCGACGGCCCGCTCGAACCGCTCGACCTGGAACTCGCCGGTCTCGCGGTCGCGGAACTTCATCAGGTTCAGGCTGGCGAGGTTGCATGCGGAGTTGTCGACGTGCAGGTACTCCGAGCACGGGTTCGAGGCGTTGATGCGCCCCGACGCCGGGCACGTGTGCCAGTCGTTCATCGTCGTGTCGTAGTGCATGCCGGGATCGGCGCACTTCCACGCGGCCTCGGCGATCTGGTGCATCAGCTCGCGGGCGCGCACGGTCTTCACGACCGAGCCGTCGGTGCGGGCGGTCAGCTCCCAGTCGGAATCGTCGACGACCGCGCGCATGAACTCGTCGGTGACGCGCACCGAGTTGTTCGCGTTCTGGTACTGGATCGAGGCCCAGTCGGGCGAGTCGAGGCTCATGTCGTAGCCGGCCGCCTGCAGCACGCGGGCCTTCTCCTCCTCGTGCTGCTTGCACCAGATGAACTCCTCGATGTCCGGGTGGTCGACGTTCAGGACGACCATCTTGGCCGCCCGGCGCGTCTTGCCGCCCGACTTGATCGTGCCCGCCGAGGCGTCGGCGCCGCGCATGAACGAGACCGGCCCCGAGGCGTAGCCGCCCTTGGCGAGCTGCTCCTTGGAGGAGCGCAGCTTGCTCAGGTTGATGCCCGAGCCGGAGCCGCCGCGGAAGACCAGGCCCTCCTTGCGGATCCAGTCGAGGATCGACTCCATGTTGTCGTCGACCGAGAGGATGAAGCACGCGCTGCACTGCGGGTGCTCCTCGAAGCCGACGTTGAACCATACGGGCGAGTTGAACGCCACCATCTGGTGCAGCAGGAGGTGGGTCAGCTCGGCGCGGAAGATCTCGGCCTCCTCGCCGTCGGCGAAGTAGCCGTCCTTCGTGCCCCAGGCGGTGATCGTGTCGGCGACGCGCCCGATCATCTGCCGCACGGAGCGCTCGCGCTCGGGCGAGCTCAGCTTCCCGCGGAAGTACTTCTGGGCCACGATGTTCGTGGCCGTCTGGCTCCAGAACTTCGGGAACTCGACGTCGCGCTGCTCGAACGACGGGCCGTCCTTGCCCGGGATGAGCGCGTCGCGCGTCTCCCACTCGACGGCGTCGAACGGCTCGGTCCCGGCCTCCGTGAAATAGCGGGGCACGCCGATGCGGACATCCTCCCTGCCTTCCAGCACCGAATTCCTCGTCCCCTTCACGGTTGTCGCCATGCCCGTCGCCTCCTCACCGTCTGAAGTTTACCGAACAGATGTTCGCTTTGCCACTCGCTTGGCGGGCTTCTTGCGCCCCTCGAGCCGCGCCAGCTCCCGCTCGAACTCGTCCACGTCCTGGAAATCGCGGTACACGGACGCGAACCGCACATACGCCACCCGGTCGAGGTCCCGCAGTACCCGGAGGGCCTGCTCGCCGATCCGGCGGGCCTCGACCTCGTCGCCGACGCCGTTGCGCAGGTCGGCCTCGATCCGAACCGCCGCCTGCTCGATGTCCGCGAGCGGCACCGGCCGCTTCACGCACGCCCGCGTGAGCCCGGCCATCAGCTTCGCGCGGTCGAACGGCTGGCGGGTGCCGTCGCGTTTGACCACGTGCAGGGCGGCCTGCTCCACGCGCTCGAACGTCGTCATGCGCTGGCCGCACAGGAGGCACTCGCGCCGGCGCCGGATGGCGCCCTTGCCGGCCACGCGGGTGTCGACGACCTTGGTCTCTCCGTGTTCGCAGTAGGGACAGTTCATACCCGGTGCTCTCCCGCTCCCGTTTCTACATCTTGTGGGTGGTCTCCTGCCGAACCCCTATATCTAGTAGGAACGACCGGTCGGGGGTAGGTATTCTCGCCCGAGGGCCGGACGGACTCGAAACCCCGCTCGGGGAGCGGTATTCCGCCTGGTTTCCCGCGTACGGTGTCCGGGGAAGGAGATCTCTATGGGGCTTGACAACACGGTGATCACGGTCGTCGGGGTCATCGTCGCGGCGGTGGGGGCGCTGGTGATGGCCGCCGCGATCGCGGCCAACGAACGCAGCGCGAGCAAGGCCTCCCGCCGGCGCACGCGCGGCGCGGCCGAGCCGGGCTCCGGGCCCGGGACTACCGGGTGATCGACCGTAGGGTCTCGGACAGGCCCTCGCCGAGCGGCGTGGTCGCCTTCCAGCCCAGCTCACGCGCCGCCCGGGACACGTCGAGCGCGCTCCGCGACAGCTCTCCCAGCCGCGCCGGCCGCAGCTCCGGGGTCACGTTCGTGCCCGCTGCCCGCTGGCACTCGGTCAGCAGGTCGTTCACGCTCGTCTCGACGGCAGTGCCGATGTTGAAGACGGTCTGCGCGCCCGTGTAGCCGAACGCCGCCAGGTTGGCGGCGACGACGTCGCCGACGTAGACGTAGTCGCGCGTCTGGCTCCCGTCGCCGAAGACGAGCGGCGTCTCGCC
This sequence comes from Thermoleophilia bacterium, assembly GCA_025928435.1. The sequence continues at coordinate 2,610 of JAICJM010000083.1, forward strand.
CGCGACGAGCTTGCCGAAGAAGATCGCGACCACCCCGGCCTCGCCGTGCGGATCCTGGCGCGGGCCGTAGACGTTGCCATACCGAAGGATGACGTGGCGCGTGCCGTAGAGGCGGTTGTAGAGCTCGAGGTAGTGCTCGCCGCACAGCTTGGCGACGCCGTACGGGGCCATCGCCGCGCAGGGGGTCGACTCGGGCGAGGGGATCACGTCGACCTCGCCGTAGATCGCGCCGCCGGTGGAGGAGAACACGACCCGGGCGTCGCACAGCCGGGCCGCCTCGACCACCTCGGCCGTCCCGCGCACGTTCACGTCGGCGTCGCGGCCGGGATCCTCGACCGACACGCGGACGTCCGCCTGGGCCGCCAGGTGGAAGATGGCCTGCGGCCGCAGCTCGGATGTGAGGGCGCGCAGCGCGGCCGCGTCGCGGATGTCGATCCGGTGGAAGTCGGCGCCTTCGGGGACTCGCTCGCGCTTGCCCGACGAGAGGTCGTCGACGATCGCCACGCGATCCCCGCGCGCGATGAGGGCGTCCGCGACGTGGGAGGCGATGAACCCGGCGCCGCCGGTGACGATCGCGGTGATGGGCATGGCGGCGGAGCTTACCCGCGTCCTCCCGGAAGCGCCTGCACGAGGGCGCTGTGCGCCATCACGACATCCGGGCTCACCTGCAGCAGCGCGAGATAGCGGCGGCCGAACGGCGTGCCGGCGTCCGGCGGCGCGACCATCGCGCGCACCCGTGCAACCAGCGCCTCGTGGGCCTCCGCCGTCGTCTCCGGATCGTCCAGGGCCTCGTCGATCGCGACGATGAGCTCGGACAGCGGCCGCAGCCACGCGAGCCGGAAGCTCCCCGAGGCGATCTGGAGGAACTCGGCGCCGGTGAGGCGCCCGCCGTAGCGCTCGAGGTCGACGCGCTCGGACGCGAGCAGCCCCCGGTGCAGGTCGAGCAGGAGGGATCGGAGTGCGGTGAGATCCTGGGCGATGCCCGTATTGTGGCGTCCACGGGCCCTCGAGGTACGCGCGACAGACCGGCTGCCATTCCCGCCGGTGGTGGGACAGGCACGGCGGCATCTCGGGCGCCGAGAGCGTGCGGCGGGTCGGCACGCTCGAGAGTGCCTGGTGATGTACGAGACGAACGCGGGCGGCTAGGCAGCCTGGGTCGCGACCGGCTCGTCCTCGCGCTGCACCTCGACGGTCTTCTCGGGCGTCAGCACGAGCCGGCCGCGGAAGGGGCCCTTGCGGTCCTTGAAGTCCATCCAGTCGGAGGCGCCCTGCTCGATCACCTGCCGGGCCTCGTCGGCCGTGATGGCCCGGCCCTTGGTGGACTTCCAGATCACGAACCCGCACCCGGGCTCCTTGCGGCTCTTCCACGACGAGCAGCCGTAGGCGCGGCTGTTCTCGCGGATGTCGCCGCCGCACTTGGGGCAGGTGGCGATGGTCTCGCGCGGACCGGCGGGCGCGTCGAGGCGGCTGCCGTCGTCGGCGATCAGCTGCACCTGGTTGCCCTCGGCCAGCACGAGCCGGGCACGGCTGGGGCGGGTCTTGAACCCGTCCAGGAGATCGGTCTGGCCGTGCGCGAGCAGGTCGCGGGCCTCGGCGGGGCTGATCGAGCGGCCCTTCTGCTGCTTCCAGATCACGAAGCCGCAGCCGGGCTCCTCCTTGCTCTGCCACGACGAGCAGCCGTACGCCGCCCGGTTCTCGCGGATGACCCCGTCGCCGTTCGGGCACGGCCCGATCTCGGCCCGCTGGGCGCGCACCTCGTCCGCGGTCAGGTTGCGGAAGTGGTCGACAACCTCGGTCGTGAACTTGCGGATGTCGGCCATGAACCGGTCGCGCGGCTCCTGGCCCCGCTCGATGGCGGAGAGGCGCTGCTCCCACTTGCCGGTCAGCTCGGCGGAGGTGAGCGCGTGGTCGTGCAGAAGCCCGATCGCCTGGCGGCCCTTGGCGGTCGCGCGCAGCGACCGGCCGAGCCGCTCGATGTAGGCGACGCGCAGGAGCTTCTCGATCGTCTCCGCCCGCGTGGCCGGCGTTCCCAGGCCGGCGTCCTTCATCGCCTGGCGCAGCTCCTCGTCCTCGATCTGCTTGCCGGCCGTCTCCATGTCGCGCAGGAGCGAGGCCTCGGAGTAGCGGGCCGGCGGCTTCGTCTGCTTCTCGAGCACCTCGGCCTGCTCGCACGTGCCGCCCTCGCCCTGGTCCACCTTCGGCAGCACCTGGCGGGGCTCGTCCTCGTCGCCCTGGGGCTCCTCAGCCGCGGCCTCCTCGCCGAAGGCGGCGCCGCGCCAGCCGGCCTCGATCAGGCGGCGGCCGCGGGTGCGGAAGCGGTGCTCGGCGGCGACCGTGATGATCTCGGTGTCCTCGAACTTGGCCTCGGGGTGGAACACCGCCAGGAAGCGGCGCACGACCAGCTCGTAGACGCGGGCGTCGTCGCCGGAGAGCTCCTTCGTCGGGAGCTCGCCGGTCGGGATGATCGCGTGGTGGTCGTCGACCTTGGCGTCGGCGACCACGCGCGCCAGCGGCAGCACGTCGAGGCCGGCCACGTACGCGGCGGCGGCCCGGGCGAACGGCAGGCCGGTGAGGCCACGGGCGATCCCCTTGAGATTGCCGACCTGGTCGGAGGGCAGGAACTGCGAGCGCGTTCGCGGATACGTGATGACGGCGCCTGCCGACGAGCCCTCGTAGAGCCGCTGCGCCGCCTGGAGGGTGCGCGAGGCGGACATCCCGAAGCGGCTGTTGGCGTCGCGCTGGAGGCTCGTCAGGTCGTAGAGGAGCGGCGGCCGGGTCTTGCGCTCGGTGCGCTTGACCGACTCGACGCTCGCGGGCGCGCCGGTCGCCGCGGCGGCGACGGCCTCGGCCCGCTCGCGCTCGGAGGTGCGGTCCTCCTTGCCCTCGAACCAGCGCCCGGTGTAGGCGCGCGGCCCGTCGAGCCCGAAGCGGGCGTCGACCTGGAAGTACGTCTCGGGCTCGAAGGCGTCGATCTCGAGGTCGCGGCGGACGATCAGGGCGAGGGTCGGCGTCTGCACCCGTCCGAGCGACACGACGCCGCCGAGGGCGCGGCCGCGCACCGTGGCGGCCCGCGTCCCGTTCATGCCCACGAGCCAGTCAGCCTCGGAGCGCGACCGGGCGGCGGCCTCGAGGTTCGCCATCTCCTTGCCGTCGCGCAGGTTCTGGAAGCCCTCGGTGATCGCCGCACGCGTCATGGACGACACCCACAGCCGCCGCACCGGCTTCTTCACCTTCGCCACGTCATAGATGTAGGCGAAGATCAGCTCGCCCTCGCGGCCGGCGTCGCAGCCGTTCACGATCTCGTCGACGTCGGACCGCTTCATCAGCCGCTTGAGGATGTCGAGCTGCTTTTTGCCGCGCGCGTCGGGGCGCAGCTTGAACGAGTCGGGGATCACGGGAAGGGTCTTCATCGACCATCGCTTCAGGCTCTCGTCGTAGTCCTCCGGCTCGGCCAGCTCGGCGAGGTGGCCGATCGCCCACGACACGATCCGGTCGTCGGACTCGAGGTAGCCCTCGTGCTTCTGGAACCCGCCGCCGAGCGCCCGGGCATAGTCCTGCCCGACCGACGGCTTCTCCGCGATGATCAACGTCTTGCCCATAGCGGCGGCAGGGTAGCACCGCCTCCGTTCGTGCTCAGATCCAGCCCTTGCGGCGGTAGAAGGCGATCTGGAGGATGGTGGTGACGATGATGAGGCCCCACGACCAGGCGTACCCGAAGCGCCAGTGGAGCTCCGGGCTGCCGTGCACGTTCTGGCCGTAGAGGCCGACGATGAAGGTCGGCAGGAGCAGCACGGAGGCGACCACGGTGAGGCGCTTCATGACCTCGTTCTGGTCGTTCGCGACCTTGGCCTGGTGGTAGTCGCGCACCCCGGCGACGAGGTCGCGGGCGAGGTCGAGGCCCTCGCTCGCCCGCAGCAATTTGTCGAAGGCGTCGCCGAAGCGCAGCTCCAGGTCGCGGGAGAAGAGCTCCTCGCCCTCGGTGTCGATGCGGTTGTCGATCACGCGCCGGACGGCGTCGCGGGTCGGCGCGAGCGTCTGGCGCACGTGCAGCAGCGTGTGGCGCAGGTCGGAGAGGCGCGAGCGCACGTGGTCGGACGGCCAGTCCTCGACGTGGTCCTCGAGCTCGTCGATGTGGTCGTCGAGCGTGTCCACCAGGTCGAGGAACGCCTCCGCCACCTCGTCGACCAGGCGGTAGGCGACCTTGCCCGGCGCCTCCTCGCCCTTCATCGACACGTCCCGGATCATGTCGGTGTCGAGCAGCGGCCGGCCCTCGGGCGACTTTCGCACGGTGACGACCGTGTGCCGCCGCAGAATGAGGTCGATCTCCTGGTACCAGAGCTCGTGCGTCTTCGTGTCGACGCGAGGCACCAGGAGGAGCCCGAAGATGTAGTCGATGTGGGCCTCGAACGTCGGCCGCGGCTCGTCGTCGTGGACCGCCGCCTGGAGCATGATGTCGACCGCGCGGTCGTGGAGGGGGGTGCCGGCGGCCCGCTCGAGCGCCTCCCGATCTGGGTGTTCGAGGTCGTGCCACTCGCAGCCGGCCATCGACCGGACAGCGTACTGCCGCATGCGGCCGGATCGCTGTAGCGTTCGCCGCATGGACGGGATGCACGACCTCGGTGGCCGGCAGGGCTTCGGGCGGGTGGAGCCCGAGCCGGACGAGCGGCCGTTCCACGAGCCGTGGGAGGGGCGGGTGCACGGCATGTCCGAGACGGCGGACGTCGGGCCCGGGTTCCGGCACGCGATCGAGCGGATGGATCCCGCCGCCTACCTGACGACGTCGTACTACGAGCACTGGCTCGAGTCGATCGAGACGCGCGGGATCGAGCACGGCGTCTTCACGCGCGAGGAGTTGCGGGCGGCCGAAGAGCGGATCGCCGCCGGCGAGCCGGTGCCGCAGCGCTCCGATCCCGAGGCCGCCCGCGCCGCCCGGGCGATGCTGCGCCCGCGTCCGAAGTCGACCTACACCGCGGCGCCGCCCCGGCACGCCGCCGGCGACCGCGTCACCGTGGTCCGCGTGCTCCCGTCCGGCCACACCCGCTGCCCGGCATACCTGCGCGGCGCGCAGGGCGTCGTCGAGCGGGTGCACGCGCCCATGCCGCTGCTGGACGTCTACGAGTCGCAGGACGGGCTCGTGCAGCCCGAGGCGTGGTACACCGTCGCCTTCGCCGCGGACGCCCTGTGGGACGTCGGGCGGCCCGGACACACCGTCCTCGTCGATCTGTGGGAAAGTCACCTGGAGGCCTTAGGTGGTTGATTCCGATTCCCGTGATGTCCTGGGCGGCTGTGAACCGAGCAGCGCAAGGACGCAGGGAGCGTTCATAGTTGACCTATGGGCGCGACCGAGGACGCCGCGATGCGACGGTTCACAGCCGCAGCCCCACCGACCTGACGCCCAACCTACGAACTATCCTGCGTCCAGGCACGCGAGGAATCGGAATCAACCACCTAGATGACCGAGCAGCACCGCCACGCCCGTCCCAAGTCGCCGCAGGAGCTGCGCGCCGCCGCCCTGGAGACGGTCCTCATCGAGAAGGGGCTCGCCTCGACCGACGCCATCGACGCGGTCGTCGACGCCTTCGAGCACGAGATCGGCCCGCAGAACGGCGCCCGCATGGTCGCCCGCGCGTGGGTCGACCCGGACTACCGCGAGCGGCTGCTGCGCGACGCGGCCGGCGCGGCCGGCGAGCTCGGCTACGGCGGCAGCGAGGGCGATCACATGCGCGCCGTCGAGAACACCCCCGAGGTGCACAACGTGATCGTGTGCACGCTCTGCTCCTGCTACCCGTGGCCGGTCCTGGGTATCCCGCCCGTCTGGTACAAGAGCCCGCCCTACCGCGCGCGGGTGGTGCGCGAACCGCGGGCGGTGCTGGCGGAGTTCGGGCTCGAGCTGGACTCCGACGTCGAGATCCGCGTGTGGGACTCGAGCGCGGAGCTGCGCTACATCGTCCTGCCGATGCGACCCGAGGGCACGGAGGGGATGAGCGAGGAGGAGCTGGCCGGGCTCGTCACCCGCGACTGCATGATCGGGGTCGCCGTGCCGCGCGTGGGAGCGGCGGCATGACGCCCGAACGTCTCGACGACCAGCCGTTCACCGAGCCCTGGCAGGCGCGCGCGTTCGCGATGGCGGTGGTCGCCGCCGAGCGCCTGGACGTGCCCTGGGACGAGTTCCGCGACCGGCTGAAGGCCGCGATCGCCGACCGCCCCGGCCAGCCCTACTACGAGTCGTGGATGGACGCGCTCGAGTCGCTGGTCTCGGATCTCGCTCCGGCATGAAAATCGGGGACAGTCCCCGTGCGGGGACAGTCCCAATACTGGCTAGCATTCCGCCGTGTTCATCTCGTTCGAGGGCCTCGACGGCTGCGGCAAGACCACCCAGGCCGCCCTGCTCGCCGAGGCGGCCGCCGCAGAGGGCCGGGAGGTCGTCCCCGTGCGGGAGCCCGGCGGCACGGCGCCCGGCGAGCGCGTCCGCGCGATCCTGCTCGACCCGGGTCTCGACATCGAGCCGTGGGCGGAGGCGCTGCTCTACGCGGCGGCCCGCGCCCAGCTGGTCGAGGAGGTGATCCGGCCGGCGCTCGAGCGCGGCGCGACCGTGATCGCCGACCGCTTCGTCGACTCCTCGCTCGCCTACCAGGGCTGCGCGCGCGGCCTCGGCGTCGACGAGGTGCTGGAGGTGAACCGGGTCGCGACCCGCGGCCTCCTGCCCGACCGCACCGTGCTGCTCGTCATGGGCGAGGGCGAGGCCGCGGGCAGGCGCGGCGAGCCCGACCGGATCGAGGCCGAGGGGGTCGAGTTTCACACCCGCGTCGCCGACGGCTTCGCCGACGCCGCCCGCCGGTTCCCGGAGCGGATCGCGGTCGTCGACGCGTCGGGGACGCGCGAGCAGGTGGCCGAGCGCGTCCGCGCGGCGGTGGGGCTGTGAGCGCCTTCGCCGGGCTGCCGGAGCAGCCGCGCGCGCTGCACCTGCTCGAGGCGGCCCTTACGGCCCCCGCGCACGCCTATCTCCTGTCCGGCCCGACCGGGTCGGGCAAGCGCCGCTACGCCGACCGCTTCGCCGCCGCCCTGCTCGAGTGCCCGCCGCACCGGATCGAGACGCGCACCCACCCGGACCTGTTCGTGCTCGAGCCGGAGGGCCAGGGGATCCTGATCGAGGGCGCCCGGCGCCTGCGCCGCGACCTGCACCTGCGGCCGTTCGAGGCCGACCGGCGCGTGTACCTGATCCTCGACGCCCACCTGCTGCGGGACGAGTCGGCCAACGCGCTCCTGAAGTCGCTCGAGGATCCGCCGGAGTACGGCGTGCTCGTGCTCGTCTCCGACCACGCCGAGCGGATGCTGCCGACGATCCGCTCGCGGCTCCAGACGATCGAGTTCCGCCGCTATCCGGCCGCCGTCCTCGAGGCCGCGACCGGCGACCCGCTGGCCGCCCGCGCGGCGCTCGGCGACCTCGACCGGGCGACGGCGCTCGCGACCGACCCCGCCGCGGCCGAGAGGCGCCGGCTCTACCTCGAGCTGGCCCGGGGGGTCAGCACCGACCCGGCCTTCGATCCCTCGCGCGCCGGCGCCCTCGTGCTCGACGCGTCCAACCAGCGGGCCAAGGAGGAGGCCGCGGCCGTCGCCGGGGAGCGCGACGTGCGGCTCGAGTCGGTCGACGATCCGAAGGATGAGAAGGCCCTTCGCAAGCGCTACGAGGACCGGGCCAAGCGCGAGGCGCGGCGGGCCGAATGGGACGAGCTGCGGCTGGCCGTCGACACCATCGCGCTCTGGTACCACGACGTGCTCTCCGCGGCTCTGGGAGCCGAAGAGGCGGTGGTAAACTCGGACATGGCGGGCGGGCTTTCCGATGCGACCTCGCGAGGGGGAGCCCGTCACGCTGCGCGGGCCCTGGAGACGATCGGAGACGTGCGCCGCTCGCTCGAGCTGAACGTCCACCCGGTGCTCGCGATCGAGGCGCTCTTCCACCGCCTCGCCGAGCTCCGTGAATCCACTCCCCAGGGGGTCTGAATGGCGACGGTCGTCGGCGTCGTGTTCCAGCCGGGCGGCAAGGTGTACTCGTTCGACCCGGGCGGCCTCGAGCTGCGCTGGGACGAGCGCGTCATCTGCCAGACCTCGCGCGGGCGCGAGTACGGCCGGATCGTGCAGACGCCGCACGAGATCCCCGACGAGGAGCTGACCGGGCCGCTCAAGCGCGTCGTGCGCCGGGCCGGCCCCGCCGACGATGAGCAGGTGAAGAAGAACCGGGTCGAGGCCAAGCGGGGGATGCTGCTCTTCCGCGAGCTGGCCGGCCGCCACGGGCTCGAGCTGAAGCCGATCGCGGCCGAGATGGTGTTCGACCAGGGCCGGATCTCGTTCTCGTTCTCGGCCGAGGAGCGCCCCGACACGCGCGCGCTCCAGACCGACCTGGCGGGGCGGCTCAAGCGGCGGGTGGAGCTGCGCCAGGTGGGGCCGCGCGAGCAGGGCCGCCTGTGCGGCGAGGTGGGGCTGTGCGGCACGGGCAAGCTCTGCAGCGCGCGCTACCCCTGCCACGACCAGCCCATCACCCTGAAGATGGCGAAGGAACAGGATCTACCGATGAATCCGGGCCGCATCACCGGTCTGTGCGGGCGGCTACGCTGTTGTTTGGCATTCGAGCATCCGCTGTACCGCTCGTTCCGTGACCGGGCGCCGGCCGTGGGGCGGACGGTGGCGACACCCAACGGGAGGGGGATCGTCCGCAGCTACGAGGTGCTGAAAGACGCGTGCGTCGTCGAAATGGACGGAAGGACGATGGTGGAGATCAGCTTGGATCAGATGGTCGAGGTGGCGGGATGAGCGACGTCGCCTTCTGGGGCCCCGGAGACGATCCGGCGCTCGCCGGGTTCAGGGAGGCATTGCGGACGGAGTGGCTGCGGCGCGGCTACGAGTTCGTCGAGGGCACGGATCCGATCGCCGCGTGCGTGTTCAACTTCGTGAACCCGGACGACCCCAAGCCGTTCCGGCGCCGCCAGCGCTCGACCTACGTGATCGCGGTGCACACGGTGTCCGAGGCGCCGCCGGATGTGCTTCGCCACGAGTACCCGATGCTCGTGCGCGCGCTCGCCAACCTGAGCATGCTCGTCGTCCCCGGCGACGCCTGCTACTTCGTGACGCCGGAGCAGGGCGTCTACTCGGTCCCAGACCCGGGCGACATCGACGAGTGGGCCCACGCGCTCGTCGAGCGCATCGAGCCGCTGGCGACGTCGCGGCTTGTCATCGACAACCGCTTCGACACCGACCTCGAGCCCGAGCTCTGGGACGGCGACGAGCAAACCGAGGCGCTCTTCCGGGCCGGCCGGCGGCTCGACAAGCTCGGTCTGCTGCCGGCGCCCTTCCCGCTGGAGGAGATCGTCGGCCCGGACGACCTGCGCTGGATCAAGCTCGTCTACGGGATCGGCGGCCTCTCATACGGCAACATGTCGGCGCGCAAGGACGAGCGGCGCTACTGGATGTCGGCGTCCGGCGTGGACAAGTCCAACCTGCGCGAGATCGGGCGCGACATCCTGATGGTGAAGGACTTCGACGCCGAGGCCGGCAAGATGATCCTGTCGGTGCCCCCGGGCATCGAGCCGCGGCGCGCGTCGGTCGACGCCATCGAGCACTGGATGATCTACCAGGAGCACCCCGAGGTCGGCGCCATCGTGCACGTGCACGCGTGGATCCCGGGCGTGCAGGCGACCGAGTTCAACTACCCGTGCGGCACGGCCGAGCTGGCCGGCGCCGTGGCCGACATCATCCGCCAGGCGCCCGAGCCGGGGCGCTGCGTGGTCGGGCTGAAGAACCACGGCCTGACGATCACCGGGCCGTCGCTCGACGACATCTTCGGGCGCATCGAGCCGGTGATCGAGGTGCAGGTCCCGATGATCGCCTAGTCGCTCGGCGGCGCGTCGGCCGGCGGCGTCGGTACCAGCGTGCCGTTCTGCGCCCGCGCGGCGATCTCGGCCGACTCGAGCAGCGTCGTCCCGTCCTCGAACTCGATGTAGGGCACCTTGCGCTGTCCTGTCTGGGCCACGACCTCGGGCCGGCGGAAGCGCAGGCCCGAGTGTTTGATGAGCTCGTACTCGATCCCGGCGTCGTCGAGCGCCTTCTGCGCCCGCCAGCACGGGTGGCCACCCAGCTTGGCCCAGGTGGCGCTGCAGCGGTGGAACTTGATGGCCATTTCGTCCCCCTTGTCTAGTGGCGGTGGTAGCCGTCGGCGCGCAGCCAGTCGGCGGTGTCGCGGATGGTCTCGTCGATCGGCCGCACGGAGAAGCCGAGCTCCGAGCGGGCCTTGGCGGCGGTGAAGTACCACCAGTGACTGCTCGAGACGAGCTCCTGGTCGTCGAGCGGGAGCGGCAGCCGCAGCGCCGACCCGACGCGCAGGACCGGCCGCAGCACCCCGGTCGGGAGCTGCAGCTGGCGCCGGCGCACGCCCGTCACGGTGCCGACCAGGGCGAAGAAGTCGCGGTGGCTGAGGTTGCCGTCGTCGTTCGTCAGGATGTAGCGCTCCCCGGAGCTGCCTCGCTCCTCGGCCTGCAGGTGGCCCGTGACGATGTCGCGGGCGTCGACGTAGGAGAGGCCGCCGGGCACCGTGAAGCGCAGCCGGCCGCGCAGGTACTCCTCGACGGGCCACGACGAGACTCGGTGGACGTCGCCGGGCCCGATCACGAAGCCCGGGTTCGTGATCACGACGTCGAGGCCGTTCGCCGCTGCCTCGAGCGCGGCCCGCTCGCCGGCGGCCTTCGTGCGGCCGTAGCGGAAGTCCGCCCGCCCGTCGTCGCCGTCGATCAGCCACGCCCCCTCGTCCCGGGGATGGCCGGGGCCGCCGGCCGGGCCGACGGCCGCGACGGACGACGTGAACACCACCCGTTCGACGCCCGCCTTGGCACACGCCGCGAGCACGTTCTTCGCCCCGTCGACGTTCACGGACCGCAGGTTGGGCTCGTCGGCCGCCCGGTGCCCGACCACGCCGGCCAGATGGAACACGCGCGCGACGCCGGCGAGCGCCCGCTCCAGCGAGGGCGGGTCGAGCACGTCGCCCGCGATGATCTCCGCGCCCGTTCCATCCAGGAGCGCCGCCGCCTTGGGCGAGCGCACGAGCGCCCGCACCTCCCGGTCGCGGCGGCGCAGCTCGCGGACGAGCTCGGCTCCGAGGTAGCCGGTCGCTCCGGTGACCAGGGTGCGCATCGCGGGGAGCCTACTCCCGAGTGGGCGTCGCTGTCCCGACGGTAGACTGCGGCCCCGGGCCGACGTAGCTCAGCTGGCAGAGCACCGCTCTCGTAAAGCGGGGGTCGAGGGTTCGAGTCCCTCCGTCGGCTCTCCCATCGTTGCGACAGCGCACCCCCACACAGATCACCGTGCCACAACACGCCCCCGGCACGCCAACCGCCCTCACACGCACACGCGCGAAGAAGACCGACCACCCCGACCTCACTCGCCGCACTTCGCGTGTCGACCTCGGAGCAGGGCCAGAGCGGCCTCGGCCTCGACGCCCAAGAGGCAGCCGCGCGGGTGCACCGCGAAGGCCGCGGCTGGGTCGTCGCCGCCACCCATCGCGAGGTGGCGATCGGCGCGAAGCAGAAGCGGCGCCCCATCCTCGACCAAGTCCTCGACCGGAGCCGGCGCGAGGGATGGGCGATCGTCGCGGCGGATGGGTCGATCGACCTGACGACGCCGCACGGCCGCGCCGTGTCGGCGATGGCCGCAGTCTTCGGCGAGCTCGAGGCGGAGCTGATCGGTGACCGGACGAAGGCCGCGCTCGCGGCCGCGAAGGCCAAGGGCAGACAGCTCGGCCGGCGCCCTGCTCCGCTCTCGCGAGGCGTGGCCTCGAAAATCACGAAGCTGCGCGCCGAGGGAGAGTCGTTGCGCTCGATCGCCGACGTGCTGAACCACGCCGGCATACCGGCGCCGGACGGCGGCCGGTGCTACGCGGCGACCGTCAGCCGTGCATCGAAGCGCGTCGTCGAGTCAACCGCGCGGAACGGCGGCGCATGAGGGGGTGGCGAGCATTCGTCGCGCGGGTGCTACGCGCCGTGAAGATCGTGGTTCGCGACGGTCGCATCCCTAGGCCGATCCGGTGGGGCGGCGCGGTTGGGCTACTCCCGATCCCTGGGCCGTTCGACGAAGCCGTCCTGCTACTCGTAGGCGGCGTCCTGTGGCTCTTCTACCGCGACCAGCTCTACGACGCATGGCGGGCCTGTGATCCGGCGAGAACTTTCGAGGCGTCGTCGTCGTCCTCGTAAGGATTGTGTCGATGCTCTCGATGTGGGGATGGCGGGGAAGCGCACGCGTCGGCGGGCTGATATTGGTCGTCCTCGTCGGGGTCGGCATGACGGCGTCGTGCGGCACGAGCGAGCAGTTCGGCGACTGCTCGAACGGCACCTTCGACGGTCAGGGTGGGTGCATTCCGAACTTCCACGCGCCGCGCCTGGTCGAAGCCGTCGCCATCCGCCACTTCCATGGCCAGACGGTCGACCGCGTCGGCTGCTACGTCCAACGAGAGTTTCGCAACCACGGTCGGCTCATCCGCGTCTGGGGCTGTTGGCGCGTCGCTGACGGCCACCTTACGCAAGACCTGGCGTGTATTCCCGCCAGCCACGGCCGACCGCTGGCATCCGCGCTGCGCGCCACCATTCCAGCGCGTCGACTGCGCTGTCGAGCCTAGAGAGGCGTGATGTTCAACTACCTCGTGACCATCCTCGCGGTCGCCGTCGTGATCGTGGTCGTGCTCCTCTTCTGGCCATGGTCGGGCATCCTGCTCAGCGTCGTGCTCGTGACGGGCGTAGGGGCCGCGCTGCGCCCGATCATCGCCGCCCGCCGCAACTGATGAGCGGGTCAGCCCGTCGGCTCTCTCGGATCGGCGGCGCCGGGCTAGTCGAAGTGCGTGAGCCGGCGCCAGATGACCGGCCACGGTTCGGTGACCGCGCACAGCATGACCGGCATGCCCTGCTCCTGGTTGTCCAGGCCGGCCCCATTGTGGACGACGGCGACGGTGCGGCACCTCGCGAAGCTGGGTGCTGCGTCTCGCGGGCCGGTGAACCCGACGACGAGCGCCTGGGTCGCGTCTCGCGGCGGCATGCCCCACTCGCTGAAGCCGTTGTGGCCGCTGTAGGCCCGGGGGAGGCCGTCCGCCGCCCCTCCCAGGACGTCGATCGCGCCTGCCTCGCCGTAGTTGGCGGTGAAGATCGCCGTGTGCGCGCGCTCGACGCGCGGGAGGCGCGACCAGGCCCGCCCGACGGTCTGCAGGAACGCCGGCCACCCGACGGTTTCGCCCTGGTCCGGGTTGAGGGCCATCACGACGCTTCCC
>JAICJM010000005.1 GCA_025928435.1 Thermoleophilia bacterium
AAGACGTGCGCGATGTACATCCGCGACCAGAACGCGGGCACGCCGGGGAACGGCCCGCCCCAGACGAGCGCGGCCACGTTCGCGCCGATGAACGGGATCGAGAGCGCGACGCCGTAGCCGATCGCAAGCCCCATCCCGGACAGGAGGTCGTCGACGAGCGAGTAGCCCAGGTAGCCCTCGAGCAGCGCGAGCCCGAGGATGCTGAGGCCGATGTAGTAGGTGAGCTCGCGCGGCTTGCGGAACGCTCCCGTGAAGACGATGCGCATGAGGTGGAGGGAGATCGCCGCAACGAACACGTCGGCCGCCCAGTGGTGCGTCTGCCGCATCAGGAGCCCGGCCTTGACGTCGAGCGACAGGTGCAAGGTCGAGCGGTACGCCTCCGTCATGTGGGCGCCGTCGAGCGGCGCGTAGCTGCCGTGGTAGACGACGGTCTTCGCCGTGGACGGGTCGAAGAAGAGCGCGAGGTACGTGCCGGTGGCGACGAGGACGATGAACGCGTAGAGCGCGATCTCGCCCAGCAGGAACGACCAGTGGTCGGGGAAGATGTAGCGGAGGGCCTTGAACCCGAACGGCGCGGTGTGGCTGCGCTCGTCGATGGTCCTCGTGGTGCGCTCGATCACGACGACACCTTGCGGTTGCGCACGCCCCACCACGACGGCCCGATCGGGCCGGAGAAGGTGCCGGCGGCGCGCAGGTGGCCGCGGCGGTCGATCATGAGCGGGAGCTGCGGCAGCGCCCGTCCGGCCGGGCCGAACACCACCGTGCCGCCGGTCTCGGGGTCGAACGTGGAGTAGTGGCACGGGCACACCAGCCCGGGCGGCTCGTCCACGGGCGGGAAGAGCGGAGTGCGGTAGAGGCCGATCGCGCAGCCGGCATGGGTGCAGATCTTGGAGTAGGCGACGATCCCGTCGGCGGCCCAGCCGCTCCGGCCCTGGGGCAGGTGCAGCTGGTCAGGCTCGAGCCGGACGAGCACGACGGGCGAGCCGAGCTCCTCGGGGTCGGCATGCTCGGGGTAGGCGGTGAAGAGCTCGGCCGGGTGGACCGCGGCGGCCGCGATTGGCCGGCCGTTCTGGTCGACGAGGCGGCGGCCGCGGCGCCAGGGCGCGCGGGTGAAGGGCGCCAGGTCGAAGACCGGGCCGAGCGAGATGGCGGGCACGAGCGCCGCCAGGCCGAGCGCAGCCGTGGCGGTGCCCGCCGCGGCGGCGAGCAGGCGGCGGCGGCGCAGCCGGCTGCCGCTCTCGGTCACCACCTGCGCGACGCGGGCCGCCTCCTCCGGCTGGGGCTCGCCGTACTCCTCCTCGAGCTCCTCGGTGACGACCAGGTGGTGCGCGCCGACAATCAGGGCAGCCGCCAGGAAGGCGAACGCCCCGCCCAACGTCAGGCCGAGGTACTGCGTCTGGTCGGGGATGCGGTCGAGGGCGTACACGGCCATGAAGGCCGCCGCGCTCAGGGTCGCGAGGCCCAGGAGGACGACCACCACCAGCTCCGCCCGGGGCGCGGGTGGGCCGTCCGGGACGATCCGCCGCTGCTCGCCGTCCTCGCCCGGCTTCGGGTCGCGGGCCGCCCGCCACACGAACGCCACCAGGAACCACCGCCAGATCCGTTTCACGCCATCCTCCTCCCCACCGTCAGGGTCACCCCCACGAGCACGATGCCGGCGACGAACCACGCCACCAGCCCCTCGGGCACCGGCCCGATGTGGCCGAGCGACCACCCGCCGCGGTCATCGGGGTTCCGCGCGTACTGGACGTAGGCGATGACCGAGTCCACCTCACGGTCCGACAGCAGCGAGGTCGAGAACTTCGGCATCAGGTTGGGCCCGATCCGCACCGCCTGGGCGATCTGGCGGGGCGTGTCCTCCTCGAGCGGCGGCGCGACCGAGTCCGGCACGTAGCCGCCGGCGGTCGCGATCTGATGGCAGCCGGCGCAGTTCTCGGTGAAGAGCCGGAGGCCCTCGCTGACGCTGCCGCGGGCCGGGTCCGGATGCGGGATCGCCGGGCCCGGGGCGAGCGACGCCACATAGGCGGTGAGCGCGCGCAGGTCTCGCTCCGAGAAGAGCACCCGCGAGCGGCGCGGCTGATCGTAGGGGTTCTGCAGCGGCATGTAGCCGGTGCGGAGGTAGAAGTCCGCCGCCAGGGCGCCGACGCCGTGCAGGGACGGCCCGATGCCGGGCGTGTTCCCGACTCCCCGCGCCGGACCGGGCGTTCGCTTGCCGGCTCCGTTCACGCCGTGGCACTGGGAGCAGTTGCCGGCGTAGAGCTCGACGCCCCGCTGGAGGAGCGGCACCTGCTGCCCGCCCGCATCGCTCGTCCCGCCGGCGGCGAGGCCGTTCGCCGCCAGCAGGAGGGCGACGACCGCGACCGCCGCCAGGAGCGCGCGCCGGCTCATCGGCGGCACCCGTCGAGGGCGAGCGTGCCGGCGAGCGTGTACAGGATCAGCGTCACGAAGATCGTCCCGACGATGATCCCGAGGGTCGACATGAACCGCACCCGGCCGAGCGGGTCGTCGACCTCACCCCGGCCGACCGCGGCATGGAGGGCGATGGCCCCGGCCCATCCCCCGGCGGCCACCAACGCCATCGCTCCGCCCACGATCACCTGCCACACATGAAATCCGACGCCCGCGCTCACCCCCGCCGAGCCGCAGGCCGCCTGGGCGTAGGCGTACCCGAGGAAGAGCTGCACGACCCACGCGAACGGCGGCCCGAGCGACGCGTACCACTGGATGGCCGACACCAGGCGGGGGGACCGGCCCAGACCTACCATGACGGGTACAGGACGGTCGCGGTCACGAACAGGCCGACGACGCCGACGAAGTACCAGTAGAGCGCGACCGCCGAGACGGCCGTGCGCCGGTAGGGCGTCAGGCGGCGGGAGAGCCGCGCGAGCAGCCACACGTCCAGCAGGATGCCGAACCCGACATGGATGTGGTGCACCGCGAGCAGGGTGAAGTAGATCGAGGAGTAGGCGTCCAGCCGGGGCGAGAACCGGGAGACGTCGTCGAAGTACAGGTGCACCTGAAAGCCCAGGTAGACGGCCTGGATGACGAGCGCGCAGGCGATGCCGGCGAGCGCGAGGCGCCGGTCGCCCCGTCCGGCAGCACGGGCGGCGAACGCCATCGGGAAGGACGACGCGACCAGCACGAGGGCGAGCACGGTCGGCGCCGTGACGCTGGGCGCGGCCACGCCGTGAGGCGGCCAGTGCACGGTCTGGAAGCGCAGGTAGACGTATGTCGCCATGAGCGTCCCGAAGAGCGACGACTCGGCGGCGACCAAGATCAGCATCCCGTACCACCCGCTCGGGCGGGCGACGCGGCGGGTGGCGGCGGCGGTCATGCCTCCTCCGGCTCGGCCGAGTGCCAGGCGGCCAGCACGACCGCCCCCAGGCCGAGCGTGCTGCCGGCCATCACCAGGTGGTTTGCGAGGAAGAACGCGAACGCAAGCGTCGCGAGCGCGCCGAGGACGAACGGCCAGGGCGACTCCGACGGCATCTCCAGGATCTCGCCCAGGTGCCCGTCGACCGGCGTCGTGCCGGGCGTGCGGTGGCCCTGCTCGAGCACGAGCTCACCCCGTTCCAGGCGGCCGACGTCGACCTCGCGGTCCTCCGTGTCCCAGGCCGGGTACGCGCTCGTCACCTTGGGGATGACCGCGAAGTTGTAGGCCGGCGGCGGCGAGCTGGTCGTCCACTCGAGGGTCGCGCCACCGAAGGGGTCAGGGCCCGCCGCCGGGCCGCGCACCGCGCTCACGACCAGGTTCGCGGCCAGCAGTACGAGCCCGCCCGTCAGGAAGAAGGCGCCGGCGGTGGAGATGAGGTTCTCGGGGCCCCAGCCGAGCGCGCTCGGGTACGTCCACACCCGCCGCGGCATCCCCAGCATGCCCGCGATGTGCATCGGGAAGAAGGTGACGTTCGTCCCGATGAAGACGAGCCAGAACGTCGTCTGGCCGAGCCGCTCGTGGTACATCCGGCCGGTGACCTTCGGGAACCAGTAGTAGAGGCCGCCGAGCAGCGGGAACACGGCCGCGCCCCAGATCACGTAGTGGAAGTGGGCCACGACGAAGTAGGTGTCGGTGACCTGCTGGTCGAACGGGACGGCCGCCAGCATGATCCCCGAGAGGCCGCCGAAGACGAAGAACAGGATGAAGCCGACGATGAAGAGCAGCGGCGTGCGGAACTCGGGCTTTCCGGTGACCATCGTCATGCACCAGGCGAAGATCTGGATCCCGCTCGGGATGACGATGATCAGGCTGGCCGCCGCGAAGAAGATCAGGGCGATCTCCGGCAGGCCGGTCGCGAACATGTGGTGCACCCAGACGCCGAAGCCGATGAAGGCGACCAGGAGCTCGGCCAGCGCGACCAGCGGAAACGCCGCCATCCGCCGGCGCGTGAACGTGGGGATGACCGAGGTCGCGATCCCGAACGCGGGCAGCACGATGATGTAGACCTCGGGGTGGCCGAAGATCCAGAACAAATCCTGCCACAGGAGCGGATCGCCGCCGCGGCCGGCGTCGAAGAAGTGCAGGCCGAACTTGCGGCTGAGCTCGAGGAAGACGAGGTCGGTCGTGAGCGCCGGGAGGGCGAAGACGAGGGAGAACGACGTGGCCAGGATGGCGTAGCAGAAGAGCGGCATGCGGTTCAGGGACATCCCCGGCGCGCGCAGGCGGAAGATCGTGATGAGGAAGTTGGCCGCCGCCGCCGAGGAGGAGATCCCGTTCAGGATCAGCCCGAGCGCGTAGTAGTCGATGCCCGGCCCGGGGCTGTACTTGCGCGACGCCAGCGGCACGTAGTCGAACCAGCCCGCGTCCGGGCCGTGGCCGAGCAGGAGGCCGGCGTAGAGCAGGATGCCCGAGCCGAGGAAGAGCCAGTAGCTGAGCGCGTTCATGCGTGGGAACGCCATGTCGCGCGCGCCGATCATCAGCGGCACCAGGTAGTTGCCGAAGAACCCGATCGAGAGCGGGATCACGAAGAGGAAGATCATCGTGACGCCGTGCATCGTCATCAGCTGGTCGTAGGTGCCCGGGCTGACGACGCGCTGGTTCGGCTCGGCCAGCTGCGTTCGCATCATCAGGGCCTCGACGCCGCCCGCCGCGAAGAACGCCAGCGACGTCACCAGGTACAGGATCCCGATCCGCTTGTGGTCGGTGGTGGTCAGCCAGCCGGTGAACCCGGGCCGCTCCTCCCAGATCCGGTCGAGGCGCTCGATCCGCTCGCGGGCGACGGTGCCGACCGCCATCAGTGGGCCCTCTCGCGATGTTGGGTTGGAAAACGGGAGGCGTCTGCGATTACGCGGACGCCGATGCGCAGTGCGACGGTTTGCAGCCGCCAGAACGGGCCGGACATTGCGAGAAGGCCCACTAGTGCAGCCCTTCGATGTAGGCGACGAGCGCGTGCCGCTGGGACGCCGGCAGCGACGCGAATCCCGGCATACGCGCCCCCGGCTTGATCCCCTGCGGGTTGCTGATCCAGTCGAACAGCATCCGCGGGGTGTTCGGGATCGTGAGCGCCGCGAGCGTGCGGCGGCTGCCGACGTGGGTCAGGTCAGGGCCGACGCGTCCCGCGGCGGCCGTGCCCCGGATGGTGTGGCAGTCCTGGCAGCCGACCGTGAGGAAGGCGCGCCGGCCGAGCGTCGCCTGGGCGCCGGAAGGCGCCGCGGCCGGCTGCGCCTGGCCTCGGAGCCAGGCCCGGAACCGGCCCGGAGGCTGCACGATCACGTAAAACGCCATCTGAGCGTGCCCGAGGCCGCAGAACTCCGAGCACTGGCCGCGGTAGACGCCGGGGTCGGGCGCGTCGAGCTCGATCTGGTTCACGCGGCCGGGGATCATGTCGATCTTGCGGTTCAGCCGGGGCACCCAGAAGCTGTGGATCACGTCGTCCGTGGTGACTCGGACGTCGACGGGCGTCGCGGCCGGGATGTGGATCTCGTTGGCCGTGACGGCGGGCGTGCCGTGGTAGCGCACCTCCCAGAACCACTGGTGGCCGATCACCTGGATCGTCAGCCTGGTCGGCCCGGGCGGCGCCGAGGTCGCCGGCATCACGTGGATCACGAACCCGAACAGGATCGCGAGCACCACGATCGGGGCGGCGAGGCCGCCGCCGACGATGACCATGTACGGCCCGCGGTCGTCGTGCGAGGGGCCCTCCGCCCGCCGGCGGCGCGCAAACGCGTACACCAGCAGCCCCACGACGACGCCGAACACGACCACGGCGCCGACGAGCATCGCCCACCACAGCGTGTTGATGTCCCGGGCGGGTTGTGTCGCCGGGTTCGTGATCGCCTGGGTCGAGTTGCACCCGGTGGTCAGGAGCACGGTCACGCCCACCAGGGCCAAGCACGGCCACCTGCCGACCTGGAGGGCGCCTCGAGACACTGCGAAGCGTCATACCCGCGCGGGCGCGCCGCTATTCACGGCAACCGGTCCGCCGCCCGGTGCCTGGCACCGTGCACGGTGCCAGGCACCTGTGGGTCCCCCTAGCTCAGACCCCCGAAGGGCACGGCTGGAAGACCGTGCCGTCGAGCTCGTCGGTCATGCGCAGCGCCGAGAACCCGTTCGGTGGCGAGTAGACCGCGTGGCAGAACGCGGAGTACGCGTGCCTCCCGGTGCACGAACGGCCGGGGGCGCAGACGAGCCCATCCTCGCGGTACTCGTCCTCCCCCACCCACTTGCCCCGGCTGGTGAATGCGTCCCAGCCGCACGGGCGCGGGCCGGAGAGGGCCGTGCACGTGATCCCGTACGCGCTCGTCCCGGCCAGGCCGCGCGAGAAGCACGGCCCGAAGGCGTAGCACTCCTCCACGACCGCGCCGTCGGCATAGCGGCGCCCCCACCAGGCCAGCAGCGGCGAGTTCTTCCACAGCACCGCCATCCCGGCGCGGTGGACCGCGTTGTCCGTGAAGGCGAGGAAGTTCTGCCAGTCGCCGGGCGTCAGCTGGAAGCCGGTCGTGCGGGGCGGGTCGAAGCTGTCGATGTCGTCGAGCTCGACCGCGTCGAAGCCCTTCGCGGCGCACATGCGGATGCGGCGCTCGATCAGGGGCTTCAGCGCGTCGAGCTGGCGGACGTCGAGCCACCGCTCCTGGGGGAAGCCGAAATAGACGTTGCCGAGTGTCGCGGCCGGGAACCGCCCCCGTCCGGGGGTGGCGTCCGGCCGGTAGGTCTCCCAGGCGAGGTCGAGGTAGCAGAAGGCGCGCGGGTGCGGCAGCGTGGCGGCCTGCCAGACGGTGTGCAGCGCCCGCAGCTCGGCGGCCGTCGTGAGGAAGCCGTCGACGTCGTAGATGTCCACCGCCCGCCGGCCGGTGCGCTCGAGCGGCGTCACCCGCCCGATCTGCCAGTCCCACCGCATCGGATGCCCGGTCGCGTCGAGGTGCGGCGGATGCCAGCAGCCGCGGCAGGCCTGCGGCGCGGGCAGCGCCGTCACCCGCCAGCGGAACGAGCGCCGGGTCTCGCCGGCGCTGTTTGAGACCCGCACCTGCACGCGGTGCGTCCCGTGCCGGAGCAGCCCGGTCCAGACCACGCGGCCCGCCGGCACGGTCAACCAGGCCCGGCCGTCGATGCGGTAGGTGAGCGCGGGGACGCCGTCGGCCGGATTGAAGTGCGGTGCGGCGAGCTGGAGGCGCTCGCTGTTCGAGCCCGTGCGGCGCTCGGGCAGGCCGTTCACGAATGCGGTCGCCGGCGCCTTCCCGGCCGGGTACGCCCCGACGGGCCGCCGGGCCGTCCACGTGCGGGACGTGCGCAGCACGTGGAACGTGAAGGTGGCCGGGTCGGTCTCGACCGTCTCGGCCGCGGTCTGGGTCGCGCGCAGGTAACGGCCGACGTCGGCGTGGCCGGCGACGTAGCGGCGGGCGGCGAACGGCGTGGCGGTCGTATCGGCGGCGGGCCGGCAGGGGCCGCTCGGGGAGGCGCAGGCCTCCCAGGTGGTCGCGACCGTGAAGCTCAGGAGGCGGTCGCCCTGAGGCAGCGTCCCCGGGCTCCAGCGCAGGCCGCGCGCGGCGACCGTCCCGCCGTCGCGGAAGTGCCCGGCGATCCGCAGCGTCCCGTGTGCGGTCGGCGGCGGGACCTGCGCGGCGGCGTGGGCGGCGCCGCCGGTCAGCGCGAGCGCGGCGAGGGCAAGGGCGGCAAGGTGCAGACGCTTCATCGGATCCCCTCCGGGAGCGCATCGCCGTGCGCGTCGATCATGTCGTCAACGAGTGCCGCAATCCGCTCCGGCGAGAGCGTCCCGGATGCGTTGGGATCGAGCAGCGCGGCATGCAGGACGTGGTCGCGGCGGCCTTCGAGGGCCGCTCGCACGGTCAGCTCGCAGACGTTCAGGAACGTGCGGTTGAGCGCGGCCAGCTGCGGCGGCAGGGCGCCGATTGCGGTCGGCTGGACGCCGTTCCCGTCGACCAGGCACGGCACCTCCACGCAGGCGCCGCGGGGCAGGTTCTCGATCAGCCCCTCGTTGGCCACGTTGCCGTAGATCACGCGCGGCTCGCCAGTGACGATCGAGTGCACGATCAGCGAGGCGTACTCCAGGCTGCGCTCGATCTCGAAGCCCCCGGCGCCCGCC
This sequence comes from Thermoleophilia bacterium, assembly GCA_025928435.1. The sequence continues at coordinate 8,535 of JAICJM010000005.1, forward strand.
GCGAGCTGCTGCCGCTGCTCCTCGTACAGGCGCAGGTTCTCCTCGCTGCGGCCGACGTAGTCGTCGACCGTCACGCGGAACTGCTCGATCAGCGCGTCGTCGCGGAGGAACCAGGGCAGGTACTCCGAGGAGTGCTCGCTCGACTCGGTCGGGAAGTAGCCGAGGCGGCGGTACATCTCGACCCGCACCCGCCGCCGCAGGTCGGCATCGCGCTCGATCGCCGCATCCAGGAGCGGATAGAGGTCGCCGCCGTCCTCGCCCCGGCGCCGGAACCGCAGGATCCAGGCCTGGTGGTTCACCCCCGCGCCGAGGTAGTCGACCTCCTCGTAGGGCACCCCGACGATCTCGGCCAGGCCGCGGGTCGTCCACTGCACCGAGTGGCACAGCCCCACGATGCGCTGGATCGGCGAGCCGGAGTACGTGGCCCAGCACAGCATCGCCATCGGGTTCGTGTAGTTCAGGAGCCACGCGTCGGGACACAGCTCGTCCATGTCGCGGGCGATGTCGAGCATGACCGGGATCGTGCGCAGCCCCCGGAAGATCCCGCCGACGCCGAGCGTGTCGGCGATCGTCTGGCGCAGGCCGTAGCGCTTCGGCACCTCGAAGTCGATCAGCGTGGCCGCGTGGCCGCCGACCTGGATCATGTTCACGACGAAGTCGCATCCGTCCAGCGCCGCCCGCCGGTCGAGGTGGGCCTCGAACGTCGCCCGCGAGCCGAGCTCGCCGTTCGTCCACCGCGCCATCGCCTCGGCGGTCTCGAGCCGTTCCGGATCGATGTCGTGGAGGGCGATCGTGGCGTCGGCGAGCTCGGGGAAGGTCAGCAGGTCGCCGAGCAGGTTGCGCGTGAACTCGACGCTGCCGGCGCCGACGAATGCGATGCGTGTCATGAGCGAAAGTGTTTCAGATCTGATAGAAACGATCAAGAGTGTTCACAACTGCGGAACGTCGCGCGCTGGATCAGCTCTCCACGAACGGCGGCCGGCTCGCCGTCGTGGCCGCCGACCAGCGCACCAAGCTGCGCGAAACCCGCGCCCGCGCCGGCCTCCCCGCCGACGACGCGGCGCTCCTCGACGTCAAGCTCGACCTCGTCCGCGCGCTGGCGCCGCACGCCCCCGCGATGCTGCTCGACCCGGAGATCGGCCTGCCCGGCGCGATCGACTCGGGCGCCTTTCCGGCCCGCACCGGCCTGATCGTCTCGCTCGAGCGCAGCGGCGCGATCCGCACCGACGAGGGGCTGCGGCGGGCGGAGCTGCTCCCGGAGGTGGGCGCGGCCGGGGTGCGCCGCGTCGGAGGAACGGCCGCGAAGCTGCTCGTGCGCCTGCGTCCCGACCGCGAGGACGCCGACGGCGAGAACGCCCGCGTGATCCGGGCGGCCGTCGCCGACTGCGCCGCCCACGACCTCCTCCTGGTGGTCGAGGCGCTCGTCTACCGGCTGGACGACGAGGACGAGGGGGCGTTCCGGGCCGCGCGCGGGGGCCTGATCCGGGCCGCCGCGGAGCTGGCCGAGGCCTGCGGAGCCCGCCACCTGAAGCTCGAGCACCCCGGCGACCGGGCGGCCTGCGAGGCCGTCACCGGAGCGCTCGGCGTCCCCTGGGCACTGCTCTCGGCCGGCGTCGACCACGACACGTTCGTCGCACAGTTGCGCGACGCGCTCGCCGGTGGCGCGTCCGGCTTCATCGCGGGCCGCTCGATCTGGAAGGAGTCGGTCGTGATGGACGCCGGCAAGCGGCGCGCGTTCCTGGCCGGCGAGGCCAGGCGGCGGCTCGCGGAGCTGCTCGCGCTCGTACAGTAGGCGCGATGGCGTTCGACCTGCTCGTGGTGGGCGACTGCAACCCCGACCTGCTCCTGGTCGGGAGCGATGTCGTGCCCGAGTTCGGGCAACGGGAGAAGCTCGTCGAGACCGCGCAGCTCGTCGTCGGCGGCTCCGCGGCGATCGCGGCCTGCGGCGCCGCGCGACTGGGGCTCGACACGGCGTTCGTCGGGGCCGTGGGCCGCGACCTGCTCGGGACGTTCATGCTCGACGCGCTGGCCGACCGCGGCGTCGACGTGTCCGGGTGCGGCGCCGACCCGGACCGCTCGACCGGCATAACCGTGGCGCTGGTGCGCGGCGACGACCGCGCGATCCTGACCGCACCGGGCGCGATCCCGCTGCTCACGGCGGCGGCCGTCGACCGCGACCTCCTGCGTGCGTCGCGGCACCTGCATGTGGCCTCGTTCCATCTCCTCGACGGCCTGCGGCCGGGGCTCGAGGCGCTGGTGGCCGAGGCGCAGTCGGCCGGCCTCTCGGTCTCGCTCGACCCGCAGGGCGACCCCGGCGGCGGCGACACGAGGCTCCTGACGCGGCTCGCGGCGCAGGTGGACGTCCTGTTCGTGAACGAGCAGGAGGACGCGGGGCTCGACTCGTCCGGATGCCCGCTCGTGGTCGTCAAGCGCGGCGCCCGGGGGGCGCTCGCGCGCACACCGGACGGGATGGTCGAGGCGGCTCCGCCGGCCGTCGAGGCCGTCGACGCGACCGGCGCCGGCGACAGCTTCGACGCCGGATACCTGGCCGCGCACCTGGCGGGCGAGGGGCCCCAGGCGGCGCTCGCGCTCGCCTGCGCCTGCGGCGCGCTCTCGACCCGCGCGCTCGGGGGTACCGCCGCCCAGCCGACGCTGGCGGAGGCGCGCGAGGCGTTCGCATGATCCTGTGCGTCGCGGCCAACCCGTCGATCGACCGCCTCTTCGCAGTCGACCGGTTGGAGGCCGGCGCGATCCACCGCCCGACCGGGTTCGTCCAGGTCGCCGGCGGCAAGGGGCTGAACGTCGCCCGCGCCGCCGCCGAGCTCGGCGGCGATGTGCGCGCCGCCGCGCTCCTGGGCGGGCATGCCGGCCGCTGGATCGCGGACGAGCTGGCCGGGGAGGGGGTCGAACTGCACGCGGCCTGGGCCCAGGCCGAGACGCGCTCGTCGCTGTCCGTGGCGGGCGCGGCCGAGGGGCTGACGGAGTTCTACGAGCACGGCCTCCCCGTCTCGGCGGACGAGTGGGCGGCGTTCGCCACGCTGGTGGCAGGGCTGGCGGCGGGGTCGAGCTGGATGACGCTCTCGGGATCGCTGCCCCCCGGCGCGCCCGCGGACGGCTATGTGAGCCTCGTCCCGGTCACGAGCACGGCCCTCGACAGCCGCGCCGCAGGGATCGAGGCCGGGCCTGCCGTGGTGAAGCTGAACGAGGCCGAGGCGGGTGCGGGCGAGGGCGGCGCCGCGGCCGCAGCGCGGGCCCTGCACGAGCGCTCCGGCGGCGCGGCGATCGTCACCCGAGGGCGCGACGGCGCCCTCCTCGTCACGCCGCAGGGCGACGAGATGGCCGGGCGGGTCGCGTCCGAGGGCGCCTACCCGGTCGGGAGCGGCGACGCCTTCCTGGCCGGCCTGGTCGTCGCCCTGGACGGCGGCGCGGACTGGCCGGACGCCCTGTGTGCGGCGCTCGGCGCCGGCGCCGCGAACGCCGCCGTCCCCGGCGCCGGCCGGCTCGATCGCGCCCACGCGGAGCGCCTCGCCGGGCGCGCCCGCATCGACGCACCAAAAGGGATCTGACCCGTTTGGTGCGTGGCCGGCGCAGTCGGGGTCCGCGGAGGCGCTAGGCTCTACCCGTCCTGGACGAGATGACGGCCTCCCGAGACGCGAGCGGACGGGCCCTGCCCGGCGAGAACGCCCTGGATGCGGCCCTGCGCTCCGCAATGCTTCCGGCGCACCGGTTCTTCCGCCGCGGCGAGGCGTCGGCGCAGGGCTGGAGCGAGCTCGTGGCGAAGGGGCGCGCGTCCGAGTCGTTCTACCGCGACCGGTGGCAGCACGACCAGGTCGTCCGCTCCACCCACGGGGTCAACTGCACGGGGTCGTGCTCGTGGAACGTGTTCGTGAAGGACGGCATCATCACCTGGGAGACCCAGGCCGTCGACTACCCCTCGACCGGCCCCGACATGCCGGAGTACGAGCCGCGCGGATGCCCGCGGGGGGCCTCGTTCTCGTGGTACACCTACTCGCCGCTGCGCCTGCGCCACCCGTACGTCCGCGGCAGCCTCCTCGAGCGCTTCCACGAGGCGCGCGACCGGCTGGGCGACCCGGTGGACGCCTGGGCGGCGATCGTGGACGACGCCGACGCCCGGCGCGAGTACCAGTCGCACCGCGGGAAGGGCGGCTTCGTGCGGGCGAGCTGGGAGGACGCCGTCGAGATGATCGCGGCCGCGCATGTGCACACGATCAAGCGGTACGGGCCCGACCGGGTGGCGGGGTTCACGCCGATCCCGGCGATGTCGATGGCGTCGTACGCCTCGGGGACGCGCTTCCTGGCCCTGATCGGCGGCGTGATCCTCAGCTTCTACGACTGGTACGCCGACCTGCCGCCCGCATCGCCGCAGAGCTTCGGCGACCAGACCGACGTGCCGGAATCGGGCGACTGGTGGAACGCCGGCTATCTGATCGTCTGGGGTACGAACCTGCCGACGACGCGAACGCCGGACGCGCACTTCATGGTCGAGGCGCGGTATCGCGGCCAGAAGGTGGTCGTCGTCTCGCCGGACTTCGCGGAGCACGTGAAGTTCGCCGACCAGTGGCTCCCGGCGCAGCCCGGCACCGACACCGCCCTCGCGCTCGCGATGGGGCACGTGATCCTCAAGGAGTTCTACGTCGACCGCCAGGCGCCGTACTTCGCCGACTACGCCCGCCGGTTCACCGACATGCCGCTGCTCGTCACGCTGCGCGAGCGTGACGGCGCCTACGTGCCCGACCGCTTCCTGCGAGCCTCGGACCTCGGCTCGGATGAGGAACTGCCGGAGTGGAAGCCTGTGGTTTGGGACGGGGCGGCAGGTGCCGCCGCGGTCCCACCCGGCTCCGTCGGGCACCGCTACGCACCCGGCGACGAGGGGCGCTGGAACCTGCGCCTGGACGGCATCGAACCGGCGCTCAGCCTGCTGGGTCGCGGGCGCACCGTCGCCGTCGACCTGCCGCGGTTCGACGTCGGCTCCAGCGAGGGCGGGACGTCGCTACGGCGCGGGGTGCCCGCGCTCGAGATCGGCGACAGGCTCGTGACGACGGTGTTCGACCTGCTGCTCGCTCACTACGGCGTCGCGCGCGACGGTCTGCCGGGCGACTGGCCGGCGGGCTACGACGACCCGCAGCCCTGCACGCCGGCGTGGCAGGAGGAGTTGACGGCGGTCGATCGGCACGACTGCGTGCGCGTCGCACGCGAGTTTGCGCGCAACGCCGAACGCACGCGCGGACGCTCGATGATCGCGATGGGCGCGGGCACGAACCACTGGTTCCACTCCGATCTCGTCTATCGCGCCTTCCTGGCGCTCGTGCAGATGTGCGGCTGCGAGGGCGTGAACGGCGGGGGCTGGGCGCACTACGTCGGCCAGGAGAAGGTCAGGCCGCTCACCGGCTGGCAGACCGTCGCGTTCGCACTAGACTGGATGCGACCGCCGCGCCACCAGTCCGGAACCCCGTTCTTCCAGCTCGCGAGCGACCAGTGGCGCTACGAGGGGTTCGGGCCGGCGGAGCTCGCCTCGCCGCTCGGCCGCGGCCTGTTCGAGGGCTCCTCGATCGTCGACCTGAACGCGCTGGCGGCGCGGCTCGGCTGGCTGCCGTCGTACCCGTCGTTCGACCGTTCGACGCTCGATCTGTGCGGCGAGGCCGAGCAAGCCGGCGTCGAGCCGGCGGAGCACGTCATCCGGGAACTGCGCGAAGGGCGGCTGCGGTTCGCCTGCGAGGATCCGGATGCGCCGGAGAACTGGCCGCGCGTGCTCACCGTCTGGCGCTCGAACCTGCTCGGATCGTCGGCGAAGGGGCACGAGTACTTCTTGCGCCACCTGCTCGGCGCGACGCTGCCGGCGGTGCGGGCGGAGGAATCGCCGCCCGAGCTGCGCCCGTCCGAGGTGGTCTGGCGGGAGGAGGCGCCGGAGGGGAAGCTCGACCTGCTGACGACGATCGACTTCCGGATGACCTCGAACGCGCTCTTTTCGGACGTCGTGCTGCCGGCGGCGACGTGGTACGAGAAGGTCGACCTTTCCACGACCGACCTGCACCCGTTCGTGCACACATTCAACGCGGCGATCGCGCCGCCGTGGGAGGCGAAGAGCGACTGGGACGCCTTCGGGCTCGTCGCGCAGCGCTTCTCGGAGCTGGCGGAGACCCATCTCGGCGTCCGACGCGACCTCGTCGCGGCGCCGCTGCTGCACGACACGCCCGACGAGGTGGCACAGCCCTTCGGCGAGGTGCGCGACTGGAAGGCGGGCGAGTGCGAGCCGGTGCCCGGCAGGACGATGCCAAAGCTGATCGTGGTCGAGCGCGACTATCCGGCGACGGCGGCGAGATGGGGCGCGCTGGGACCGCTGCTCGAGACGCTCGGCAGCACGAACAAGGGCGCGACCTGGAAGCCGATCGAGGAGGTGGAGTGGCTGCGGAGCCGCAACGGCGTCGTTCGCGGCGGCCCCGCCGACGGGCGGCCGTCGCTCGCGCGGGTGGAGGAGGCGTGCGAGGCGATCCTCGCGCTGTCGGGGACAACGAACGGGCGGATCGCGGTCGAGGGCTTCCGCTCGATGGAGCCCCGGACCGGCGTCCCGCTCGCCGACCTCGCCGGGACGCGCGCGGGCGACCGGATCACACTGCACGAGGCGCAGGTGCAGCCCCGGACCGTGATCACCTCGCCGGAGTGGTCGGGGATCGAGGCGCACGGGCGTCGGTATGCGCCGTTCACGATGAACGTCGAGCGCGAGAAGCCGTGGCACACGCTCAGCGGCCGCCAGCACCTGTACCTCGACCACGCCTGGCTGCTCGAGCTGGGCGAGGCGATGCCCGTCTACCGGCCGCCGCTCGCCTACGACCGCCACTTCGGCGACCAGGGCGTCGGCGGCGACGCCGTCGAGATCACGCTGCGGTATCTGACCCCGCACTCGAAGTGGTCGATCCACTCCGAGTACCAGGACAACCTCCACATGCTGACCCTGTTCCGCGGCGGCAAGGCGCTCTGGATCAGCCGCGAGGACGCGGAGGCGCTCGGGATCCGCGACAACGACTGGGTCGAGGCGGTGAACCGCAACGGCGTCATCGCCTGCCGGGCCGCCGTCACGCACCGGCTGCCGAAGGGCACCTGCATGATGTACCACTCGAAGGACCGGCACGTGAACGTGCCCAGGACCGAGACGTCCGGCCGGCGGGGCGGAACCGACAACTCGCTCACCCGGATCGTGTTCAAGCCGTCGCACCTCGTCGGCGGCTACGCCCAGCTCTCCTATGGCTTCAACTACTACGGGCCGACCGGCTCGCAGCGCGACGAGGTGACCGTCCTGCGCCGCCGTTCCCAGGAGGTCGAGTTCTGATGCCCCGTGAACGCAACGCGCGCAGGCCGAGATGGGGACAGTCCCCATCCGGGGACTGTCCCCGCTTCCGGGGAGGCCGACGATGAAGGTGCGGGCACAGGTCGCGATGGTGATGAACCTCGACAAGTGCATCGGCTGCCACACCTGCTCGGTCACCTGCAAGCAGGTGTGGACGAACCGGCCCGGCACGGAGTACGTCTGGTTCAACAACGTCGAGACGAAGCCGGGGCTCGGGTACCCGCGCACCTACGAGGACAACGAGCGCTGGAAGGGCGGCTGGGAGCTCGACCGCAAGGGCCGGCTGCGCCTCAAGGCCGGCGGCCAGCTGCGCAAGCTGCTCACGATCTTCTGGAACCCCGACCTGCCGACGATCGACGACTACTACGAGCCCTGGACGTACGACTACGAGACGCTGATCAATGCCCCCCTTTCCGAGCATGAGCCGGTCGCGACGCCGCGCTCGCAGCTGACGGGCAGGCCGATGCAGGTCGGCACCGGGCCCAACTGGGACGACAACCTGGCCGGGGCGCCCGAGCATGCCGTCGCCGACCCGCTCCTCCGCGGCATCGAGGAGAAGGTGCGGATGGAGTACGAGCACGCGTTCATGTTCTACCTGCCGCGCATCTGCGAGCACTGCCTCAACCCGAGCTGCGTCGCGAGCTGTCCCTCCGGCGCGATGTACAAGCGCGAGGAGGACGGCGTCGTCCTGGTCGACCAGGACAAGTGCCGCGCGTGGCGCTTCTGCGTGTCCGGCTGCCCCTACAAGAAGGTCTACTTCAACCACCGCTCGGGCAAGGCCGAGAAGTGCACGCTGTGCTACCCGCGGCTCGAGGTGGGGCTGCCGACCGTGTGCTCGGAGACGTGCGTCGGCCGGCTGCGCTACCTCGGCCTTGTTCTCTACGACGCCGACCGGGTCGAGGAGGCGGCGTCGGTGCCCGACCCGCGCCACCTGCTCGAATCGCAGCTCTCGGTCTTCCTCGACCCGCACGACCCGGAGGTGCAGGCGGCGGCGAGCGCCGAGGGTATCGCGGACGATTGGCTGGAGGCGGCCCGCCGCTCCCCGATCTACCGGCTCGCGGTCGACTGGCGGATCGCCCTTCCACTGCACCCCGAGTACCGGACGCTGCCGATGGTCTGGTACGTGCCGCCGCTCTCGCCCATGGACGCCGCCGTCGCGGACGGAAGCTACGACCAGGGCGATCCGGACGACGTCTTCCCTGCCATCGAGCGCATGCGCATCCCGGTCGAATACCTGGCCAATCTGCTCGCCGCCGGCGACGCCGACGTCATCCGCCGAGTGCTGCGCCGTCTCGCCGCGATGCGCGGGGTGATGCGTGCGCTGCAGGTGGACGGGAACCGCGACGAGGAGCTGGCGCGCTCGGTCGGGATGGACGTGGACGAGGTGGAGGCGATGTACCGGCTGCTCGCGATCGCGAAGTACGACGACCGCTACGTGATCCCCAAGGCGCATGCCGAGCACGCGGCGCGGCTCGAGGCTCAGAACGCCGGCTGCTCGGTGCCCGGCGGCCCGGGCGGCGGCTACGGGGAGGTCGGCTATCCGACGTCGCGGCGGCCGAAGCGGCGGCTGAACGTGCTCGGGGGCGGCGGATGAGGCGCAGGCCGGCCCCCCACCGCCTGCTGTCGCTTCTGCTCGACTACCCCCGCCCCGAGCTGGACGCCGTGCTCTGGCAGGTGGCGGGCGACGGCGGCCCGGCCCTGGCCCCCTTCTGGGACTGGTGGCGGAGCACGCCGCTCCCGGCCCGCCAGGCGGCCTACGTGGAGACGTTCGACCTCGACCGGCGCACGGGCCTGCACCTGACGTACTACCTGCACGGAGACACCCGGCGGCGGGGCATGGCCCTCCTGCGCATGAAGCGGCTCTACGCCGCCGCCGGCTTCCCCCTGGACGAGGGCGAGCTGCCCGACCACCTGCCGGCGCTGCTCGAGTTCGCGGCGATCGCGCCCGCCGGGTACGGCCAGGCGCTCCTGCGCGAGCACCGGCTCGCGCTCGAGCTGCTGCGCGCCCGCCTGGCCGACCTGGGCAGCCCGTGGGCATGCACCCTCGAGGTGCTGTGCGCGTCACTGCCGGGGCTGGGCCGGATCGAGCGCGACCGCCTTGCCCGGCTGGGGGCCGAGGGGCCGCCGGACGAGCGGGTCGGCCTGGAGCCGTTCGCGCCGCCCGAGGTCATGCCCGTGGAGGCGCGGCGGTGAGCGGCGCGGCCGACACCTACGTCTGGCTGGTGCTGCCGTACGCCGCGACGGCGCTCTTCCTCGGGGGGCACGTGTGGCGCTACCGCCGCGACCAGCTCGGCTGGACGAGCCGCTCCACCCAGATCCTCGAGAGCCGGATGCTGGCGTGGGGCTCGAACCTGTTCCACTGGGGCGCGATCGCGGTGATCCTCGGCCACGTCGCCGGCATCCTCGTCCCCGCGAGCGCGACGCGCTCGGTCGGGATCTCCGAGAACGCGTACCACCATCTGGCCGGCATCGGCGGCGGCATCGCCGGCATCGTCTGCCTGATCGGCCTCCTGATCCTGATCTACCGCCGTGCCGCCGTCGCCCGTGTGCGCGTCACGACGTCGACCGCCGATGTGGTGGTCTACGCGCTCATCGCAGTGCTCGTCGTCCTGGGCGTCATCGAAGCGGTCGGCTACAACGTCTTCGGGCCCGGCTACGACTACCGCCAGAGCGTGGGGCCGTGGTTCCGGTCGCTGTTCCACGACCCCCAGCCGGAGCTGATGTCGGGCGCGCCCGTCGTCTACCAGCTGCACGCGGCGCTTCCGTGGGCGCTCTACGCGCTGTGGCCGTTCAGCCGTCTGGTGCACGCCTGGAGCATCCCCGTCCAGTACCTCGGCCGGCCGTATGTCCTCTACCGGCGCCGGTACGCCCCCGGGGCCGCCCGGCGCTGAGGCCGATGCCGGCCGCTGCGGATTTCCCGCAGGCGACGTGGGGCGATGCCCGGATGCGCCGCTCACCGGCCGCGCCGATCCTCTGTCGAAGCCAACCGTCCCGAGGGGAATCCTGTTGACCGTGTCAGCATCGCGCGCATCGCGCAACCTGGCGCTTGCCACGATCGCCTTCACCATCTGCTTCACCAGCTGGGGGATCGTGGCCCCGCTGGCCAAGCACCTCCAGAGCAGCCACGGCTGGTCCGATACGGCCGTGCTGCTCCTGGCAGCCGTTCCGGTGCTGTGCGGCTCGCTGCTGCGCATGCCGGCCGGCTGGCTGGCCGACCGCCACGGCGGGCGGCGCGTCTTCACGGGCATCATGCTGGCCTCGATCGTGCCCGCCGTCCTGCTCGGCTACGTCACGAGCTACGGCGTCCTGCTCGTGGTCGGGTTTTTCATGGGCGCGGCCGGGTCGGCGTTCGCGGTCGGCGTGCCGTTCGTGACGGGGTGGTACGGGCGCGCCCGGCAGGGCTTCGCCGTCGGCGTGTACGGCGTCGGGACGATCGGCCCGGCGATCGCGCTGCTCGTCGTCCCGCACACGCTGAGCCGGTTCGGCCAGGCCCACGTGGGGTGGGGCATGGCCCTCCTGCTCCTCGCCGGTGCGGCCATGATCTGGTTCCTGGGGAGCGACGCGCCGAACCCGCCGACGCCAACCCGCTACGGCGTCGTGCTCCGGGCGGGATGGCGGCTCCACCGGCTGTCACTGCTGTACTTCGTGACGTTCGGCGGCTTCGTCGCCATGTTCACGTTCCTGCAGAAGCTGCTCACCAAGTGGTTCGCCCTTTCCGACGTGGATGCTGCCGCACGGGCCGCGGGCTTCGCCGCCGTGGCCGTCGCCGCGCGCCCGGTCGGCGGCTGGCTCGCCGATCGGTACGGCGGCGCGGTCGTGCTCACCGCCGCCTTCGCCGGGATCGCCGTCGACGGGACCGCCCTGGCCGTTGTCGCCGCCCATCCGACCATGCTGACCGTCTCGATCGCGTGTCTCACGATGGGCGTGTTCCTCGGCCTCGGCAACGGTGCCGTGTTCAAGCTGGTCCCGCTCGAGTTCCCCGAGAATCCCGGGGCGGCGACGGGCATTGTCGGTGCCGTCGGAGGCTTCGGAGGCTTCTTCCCGCCCGTCGTGATGGGGCTGGTGAAGAGCTGGACCGGCAGCTTCGCGCTCGGCTTCCTTGGCCTCGTCGCGTTCTGCGTGATCTGCTTCGCGGTCGTCCTCAGGCTGCTGATGCACGACCAGCCGCAGTCACCGCACAGCCTCAGCCGCGCCTAGCGCGACGGCGGCACCGGCGGCACGAACGCGTGCGCCGGCAGCTCTTGGGCGTGGGCCGTCTCGGCATCGGTGTAGTGCTCGGCGGCGGGCCAGGGCGCGAGCACGAGGAGCAGCATCGCGTCGGAGAGGGCGCGGACGCTGTGTGTCTCGTGCGGGTCGAAGGCGACGAGGATCCCGGGGTGGCACTCGACCGCCTCGCCCGACGCGGCGATCTCGACCCGGCCGGCCACCACCTGCACGATCGCCCGCTCGCGGACGTGGTGGTCACCCATGGCCTCGCCCGCCGCCAGCTCGATCGCCACGGCCCGGCACTCCGGCGCGCTGAAGAGCACCCGCGGGATCTGGCCGTCGCGGCGGGGCACCCGGTCGGCGTCGCGCGGCGCCCGCGGCGTGCGCTTCTCGCTGGACGGCGGCAGCGATGTCAGGTCCCAGCGCTTCATGGCCGCCAGTCTACCGCGTGGGTAACCGGGCCCTGGCCCCGGTTATCGACCTTCCAGACGCTGCTCGGTCTCGCGGTCGAACAGGTGCAGGTCGGCGGGGTCGATCGCGAGCGGGAGCCGGTCGCCGGGGCTGACCTGGACGTTTCCGGGCAGGCGGGCCACGACCTCCTCGCCGCCCGCGTTGCCGTGGACGTACACGTCGCTGCCGAGCGGCTCCACCACGTCGGCGGTGAGCTCGAGCGGGATCCCGCCCGGCACCTCGGCGGCCGGGTGCATGGCCTCCGGCCGCACGCCGGCGGTCACGTCCGCCCCGCGCCCGACCAGCGGGCCGGGCAGGATGTTCATCGCCGGGCTGCCCACGAAGCGGGCCACGAACAGGTTGCAGGGTGTCCCGTAGATCTCGTTCGGCGTCCCGACCTGCTGCAGCCGACCCCGGTTCATGACGGCGATCCGGTCGCCGAGCGTCATCGCCTCGATCTGGTCGTGGGTGACGTACACCATCGTCGTCCCCAGCCGCCCGTGGAGGCGCTTCAGCTCCGCCCGCAGCTCGGTGCGCAGCTTGGCGTCGAGGTTCGAGAGCGGCTCGTCGAGCAGGAACGCGACCGGCTCGCGGATCAGCGCCCGCCCCATCGCCACCCGCTGGCGCTGGCCGCCGGACAGCTGGGCCGGCTTGCGCCTGAGCAGCTCGGCCAGCTCGAGCATCTCCGCCATCGCCGCCACCCGGCGGCCGATCTCGTCCTTCGCCATCCGCCGCCGCCGTAGCGGGAATGCGAGATTGTCGCGAACCGTCATGTGCGGGTAGAGGGCGTAGCTCTGGAACACCATCGCGACGTCGCGCGCGCCCGGCGAGAGCCCGGCCACATCCCGCTCGCCGATCAGGATCGTCCCCGAGGTCGGCCCCTCGAGGCCGGCGATCATCCGCAGCGCCGTCGACTTGCCGCAGCCCGACGGCCCGACGAGCACCATCAGCTCGCCGTCGCCGATCTCGAGGTCGAGCGCGTCGACCGCGGTCGTCCCGCCCGGGAAGTCCTTCGTCACCGCCTGGAATGCCACCCTCGCCATAACTAGATGGTCGACTCCATGCCGCCGCGCGCCTGGACGCCAGACGGTGGCGGAAGTTCGGCTCGTGGCGGCGCTGCGGCTGTGAACCGTCGCATCGCGTCGTCCTCAGTCGCGCCCATATTTCGGCCCAATACGAACACTCCCTGCGTTCCTGCGCTGCTCGGTCCACAACCACCCAGGGCACACAGGTTCATGGAGTCGACCATCTACCTGATCCCCGTGGAGGCCAGCGAGCGCACGAACCACCGCTGCGCGCCGATGAACACGATCAGCATCGGCGCCAGCGCCATCACGTTGCCGGCCATGAGCAGGTTCCACTTCGTGACGTGCGCCCCCTGGAACGACGCCAGGCCGAGCTGCACCGTGTTCTGGTCGGTCGAGGTGATCACGATCAGCGGCCACAGGAAGTCGTTCCACGTCCACAGGAACGTGATGATCCCGAGCGTCGCCAGCGCCGGCAGCGACAGCGGCAGCACGACCCGGAAGAGCACGCCGAGCCGGGTGCTGCCGTCGATCCGGGCCGCCTCCTCGAGGTCGACCGGGAGCGTGCGGAAGAACTGGCGCAGCAGGAAGATGCCGAACGGCGTGACCAGGTTGGGGGCGATCAGGCCGCCGAGCGAGTCGACCAGGCCCAGGTGCTGCACGATCAGGAAGGTCGGGATCATGATCACCTGGAACGGCACCATCAGCGTCGCCAGGAGCGCCACGAACAGCAGCTCGCGGCCGAGGAACCGCAGCCGCGCGAACGCATAGCCGGCCAGGCTGCACAGGACCAGGTTGCTGAGGACGGCCGTGCCCGTGACGATCACGCTGTTCACGAAGAAGCGCCCGAACGGCGCCTGGTTCCAGGCCTCGCGGTAGTTGCTCCAGTGGAAGCTCGTCGGGATCAGCGTGGGCGGGAAGTGGCGGGTCTGGTCGAGCGACTCGACGGACGTCACGAGCATCCAGACGAGCGGCAGCAGCATCACCGCGGAGATCGGCACGAGCGCCAGGTGGCGGGGGCTGAACGGGAGCCTGGCCCTCATGAGGAGTAGTGCACCCTCCGGCTCCCCACCCACAGCTGGATCACCGAGAAGACGAGCGTGATCAGGAACAGCACGACGGCGACCGCGGCCGCGTAGCCGGCGTGGAAGACGACGAACGCCTCGTTGTAGATCTCGTAGACGAGCACCGTGGTCGCCTGCAGCGGCCCGCCACGGGTCGTCACGTAGATCTCGTCGAAGACCTGGAGCGCGTTGATCGTCGACCACACGATCAGGAACAGCGTCGCCGGCGAGAGCAGCGGCAGCACGACGTGGCGGAAGGTGGCCCACCGCCTGGCGCCGTCCAGGGCGGCCGCCTCGAGCACGTCCTGCGGGATCCCCTGCAGCGCCGCCAGGTAGATGATCACGTCGAAGCCGAGCCAGCCCCACACGGTCATCGCCACGACGGCGTAGAGCGCCTGGTCGGGATCCTGGAAGAAGCCATAGGGGCCCAGGCCGACCTTGCCCAGCAGGTAGTTCGCGATCCCGTAGGTCGGGTCGAGCAGCCAGTTGAAGATGATCCCGGTCGCGACCGTCGACGTCGCGACCGGCACGAACACCGCGGTGCGGTAGAAGCGCGAGAAGCGGATCTCGGCATGGAGCAGGAGCGCGACGGCCAGCGCCCCGCCGACCGAGATCGGGACGAACAGGATCGTGTAGACGATGGTGCGCCGGATGGAGTCGCGGAACACCGGGTCGTCGACGAGCGTGCGGTAATTCCCCAGCCCGGCCCAGGTCGGGTTGGTCAGCAGGTCGTTGTGCTGCAGCGAGAGCAGCACCACCCACCCGATCGGGACGATCCCGAAGAGGACGATCAGGGCGGTCGCCGGCAGGACGAAGAGCCAGCCGGCGACCTGCTCCGATCCGAGGATGCGGCCGGGCCTCACCCTCCCTGCGCCAGCACCGAGTTCACCTGGTCGGCGGCCTTGGACAGGGCCTGCTGCGGCTGGGCCTTCCCGAGCAGGATCGCCTGGATCGCCTGTCCCATCGCCTGCGAGATCTCGTTGTAGTCCGTGAGCACCGGCCGGGCCTTGACCGCGTTCTGCTCGTTCTGGACGAACGTCGAGATGCCGTTGTACTTCTTGATGTAGTCCTGGTAGTCGGGCTGCTTCACCTGCGACGCCCGGATCGGCAGGTCACCGGTGGCGACCGACCAGCGCGTCGCCTCGGCCGGCGAGGTGAACCACTTCAGGAACGTCCAGGCGGCCTGGCGGCGATCGTCGCCGTTGTCGAGCATCACCCACTGGTCTGGGCCGGAGATCGTGTCGTGGTTCTGGTCGCCGGGCAGGATCTGGACGCCGTAGTCGACGTCCGGGAACTGCGAGAGGTCCCACGGCCCGGTGAAGAGCATGCCGATCTTGCCCGAGTTGAACAGGTTCACGTAGTTCTGGTTGCCGCTGTCGAGGTACACCGAGTGGTCGACGGTGGACATCTGCTGCAGCAGCGTGGCCGCCTTGATGCCCGCGGGCGAGTCGAATGCCGCGTGCTTCTGGTCGGGCGTCAGGATGTCTCCCCCGGCCTGCCACAGGAGCGCGTCGAAGCGCCACACCGTGTCCTCGCTCGCGTCGTTGACGTACGCCCACCCGAACTGCTTCGCGGACGGGTTCGTGAGCCGCTTCGCCGCTGCCCGGAAGTCGTCCCACGTCCAGTCGGCGGTCGGGAACGGGATCCCGGCCTGGCGGAAGAGCTTCTTGTTGTAGACGAGCGCGAGATTGTCCACCAGTGCGGGGACGCCGATGATCTTGCCGTTCACCGTCACGGCCTGCCGCTCGGCCGGCCAGAAGTCGTTCCAGTCGATCGAGGGATCGGACTTGATCATCGGCGCGAGGTCGACCGCATGCGGGGTCTGGGCGACGTTCGCGGCCCAGGAGCCGTACAGGTAGACGATGTCGGGGTAGTGGCCGCCGCGGATCGCCGTCAGCACCTTCTGGAGCGCGTAGTCCGAGTTGCCGTAGTTCTGGACGGTGATGTGGATCTTGGGATGGCTGGCGTTGAACCGCGCCGCGGCGGCGGTGATCGCCTTGCCCTCCGTGTCGACGTAGCCGTGCCAGAGCACGATGTTGACCCGCCCGCCGCTCGATGAACCGGAGCCGCCGCCGCAGCTCGCCGCCAGGGAGAGGACCGCGACGAGCGCGGTCAATAGGTACAGCCGACGTCTCATGAGAGCACCACCGATCGGGTCAGGTTGCGGGGGGTGTCCGGGTCGAAGCCGCGGGCGACGGCGAGGTCGACCGCGAGCCGCTGGCACAGCACCAGCGTCGAGAGCGGCTCCGGCCGGGCGTCGAGCAGGCGCGCCCCGGTCGCGCGGATGTCGGCCGCGAGCGCGTCGTCGAGCGGGTCGAATGCAACGACGAGCGTGCGCGCGTCGGCGGTCGCGATCGGGCCGTGCCGGTACTCCATCGCCGGGTAGGACTCGGTCCATGCGCGCCCGGCCTCGCGCAGCTTGAGCGCCGCCTCCGCGGCCAGGCCGACGGTCCAGCCCGACCCGAGGAAGTGGAATCGGTCGAACGCGGCCGGGTCGACCGGGAGCCGGTCGGTCAGCACCGCCTCGGCGGCGTCCGCGGCGGCCGTCGGGTCGATCCCGAGGTGCGCGCGCAGGTAGACGAGCGCCGTCGTCGCAAAGCGCGTCTGCACGACCGAGCGCTCGTCGGCGAACGCGAGCACGACGGCCGCGCCCGCCGCATCGGCCAGTGGGCTGTCGGCCACCGCGGTCAGGGCCACGGTCGGCGTGCCGGCCCCCAGGCGCTCGAGGGCCGTGAGCACCTCGGTCGTCGTCCCCGAGCGCGAGAGCGCGAGCACCGCGTCGTACCGCCTCGCCGCCGGCATCTCGGAGGCCGGGAAGGCGTCCGTCTCGCCGCGCCCGCCGTCCTCGCGCGTGCGGGCGTACGCCTGCGCGATATAGAGGGATGTGCCGCAGCCGACCACGGCCAGCCGCAGGCCGTGCCCGGGCAGGGCCGGATCCGGCTCGAGCCCCGCGGCGTGCCGCCACAGCGTGGGCTGGCTGGTCAGCTCGTGCACGGTTGCGCTCATATCGCGCGACTTTACGCAAGAAACGCGCAGAATTCAACAGAAGTTGGGCGTGGATGCCGGGTAGGATGCGCCGCGGTGCGCCAGTCCGATCGGTTCAACCACATCATCACGCAGCTCTCGACCAAAGGCTCGGTCGGTGTCGGCGACCTCGTGGACGCCATGGGCGTCTCGGCGGCCACCATCCGCCGCGACCTGGCCCTGCTCGAGGGCCAGCGGCTGCTGGCGCGGACGCACGGCGGCGCAGTCGCCCACGGCGTGCTCTACGAGCTGCCGCTGCGCTACCGCAGCGCCGACCGCCAGGAGCAGAAGTCGCGCATCGCCCGGGCGGCGGCCGCCCGGGTGGCCGAGGGCGCCGCGATCGGGATGACGGGCGGGACGACGACCACCGAGGTCGCCCGGGCGCTCACCGACCGGCACCGCCTGACCGTCGTCACGAACTCGCTCAGCATCGCCTCGGAGCTGGCCGTCCGCCCCAACCTGAAGCTCGTGGTGACCGGCGGGGTGGCGCGGCCGGAGTCCTACGAGCTGGTCGGGCCGCTGGCCGAGGGGGCGCTCGCGACGCTCAACCTCGACCTGGTGCTGGTCGGCGTGGACGGCATCTCGGTGGACGAGGGCTTCACCACCCACCACGAGGTCGAGGCGCACACGAACGGCGCGCTGATCGCGCGCGCCCGCCGCGTGGTGGTGGTCGCGGACAGCTCGAAGCTCGGCCAGGTCGCGTTCGCCCGCATCTGCGGACTCGACGACGCCGACGAGCTCATCACGGACGGCGACGCGGATGCGGGCGAGGTGGAGGCCGTCCGCGCCGCCGGCCTCGAGGTCACGTTGGTCTGACGCGGACTCCCGTGCCGACGCCACCTCCGGCCAGCGCCTCCTCGAGCGTGTCGTATGTCGGCATGCTGCGCAGGTCGACCATGTCGAACGCCTTCCGGGCGGAGCTGTCGGCCGGTGCGACGATCGCGAACCGGCATGCCGACCGGGCGCGGGCGTGCTCGCCGCCCAGGGCGAGCGCGCACACGACCGTCGAGTCGACGAACGTGGCCCTGGACAGGTCGACGACGAGGTGCGAGACCTCACGGAACTGGCGGTCGACCTCGTCCGACAGCGCGTCCACCGTCGCGAGATCGTGCTCGCCCACGAGCGCGAGCACCCGCACATACCCCAGATCGTGCACCGCGATCCGGCCCCGCTCAAGCATCGCCGGCCTCCGCTGCCTCGCCGTGCGCGGCGCTCCGCGCCGCCGTAGGACGGGCCGCGCGCAGGTCGGCGATGAGCCGTCCGGTGCGGGTGATCACGTCCGACTCGCGCACCTTGACCTCCACCCCGACCGTCGTGCCGTACTCGACCAGCCACCGGAGCGATCGCAGGCCGGCAAGGTCGCAGAACCAGATCCGGCGCAGATCGACGACCATGTCCTCGCCCGGACGCTCCACCATCACCCGCAGCACGCACGCCCGCAGGTCGGGCACGGTGGACATGCAGAGCTCACCCCACCCCTCGACCCTGAGGTGCTTCCCCGGGTGGATCCGAACTCCGAAGCGGCTCACAGGCCCTCCACGTGCTCGCGTAGCGTCCCCTTGAGCTGGAGGTTCAACCCGGCCGTCAATATATCAGCGGCCGTTCGACGAGGATTGGTCGCGTCCCCGGCCGGGTAGCCGGTATCCCGTGTCACGTCGTCGTGTTACGGAGCAATGCCGGTGGCGGCTGCCGGCCGAGGCAGCGATCCTGCGGCTCGTGCGATCGTCAGTCACCGAGATGGTCGCCGATGCCGCCCGGAACGATCTCGAGCGGATCCGGCCGGCGCTCACCGAGGCAAGCGCAAACGTTGTCCGGCACGCCTATCCGGGCGACCACGGCATGCTGGACGTCGGCGTCTGCCGCGGCCCGAAGATGGTCATGATCGAGGTGCGCGACTGCGGCGTCGGCGTCCCGGGCGATCGCCAGCCGCGCGCCGCGCGGGGCGGCGGCCTCGGGCTACCGTTGATCGACATGCTCATCGACCAGGCCGAGATCACGCCGCGCCCGCAGGGCACCTCGGTCCGGATGACCGTCGACCTGCACTGACGACGCGTGGGTGCTCCCGCCGCAAACCGTCTCGCACACGCGGGCCGTTGCGGCCGGGTCAGCGTCCGGAGTTCGCGTCCTGGTTGGCAATGGCCGCCATGAGCAGCAGCCCGCCGTCGGCGACCACCGATGCACCGGTGACGTAGCTCGCGCCCGGCGAGGCCAGACACGCGATGACCGCCGCGATCTCGCGGGCGTCGCCGGGGCGTCTGGCGGGGATGAGCGGCCGCTCGATGCGGGTCGGGTCGACGTCCTCGTTCCCGGTCATCGGGGTCGCGATCTCGCCCGGCGCGACCGAGTTGACGGTGATCCCGTGCTCGGCCAGCTCGAGCGCCATGACCTTCGTCAGCATGCCGAGCCCGCCCTTCGCTGCGCAGTAGGCGGCCGACCCGCGCAGCGGGACGTGCTCGTGCACCGAGGTGACGTTCACGATCCGGCCGCCCCGGTCCTGGGCGATCATGCGCCGGGCGGCCCGCTGGCCGCACAGGAAGGCGCCGTTCAGGTTGACGTCGAGCACTAACCGCCAGGAGTCCCAGTCGGCGTCGACGAACGGCGAGCTGGCGCCGGCACCGGCGTTGTTCACCAGCACGTCGATGCCGCCGAGCGCCTCGCTCAGCTCGTCGATCCGGTCGGCGGCCTCGGGAAGCGACGTCAGGTCGAGCTGCCGCACCTCGGCCCGCCGGCCGCGCTCGGCGACCTCGCGGGCGGTGCCCTGGGCGCCCTCCTCATCCGAGTGCCACGTCACCCCGACGTCGCAGCCGGCGTCGGCGAGGGCGACCGCAGCTGCGCGGCCGATGCCCGAGTCTGACCCTGTCACGACGGCGACGGCCATGACGCGCCCCCTACCCCTGCGCCGGAGCGGTGAAACGCCGGCCTGTTGGGTTCGGGAGGGCGGCGCTCATGACAGCATTTTGCGGCCCGCCTACCGGTTCTCGCCGAGATCCGACTCGAGCGCCTCCAGGCGGTCCAGCGCAGCCTCGTCGAGGTATCCGAGCGCGTGTCTGCGGCGGGCGTCCCGCTGGAGCCGCTGCCCGGGAAGCGTGGCCGCCTCGCGGTGCGCGGCCGGCGCCCACGGCCGCTTCGGCGGCAGTGCGGTAAGGCCGCCGGGCCGGGCGCGCGTGCGGGGACGATCGGGCGCCCCGGCCGGCTCCACGGCCGCACCGGTGCCCTTCGTCCACGTCCGCAGCTGCCAGCGTTGCGCCATGGAGGAATTGTATGGCGGACGGTTTCGGCTACCGGGTCGCGAGGGTAGGGCCCCCGGATGAAACGACCGACCGCGGAAACGCCGGAGCCCCGGCCCGATCCGCCTGCCGAGCCGGACCGGCCGCGGGATCCGGACGCGCCGGCCCGGCCGCAGTCGCCCGAGAAGGACGACGACGTGCACGGCGATCCCGAGACGCCGGTCTAGCGCCGTCGCGACGCGGGCTCGACGACCCGCGTCATGACCCAGCGGTGCTTGCCGATCTTGCGATCGCGGGCGAAGCCGGCCGCCTCGTACGTCGAGACGGCGCCGTTGAACAGGAAGCCGGCCGGCACCGACGCGGCGTCCTCGGGGTAGCCCTCGACCATCCCTCCGCCGAGCCCTGCGATGAGCTCGAGCGCGCCCGTGAG
Source organism: Thermoleophilia bacterium (assembly GCA_025928435.1). The sequence goes on from JAICJM010000005.1 coordinate 29,324, forward strand.
CGCGGCGGTCGCGACGCCCTTGCGGCGGTGCCCCTTGCCCACGTAGCAGCAGGCGATCCGCCAGTCCGGCGCCGCGGTGCTCGTGCGCTCGTAGGCCGCCCGGCTCTTGATCCGCGGCAGCTCGTCGGGGGCGCCGAACTGGCACCAGCCGAGGCAGTCCTGGCCGTCGAAGACGAGCGCCGCGTGGGCGGTGCCCGCCCGTACGCGGTCGTGCTTGCGGTCGCGGGTGCAGGCGGCGTCTTCCCGGTCGAGCCCCTCGGGATGAAACCCCATGCACCAGCAGCCGCCGAAGACGCCGTTGTTGCGCTCCACCAGAGCGGCGAAGGCGGGCCAGGTCGACTCGTCGAGAGCCTTGATCGTGTACGCAGGCGTGGTCGTCACTCGAGGTACCTCACGGATTCCGTCGTCGGCAGGCGTCCGGGCGGCTCGGCCTCGCGGGCCGGCGGGCCCAGGTGCAGGAGGCCGAGCACGCGCTCGTCGTCGGGCACGCCCACCGCCCTCAGCCCGGCCTCGGTGCGCAGCACGGCGGGCGTCCGCCAGTACCCGGCCAGCCCGCGCGCATGGGCCGCGGTGAGCACGATGTAGCACGCACAGGCGGCGGCGCACAGATCCTCCTGGTCGGCCACCGGATCGGCGCCGCGGACGGCCGAGGCGACGATGAGCGTCGGCGCCCGCTGGAGCTTGACGCCACCGTCGTCGGTGGCCGCCTTCAGCGCCGCGAGCGCCCGCGGCCCGACCACCCGGAAACGCCACGGCTGCGTCAGATGGTGATTGGGGGCCCATCGGGCCAGCTCGAACAACTCCTCGAGCGTCTCCCGTGGCACGGGCTCGCGCCCGAACACCTTGTGGGTGCGGCGCGTGTGGACGGCGGCGTCGAACGACAGGTCGGCGGTCATCTCGGCGGGGGGCATCCTAGGCGGCGGGGCGGAAGCGGTTCCCCGCGCGGTCACTCGCCGGCCCGCAGCCCACGGGCTGCAGCTCCTGCTGCTCCCGGAGGCCGAGCTGCCTGCCCGCGCTCATCCCGGGATCGTAGATCAGGTTCGGGCCCCCGGTGAAACGCGTGGGGCGTGAACCGGGCCCGCAGCGGGGCCCGGTTCACGCCCACATCGCTCAGGCAGTCGTGCTCGTCATGCGGACGGCGACGTCGTACTTGCCGACCGACGCCCGGCTGCCGGGCGTCTCGTCGGGGGCCATCGCGTTCAGCGTCTCGTCGGCCGCGCGGTAGTCCTCCTCGCTCTCGAAGACGAGGATGGCGAGGGCGGAGCCGGCGGCGGAATCGTGGAGCAGCAGCATCTCGCTGGCCGGGAGGTTCTCCGGCCGCGGCTCGCTGGTGATGCGCTGACGCAGCTCCGCGATGCGCTCGTCGGTGACCCCGTCGAAGGAGACAACTCGTGCCAGTGCCATCGGTGCAACCTCCTCTGCTCGTGGATCGGACGTCATGTCGTCTCGCGTGCGTCACGATCGTTACAGCCTGGCCCGCGCACGAAGCGGCCGGCGAGCGCGCCGGTGTGCTCGCCGCCGCGCACGGTGGCCACGCCGTTCACCCACACGTCCCGCACGCCCTCCGCCAGGCGGTGCGGGTCGGCGAACGTGGCGGTGTCCCGCACCCGCGCGGGATCGAGGGCGACCAGGTCCGCGTGCATCCCGCGGGCGACGACGCCACGGTCGCGGATGCCGAGCCTGGCCGCGACGGTCGAGGTCATCTTGCGGACCGCGTCCTCGAGCTCGAGCAGGCCCTCGTCGCGGGCGTAGTGGCCGAGCACGCGGACGAACGTGCCGTAGTCGCGCGGGTGCACGGGCCCCTGCGCGGCCGCCCAGGCGGGGTCGATGCCCCCGCCGTCCGAGCAGACGGCGATCCAGTCGAGCCGGAGCTGGGCGCGGACGTTCTCCTCGGACATCTCGTGGTAGATCGTGAAGACCTCGCGTCCCTCCGCGATCAGGAGGTCGAAGACGGCGTCGAGCCAGTCGCCGCCGCGCATCTGGGCGATCTCGGCCAGGTTGCGGCCGACGAAGCGCCGGTGCTCGGGCAGCCGCAGGCCGACCGGAACCGTCTTGTCGGGCGGGCCGGGGTCGTCCACCTCGACGGTGCCGCCGGCCAGCTGCTCCCGCACCCAGTCGCACACGCCCGGCTCGGCCAGGCGGGCGAACAGGCGCCCGTCGGCCGCCAGGCTCACGGGCAGCCGGGCGGAGAGGCCGGTGCCGGAGGCCGCGTAGGGGTACATGTCCGCGGCGAGCCGCATCCCCTCCGCCCGCGCGGCCTCGATCCGCTCGATCGCCGGCGCCATCAGATGCCAATTGCGCGGGCCGCCCGACGCCTTGAGATGGTAGATCTCGGTGGTCGCGCCGGAGCGGCGGCCGATGTCGATCGCCTCGTCGAGCCCCTCGAGCAGCCGGTCGCTCTCCGACCGGATGTGTGAGACGTACATGCCTCCGGCCTCCGCCGCCACCAGCGCCACCTCCGCGATCTCGTCGGTCGAGGCATAGGCGTCCGGCGGGTAGATCAGGGCGTACGCCACTCCCATCGCGCCGTCGCGCATCGCCTCGGCGACCACCTCGCGCATCACGTCGAGCTCGGCCGCCGATGCCTCGCCGGTGCGCATGCCGCAGGCGTACTCGCGCACCGTGCCGCCGCCGATGAACGACGCGACGTTCGGCGACACCCCGGTGCCCTCGAGCGCCTCCAGCCAGTCGCCGAAGCGGCGCCAGGTGCGGATGCGCCGAAGCCAGCGCTCGTCGATCCCGTCGATCCACGGCTCGGGCGGGCCGATCAGGCCGCCGTGCGGCGCCGGCGAGTAGGCCTCCCCCATCACCTCGGTCGTGACCCCCTGGACGAGCTTGGACAGCGACCGTCCGTCCACGAAGAGCGGCCACAGCGAGTGGCTCATGATGTCGATGAAGCCTGGGCAGACGACCAGGCCGCGGGCGTCGATCACCTCATCGGCGGCGAGCTCACCCGGCTCGGCGACGGCGACGATGCGATCCCCCGCCACGCCGACGTCCGCCGCCCGGCGGGGCGCGCCGGTGCCGTCGATCAGCTCCGCGCCGGTGATGGCGAGGTCGAGCCTCCCGCTCACGACGCCCGCGTTGCCGTCCGCCGGCGGGGCGAGCGGCCACGGGGCTGCTGCACCGGGACGGTCGGCGGCCGGTCGGGCATCCCCCGCCGCTCCTCCGCCCCCGGCTCGAGGGTGACGGTCTCGCCGCAATGGCCGATGGTGACGCGGATGCCGGCGGCGCGGTAGACGACGTCCTCGTGCGTGATCTCGACACGCAGCTGGGCGCCGTGGAAGCGGACGCCGAACGCCACCCGGGTGAGCTCGGAGGGCAGACGGGGATCGAAGGCGAGCCGCCCGCGCGACACGCGCATGCCGCCGAACCCGGCCACGACCGCCACCCAGGAGCCCGCAAGCGAGGCCAGGTGCAGGCCGTTGCGGGTGTTGCGCTGCGCGTCGTGCAGGTCGAGCAGGGCCGCGTCGGCGAGGTAGTCCAGCGCCAGCTCGACGTGGCCGGTCTCCGCCGCGATCACCGCCTGCGTCCCGGCCGAGAGCGACGAGTCGCGCACCGTCAGCTTCTCGTAGTAGGCGAAGTTGCGCCCCTTCTCCTCCAGCGTGAACTCCTCATGGCAGGCGTGCAGCGCGAGCACGAGGTCGGCCTGCTTCACCACCTGCCGCCGGTAGAGCTGGAAGTACGGGTAGTGCAGGAAGAGCGGGTAGTGCTCCTCGGGGGTGGCGTCGAAGTCCCAGCCCTCGTGGCGGGTGAAGCCCTCCGACTGCTCGTGGATGCCGAGGTCGTGGTTCACCGGCACGACGACCGACCTGGCCGCCACCCGCCACGCGTCCACCTCACCGGCGTCGACTCCGAGCTCGGCGGCGGCGTCGGGGTATCGTTCGGCGGCGTCCGCCGCGGCGAGCAGGTTGCGCTTCGCCATCAGGTTCGTGTACGTGTTGTTGTCGGCGAGCGCGCTGTACTCGTCCGGCCCGGTCACACCGTCGATGCGGAAGCCGCCGGCGGAGTCCACGTGGCCCAGCGAGCGCCACAGCCGGGCCGTCTCGACCAGCAGCTCGAGGCCCACGCCGCGCTCGAACGGCTCGTCGTCGACCGCCTCGCCGTACGTCCTGACGGCGGCGGCGATATCGGCGTTGATGTGGAACGCGGCGGTTCCCGCCGGCCAGTAGCCCGAGCACTCGCGGCCGGTGATCGTCCGCCACGGGAAGGCGGCCCCCTGCAGCCCCAGCTGTGCCGCCCGCTCCTGCGCGAGCTCGATGGTCGAGTGGCGCCAGCTGAGGGCGTCCTTGACCGCCTGCGGGAACGTGTAGGTGAGCATGAAGAGCGCGAACATGTCGCTGTCCCAGAACACATGCCCGTCGTAGCCGTTGCCGGTCAGCCCCTTCGCGCCGATCGCGCGGCCCTCGGCGCGCGCGGCCGCCTGGAGCACGTGGAACATCGCGAAGCGGATGGCCTGCTCGAGCTCCGCGTCGCCGTCGAGCTCGACGGCCGCCGCCTCCCAGAACTCGCCCAGGAACTCGGCCTGCAGCTCGACGAGCTTGTCCCAGCCGGTGAACCGGGCCTCGGCGAGCGCTGCCGCCACCTGGTCGGCGATCGCCGGCAGCGCACGCTGGGCCGACCAGCCGTACGACATGAACTTGACGACCCGCAACCGCTGACCCACGTCGAGATCGGTCGCGATCGTCACCCGCGCGAGGTCCTCGAAGCTGTCCGACGAGATCTCGGTCCCGTCCGGGCCGTCGACGACGTGATCCATCGCCGCGCCCACGCGCAGCCCGCTCGACGCGGTCCGGTGCACGAGCACCGCCCGCGTGTCGCGGTTCATGAACCGCTCGGAGATGAGCGGCGACTCGAGCGCCGCCGCCACGCGCGGGTCGTCCTGGCGGCTGGTGGACGGCTCGTTCGCGACCAGCTCCGACTGGACGACGATGCGGGCCGGATCGCCGATCGGCTCGACCTCGTACAGCACGGCCGCCACAGCCCGCTGGATGAACGACACCATCCGCGTCGATGTGACGCGCACCGCCTGGCCCGTCGGTGAGACCCACTCCACCTCCCGGCGCAGGGTCCCGCGGCGGAAGTCCAACGTGCGCTCGTGCCGTTCGAGCCGCCCATAGCGGACGTCGAACGGCTCGTCGTCCACCAGCAGGCGGATGATCTTGCCGTTGGTGACGTTCACGATCGTCTCGCCCGACTGCGGATAGCCGAAGCCCGCCTCGGCGTAGGGCAGCGGCCGGTTCTCGTGGAAGCCATTCAGATACGTCCCGGGGAGCCCGGGGGGCTCGCCCTCGTCGAGGTTGCCGCGCAGCCCGATGTGGCCGTTCGAGAGGGCGAAGAGGGATCCCGCCTCCTCCAGCACGTCCAGGTCCAGCTCCCGCTCGTGCAGCGACCAGGCATCCTCGCCGTACGCGGGATGGTCGATCATCGCGGCGGCAAGAGGTCAGCGAGGTCGGACACGACCAGATCGGCGCCACTGTCGCGCAGCGCGTCCGCCTGGCCGACGCGGTCGACACCGACCACGCACCCGAACCCGCCCGCCCGGCCGGCGGCCACGCCTGCGAGCGAGTCCTCGAACACCACGGCCGCGGACGCGTCCACCCCCAGCAGCCGCGCGCCGGCGAGAAAGGTGTCGGGGTCGGGTTTGCCGCGCAGGTGCTCGCGCTCGGCGAGCTGCCCGTCCACGACATCCTCGAACAGCTCGGCGATGCCGGCGGCGGCGAGCACGTCACGGGCGTTCGCGCTGGACGACACGACCGCCCGGCGCAGGTCCCGCTCGGCGGCCGCGCGCACGTACCGGATCGAGCCCTCGTACGCCTCCACCCCCTCCTCCCGGATCAGCCGCACGACGAGCTCGTTCTTGCGGTTCCCGAGCCCGGCGACGGTCTCCGCGCCCGGCGGGTCGCCCGGGTCGCCGTCCGGCAGGGAGATCCCGCGCGACTCGAGGAACGAGCGCACTCCGGCGCTGCGCGGCTTGCCGTCCACGTAGCGATCGTAGTCCGCGCGCTCGTCGAACGGCCGGAAGGGCTCGCCGGTGCGGGCCGCGCGCTCCTTCAGGTAGCCGTCGAACATCGCCTTCCACGCTCGCGCGTGGACCACGGCCGTCCTGGTCAGCACGCCGTCCATGTCGAACAGGCATGCCCGGGCGGAGTCGGGGAGGCCGAGCATTCCGCCACGATAGCGTCCGGGGTCCGCGAGACTACGACGGCCGATGCGCACGCATTTCCCGAACGGCCCCGAGGTGGTGCGGCTGCTGGTCGACGCGGGCGCCGATCCGAACGCCGCGATCGGCGGCGACGGCGAGACGCCGCTCCACTGGGCGGCGAGCAGCGACGACGTCGACGTCGCCGACGCGCTGATGGATGCCGGCGCCGACCTGGAGGCGCCCGGTGGATCGATCGTGGGCGGCACGCCGCTGGACAACGCGGTCGGCTACGGATGCTGGCACGTCGCCCGGCGGCTGGTCGAGCGCGGCGCCCGGGTCGACAAGCTGTGGCACGCGGCGGCCCTCGGGATGCTCGCCCGGCTGGAGGAGCTGCTCGCCGCCGACCCGCCGCCGTCGGCGGAGGAGGTCGACAACGCGTTCTGGCAGGCCTGCCACGGCGGGCAGCGCCGCGCCGCCGAGCTCCTGCTCGACCGGGGAGCCGACGCGACCCGGGTCCCGGACTACGCCGAGGGATCCGGCCTGGACGCCGCGGCCGGGCCCGACACGCGCCGCGACCTGCTGGTCACGTGGCTGCGCGAGCGCGGCGGGTGAGGGACGGGCGGCTCACGATCGCGACTCCGCGCGTCGAGCTGCGCGAGCTCGGCCTCGAGGCGATGCGGGCGATCCTCCGCGGCGAGGCCGGCGGGGCGCCTCCGTGCGAGGACTACCCGGCGACCGGGTCGCTGACCGGCCTGCGGATCCGGGTCGACCGGCGCGAGCGGGGCGAGGTCCCCGGCCCCTGGTTCCAGATCGTCCGCCGCGCCGACGGCCGGGCGGTGGGCGACTTCAATTTCCACGACCCGCCCGACGCGGACGGAGAGGTGGTCGCCGGGATGGACCTCGTCCCCAGCGTGCGCGGAGCCGGTCTGGGCACCGAGGTGCTGCGTGCCGCCTGCCTGTGGGCGCTCGGCCGGCCGGATGTGCGGTCGGTGCGCGGCGAGATCGACCGCGGAAACGCGGCGTCCCGCCGGATGGCCGAGAAGGCGGGCATGCGCTTCGCCGGGATGCGCGGCGACGACCAGCAGTTCGTCATGCCGTGACCGGCGTAGCGGTCAGGCGACGGCGATGAAGTCGTCGCCCTCGCGCCGGCCCTGCTCGCGCGCGAGCCGGCGCAGGCGGGCCCGTGCCGCCTCGCCGGCGACGGCCCCGAGCACGACTCCGTCCCGCGGACCGTCGTCATGGGCGTGGACGGGAACCCCGTAGATCCGCTTGCCGATCTTGCGCTCGTCGACGTCGACGAAGGCTGCGACCTCGACGCCGGCCTCGATCAGCACGCGCGCGTGCAGCTTCCCGACCGGGCCCGATCCCCAGACGACGACCGGGCGCCCGCGCAGCAGGTGCCGGCGCAGGTACTCGACCTTGCAGCGAGCGAAGGCCTCGAGCGAGTAGTGCGCGTCCGTGCGCGCCAGCCGCGATGGATGGTCGCGCCAGTCGAGGACGACCTCCTCGACGTTCCGGAAGCGGGCGCCCGCCGCCCACAGGCGCAGGACGAGGTCGTAGTCCTCCGGCCAGTCGACGGGGCGGTACGAGATCGCGCCCGCGCGGGCGAACAGGGTCGGATGGCCGATCGGGCACTCGACGAACAGGTCTTGCTGCGCGCGCTCGACGGTCGTGAGCGAGTTCAGCCAGCGCTCGTAGCGGCGCAGGCCGTCCGTCACGTCGGGGAAGTACGCCACGCTGCCGCCGCAGGCGTCCAGACCCTCGTCCTCGACTACGGCGAGCTGCACCTCGATCCGCCGCGGCCGGGCGACGTCGTCCGCCCCCATCGCGGCGACGTAGCCGCCACCGGCCTCGGCGCAGGCCCGCCGCGACGCCGCGACGAAGCCACCCGGCTCCTGGCGCACGACGCGGACGCGCGGATCGCGCGCGGCCCACGCCCGCGCGATGTCGCCCGATGCGTCCCGCGAGCCGTCGTCGACGACGATGACCTCGATGTTCTCGTGCGTCTGCGCCGCGAGCGACCGCAGCGCCTCGTCCAGGTACGCCTCGCCGTCGCGCACCGGCACCAGCACCGACACGAGGGCGGAGTGGGCGCTTCTGCGCGGCGAGCTGCGGGTCATCGCGCCAAGCTAGCGTGTCGTCGTGGTGATCGACGAGGGCACGGCGTTCGGCGCACGCGTGGCGCGGCGGCTGCACGAGGAAAAAGTGGTGTGGCTGACGACGGTGACGCCGGCCGCAACGTCGCGGCGAATCCGCGGGTGACGCTGAACTTCGACGGCACGGCCTCGGGCGGCGACGTCGTCGTCCTCTCGGGGGTCGCGCGCGTCGACCCGGAGGCGCCGGCCGCGGACGCGCTCCCCGCCTGGCTCGAGAAGTACGCCGCCCAGATCGAGGGCTTCGGGATGACGCCGGCGTCCTACGCGGCGCGCTTCAGGGTCCCGATTCGTATCCGGCTCACGCGGGTTGACGGCCGCCGACCGTCACCCACCGGTATCCGGCCGCTCGTAGCAGTCGTGCTGCTCGCGACCAGCGGACTCCCCTCGCTGCCAGTCCCCGCGATCAGCCGGTAGGCGCCCTCCAGGATGGAGAAGAGCCCGCCGACCAGAAAGATGAGTACGGCGACGAGGAACGTCCAGAAGAATCGCTGCTTGCCGTAGCCGAACGGGTGCTCTTCGTCGGGCTCTCGCGTCGAAAGCGACAACGAGACGAGCAGCAGGCCCTCGTTGGCGGTGGATCGAGTGCGCGGCCTCCGCGAGCATCGCCGGTGATCCGGTGAAGACCCCGGCCACGACCTTGGCGGCGGCGATGACGCCGTTCGACGCGATGGCGACGAACACGGTCTTCCGGCTCTCGGAGGCCACGGCCACCCTGTGCCCTGCGTAGCCTCCGTCTGGAACCTCGGAAGGTCGAAAACGGTTCCCGGCCTGCGTGCCCCCGCGCACATGGAGTTTCCGGTCGCGCGCACCGGGGCAGGGCTCCGGGACGCTAGGAGTTCAGGCTCATCTCGGTGTAGACGTCCGTCAAGAGCCTGACGCTCGACATCGCACTCAACCCCATCGCCGTCCTCTGACCAAGCGTTAGCGGCAGGCCGTCGAGAACGCGGTCAAGCTCCTCGCGGTGGCCAGGGTCGAGCTCGGCGTGGATGGCCAGCGTCCGGAACGCCTCCGGCGGATAGCCCGTGCGCATGCGCATCTCGGCGATCATGTCCGGCGACGGCGGATAGCCCTCGAGGAGAGCGAGATACCCGAGCACCGCCACAGGGTGGTAGTGCAGGATCCAGTAGTACTGGGCGCCGACGAGGGCCGCCACGGTTGGAGACGGCGGTCGGGCGAGCGCGGATGCCCGGTCGACGCCGAGGAGCTCGAGGTCGTCGAGCGTCCATTCGTCGTGATGACGCTCCTCATCGATGTGCTGGGCGAGGTAGCGGGCAAGGATTGCGGCGACGTCATCGCCGTCCCCCATCGCCTCAGCTCGCGACTGCGCCGCCTCCATTAGTGGCACGCTGGCGCGAATGATGCAATGCGATGTGAAAAGGAACTCCGGGTAGACGTCTCGGAGCCGCCGATGGGCGACGATCTGCCACGAAGCGGCCACTAGCGTCGGGAGTAACAGGCCGATTTTGCGGTGCAGCTGGGTGCTCTCGGAGCCTGTCCCGGCGTGGGTAACAGCCGACGTCACAGGTACCCCATGGTGTGGCCGTCGACCTCCCGCCCGAGTCCGGCGTCGATGAGCATGACGTTGAGGCGCGATGCGAATGCGAGCTCCTCTTTGGAGAGCGCCCGCAAGAATCCGAGCAGCTCACCGCCTAGGCCGCCAATGTTCAGACTCTCGAGTGTCTCGTCGGGTGAGTCGGCGAACTGGGCCCTCAGCGCAGGGTCCTGCGCCACAACCTCCATGAACTTGGCTAGCGCGGCGGCCGTTTCATCGCTCGACTCCGAGTGGCTGCTCATCTCGCCCTCCCTGGCTTGTGTTACGCGTCACGATAGGACGCAAACGGACGCAGTGTCAACCGACCCTTGCCGCGCCTTGCTCCGGATGCAACAATCGTGGGCGGCGCTCGGCCCGAAGCACCACGGGAGGAACGCAGATGCGCCCAAACAGTCGAAGGACGCAGAGGCCGGCGGGATGATGCCGAAGTCGACGCTGACGTGCGGGGCTTGCGGGAAGGTCAACGAACCGGGTGCTCGCCTCTGCCGGGGGTGCGGTGGGGCGCTGCGGCCCCGGACGGCCGAGGAGACGCGGCGGGTCGTGACCGTCGTGTTCTCGGATGTGGCCGAATACACCGCCCTCTCCCAGAGGCTCGATGTCGAGTCGCTCCGCAGCCTGATGGCTCGCTACTTCGGTGCCATGCAGGCCACACTGGAGTTCCACGGCGGCGTAGTCGAGAAGTTCATCGGCGACGCGGTGGTGGCAGTCTTCGGGGTCCCTCGCGCCCATGAGGACGACGCGCTGCGGGCCGTCCGGGCCGCGGCCGAAATGCGCGACATCCTCCGCGAACTGAACGAGGAATTCGCGCGGTCGTTTGGGGTTACGATCGCGTGCCGCACGGGCGTCAACACCGGCGAGGTCAGTGCGAGCGACCCCCGCCACGACCAATCGTTCGTGATTGGCCAGGCTGTGAACGCGGCGGCCCGACTGGAGCAGGTAGCCGCGCCGGGCGAAGTCCTGCTGGGGGAGGCGACGTACCGTCTCGTACGGGAGGCTGTCGTGACCGAGAGCGCCGGGCACAAGGCGCTCAAGGGCATAGCTGAGCCCGTGCCGGCGATGAGGTTGCTCGCTGTCCGGCCCAATGCTGCAGGATGGAGCCGCCGGCTGGACTCCCCGCTCGTCGACCGCGTCTCCGAACTCGACCGCTTGGCCAGGACGTTCGAGCGGACGGTCGCCCAGTCAGCAGCGGTCATCGTGACGGTCACCGGCGGCGCGGGAGTCGGAAAATCGCGGCTCGCCGCCGAGTTCCTGGAACGGGTCAAGTTCGATGCGACCGTCATTCGAGGGAGGTGTCTTCCGTACGGTAAGGGGATCACGTTCTGGCCGATCGTCGAGGTGCTGCGCGCGGCGGCGGGCATCGGCGAACGGGAGTCGCCGGCCGAGGCCCGGCGCCGGATCTCAGAATTGCTGGCGCCCGAGCCCGACGGCAGGCTGGTAGCCGATCGGCTGACCGCGCTGATGGAACCAACTCCAACCACCCTCGGAATTCAAGAGACGTTCTGGGCGGTGCGCCGGCTGCTCGAGCACCTCGGGTCGCAGCGGCCCCTCGTGGTCATCCTTGACGACATCCAGTGGGGAGAGGCGACCTTCCTCGACCTACTGGAGTACCTCGCCGACTGGATCCGGGGGGCACCCGTACTCTTCGTATGTCTCGCCCGCCCGGAACTCATCGAGACCCGTCCGCGCTGGATGTCGACCAAGGCGAACGGCGTCTCGGTGAGCATCAAACCCCTTGACGCCGGCGACACGGATGACCTGATTCGGACCCTGGTCGGCGGTGTCCCACTGCCCGACGAGGCGCATGCGCGCATCGCCGAGGTCTCCGAGGGCAACCCCCTCTTTGTCGAAGAGACGCTGCGCATGCTCGTCGACGAAGGTGCGCTTCGCCGCGCAGAGGGAACATGGGCGATGGCGGCCGACATGACCGGCATCACCATCCCGCCCACCATCCACGCTCTCCTGTCCGCTCGACTCGACCGTCTCCAGGACGAGGAGCGGGCGGTCATCGAGCGGGCGGCGATCGTCGGGCGAGTGTTCTCGTGGGGGGCAGTCGCGGAGCTCTCGGCTCCGGAGTCGCGGCCGGGAATCATCGTCCAGCTCCAGTCGCTGGCTCACAAGGAGCTCATCCGTCCTGACTACGCTGTGACTGGAGAGGATGACGAGTTCCGCTTCACGCACATCCTCGTCCGCGACGCCGCCTACCATGCCATCCCGAAGGCGGAGCGAGTGGATCTGCACGAGCGGCTCGCTTCCTGGATGATCGAGCAGGCGGCCGGTCGAGCCGGAGAATACGAGGAGATCGTCGGCTTCCATTTCGAGCAGGCACATCGGTCCCTCGTGGAGCTTGGCCCACTGGGCGAGCGAGCCGAGAGGCTGGCCAGGAGCGCATCGCAGGCCCTGGGTGCTGCGGGCGAGCGGGCGTTTGGACGCGGAGACATGCCGGGAGCGGTGAACCTCCTTGCACGAGCTGCGTCGCTCCGCAGCGAGCGTGACCGAGAGCGCGTGGAACTCTCACTGCGACTGGCGTTTGCGCTGCACGAGACGGGCGATTTCGAGACGCTGCGGACGGTCCTCTCCGACGCACGGGGAGCGGCCAAGGCCTCGGGAGACGCCGGACTGCAGATGCACGCCCACATACTTGGGCTGCGGACGCGCCTGTCGACCGACTCCGCAGACTGGGCGGGTGAGACCGAGAAGGAGGCGGTCGCGGCGATCGCCGCATTCGAACGGGCGCAGGACGAACGCGGACTCGCGCAGGCGTGGGCGCTGCTCGGTCTAGTCCGGATGGCGAACACGCGGTTCGGCCCGGCCGAGAAGGCGTGGAATCTCGCGGCCGCACACGCCCGTCGTGCCGGCGACCGGCGTGAGGAGTTGGAGGATCTGTCGTGGGTTCCTCTAATGGTCTGGGCGGGCCCCATGCACGCACACGAGGGTATCCCTCGATGCGAGGCGACCCTCCGTCAGGCCGACGGCGACAGAAAAGCGATGTCGAGCGCCCTCTTCGCGCGGGCAGTCTTCGAGGCCGGACTCGGTGATTTCGCTCAGGCCCGGGGATCGATCATCCGCGCGCGGCAGTTGCTCCAGGAGCTGGGGCTGACCGTGTGGCTCGCCGGCCCGTGCGCCCAGTTCGCGGGCTGGGTCGAGCTGCTTTCCGGCGACGCCCCTGCGGCCGAGCGGGACCTCCGATGGGCCTACGCAACCCTCAGCGAGATGGGGGAGCTCGGCTGGATTCCGACGGTGGTCGGGATCCTCGCTGAAGCTGTCTACCTCCAGGGACGTTACGACGAAGCCGGCCGGCTCGCAGACTTGAGTCGGGAATCCGCAAGCGCTGACGACGTGTACTCCCAGGCCCTGTGGCGATGCGGCGCCGCGAAGGTGGCAGCGAGGCGCGGCGACCAGACTGCGGTGCCGCTGGCGCACACCGCCACGGACGTGGCCGACGAGAGTGACTTCCTTCATCTGCAATGGCATACGCGCATGGCCGAGGCCGAAGTGCTCGAGCTCATGGGGGAGCGGTGGAGCGCGGAGCCACTCCTTCGCGCCGCGATCCGGATCGCCGAGGAGAAGGGGAATCTCGTGGGCGTACGCATGGCCGGGTTCCGACTGGAGGCCGCGACCCAGGCGCGGTGATCCATGATGGAGGCGGCGGGAATCGAACCCGCGTATCATTCGGATCGCTCTAGAAGTTTTGGCGTCCCTGCATACCTTACCCTCCTCTTGCCCTATCGAGCGGTGCGCGGCGAGGCGGGCGATGGCCAGGAGTCCAGCAGCAAGGGCGAGGGACGGCCACGGCCACGACCACGACCTTGAGCACTAGTAGAACGCCGATGGTCGCGCAGACCTGGCCGCGGGGCGTGATGAGTGGTGGCCTCCGGGGCGCCCCGTCGATGGCGAATTCAACCCGTGGGCGGCCGACGGCGCGACATGGCGCGGTACGATCGGGTCATGCCGGGCGATGCGCCGACCGATCCTGCCACTGGGTCGAGCGGAGCCACGGGGACCGTAGGCCCTGAGGCAGGTGAGGATCGCACCGGCCCGTCGGTGTGTTACGTCGTCCACCCGGACGGCTCCGAGCAGGTCCGCTTCGATCGGGCGACCGTCGAGGGCCTGCTCGCTGGTGGCCGTTTTTTCTGGCTCGACCTTGACCAGCCCGGCGATGCCGACTTCGAGATTCTCCGCAACGTGTTTCGGTTCCATCCACTGGCGGTGGAGGATTCGGAGCACTTCGACCAGCGGGCGAAAATCGATGACTACGACGATTTCATCTTCATCGTCGTCTACGGAGCCACGCCCGACGCAGACCAACTGGTGGAGGTGCACTGCTTTTACTCCGAGCGCTTCTTGATCACCGTCCACCACGACGACTGTCCCGCATTCGCGGAGATCCGGCGGCGATATCGGGATCGCGACAAGGCAATCGACCAGCCGTCGCTGCTGCTCTACCGGGTTGTGGACGGCTTGGTCGACAGCTTCTTCCCCATCCTCAGTGCGTTCGACAGTCGCATCGACGAGCTCGAGGATCAGATCTTCACGCGGGCAGACGACGAACAATTGCAGGAGATGTTCCGCATGAAGCGGCTGCTGGTCGGGATGCGCAAGGCCGTGACGCCCCAGCGCGACACGTTCGCAAGCCTGATGGGCCGGGTCGCCGGCCTGCCCGGCCTCGTGGATGCGGACGAGCGCTACTTCCGCGATGTGTACGACCACCTGATCCGGATCAGCGATTTGATCGACAGCTACCGCGACCTGCTCACCGGGGCGATGGACGTCTACCTCTCCACGGTCTCAAACCGGCTCAACAGCGTCATGAAGCAACTCACGGTGATCGCCACCATCTTCCTGCCGCTCACCTTTATCACCGGCTTCTTCGGCCAGAACTTCGGCTGGATGGTCGACCACATCGGCGGCGTCCCAGCCTTCCTCGCGCTTGGCATCGGCAGCGAGATCGTCATTGTGGTCGCCCTACTCACGTTCTTCAAACGTCGCGACTGGTTCTAGCAGCGCTAGGCGATTTGGTTCGGAGTCGACCGCTTGCCTGTTCTCGTTGCCGCGGTCGGAACATGCGCAGGCAGATTCGTTGGCCCCGCGGAGTCAGATGATGGGCGGGCGGGTGCCCGCGACGCGCTCACGCCTCGTCGTCGCGCCGGCCGTGGTCGTTGCCGCCAGGCGTGAGCTCGCTCGGTTCGGTGAATGTGACTGTGATGTCCTGGTCGTGGCGGCGCTCTTCGACTGCTGACTGTTCGGTGAGGGTTCGTTTGTCGGCCGCGGTGGGCGTTTGCTCGGTCACCACAGAGAAACTCCGTGGCCACAGCCGTCCCCGTGCTACGACGTTTGCCTCGGCGGCGAAAAGGGTGACGGTAGCACCCACGTAGAGCCATGACAGCAGGCCCAACACGATCCCGAAGAAGCCGTACACGCTGGTTTGGTAGCGAAGCTCGTGTGTCACGTAGTAGCCACCCAGGGCTTGCAGCAGCACCCACATCACCGCGGCGATCGCGGCCCCCAAGCGAAGGTCGCGCCAGCCCACGTGGCGCACCGTCAGGACGCGGAACCCAGCCCAGAAGATGAGAAAGTTCACCGGAAGCGACAGCACGACCCCGGCCGTCCGCACACCCAACGATGAGGAACCACCCGCCACGCTGGCAAGCCCGGTGGCGAGCAGCCCGGCAACCCCGAACACGAGCAGCAGCACGAGAGCGCGCACCCGAGCGATGATCGGGTTGGGCCGATCGCGGAACGGGACGTCCCATAGGTGGTTCATCGCGTTTTGCGCGGCCAGCGCGACGCCCATGCCTGCCCATAGCGATCCGGCGATGCCGATGAGGAGCGCCACTCCGCTGCCCCGAAGCGAGTGAACGTTGCGCTGCAGCTGCGGTCCGATGATCGGAAACTGAGCCAGCACCGAGTGCAGCACCCGCCGCTGTAGGCCCACATCACCGCTGAGCGCAAAGCCCAGGCCGGTCACCAACAACAACAGCAGCGGGAACACCGCGAAGAAGGCGTAGCAGGTGAGCGTCGCCGCCAGGTATCCGCCCTGGTCGTCGGAATACTTTTGCCGCACCGCCAGCACAAACCCCAGCCAACCATGGCGCCGCTGGAACCGGTCGAACCCTCGATACGCCCGCCGGAACGCTGCCACCCTCCGGAATCTACCCGCCGCGGCCACCGCTCAACCCCGCGGATTGGCGCTCCTAGGTGCCCCGACCCGCTGCGCCTCACAAGGTCCTCGAACCGGTTCGAATCATCGTCGGTGTGACACGCAGCACAAGCCGAATTGGGCTTAGCCCAGGCGGATGGAGGTGAGGGGGAAGGTATTTCGAACACCCGAGAGCTTCGGCAGATCGTCGCTGCCCTCCACCAGCGGCTTGCGCGGCGGTCTTGACCTCACCACCGTTCAGTATACTGAACACTACCGTGCCGGCCCGCACACCACTCGGCGGACTTCTCCAGGTCCGCCGGCGAGCCCTCGGCCTCTCCCTGCGAAGCGTCGCTCGCGAAGCCGGTATCTCCCCGAGCTATCTGCTCGCCCTCGAGCACGGCCACAATCCCACGACCGGCAGGGCACCGACGCCCTCGCCGCGCATCATCACCGCGCTCGGCCGTGTGCTCGGCGTCGAGGGCTCGACGCTCCTGGATCTTGCGAGCTCGCCGCCGCCGGCGTCGCCGCACCTGCTGCTCTATCAAACGGGATCCACCCAGCTGTCTGCTGCGCACGCCGCACGCCTCCTCTTCGTGGATCGCGTCGACGGATGGGTGGAGATCGAGGACCGGGGCAGGCCGGGAGACGGCTCCGCGGCGAACGATGTCCTGCTTCGAGCACAGGGGCCTCTGGGGATTGTGGGGGACGAGCGACGGTCGTACGACGCCGAGAACGCACTCAGCGGCCTCGAGCGGCTTCTCGGAGACGCTCGTGAGTTCGCCGGCACCGCGAGGCTGGGACTGGTATTCGGAGCGAGCTCCAAGAACCTCAGGGCCATCAGCAATCCCGACGCCCTCCTCAGTAGCGAGGCGACCTGGGAACGCGACGTCGCTGGTGTGTGTCGACGCACGCTCGGCGTCGAACCCGTAGCGAACGTCTGTGTCTACCGCGAGCCGGATCTCCACGATCCGACGGTCGAGCTGAACCCTCTCACGTCCGCACTGGCGCTTGTGCAGACGCACCCGCACGTGGCCGTGCAGAACGTCGATGGTTCGGTCACGACCGGCCCGGCAGCAATCGAGACGATCCTGGGCACGGCCCGACCGGCCGAGATGAGCCCCGACACATGGAGGACGCTGGCAAGTGCCGCCGCCGTCGGTCTGGCTCGTCGCTCCCGCGCCGCATCCCCACGGGGCGATCAGACGTGAACGTCGCACCCACGACCGTCCACGAGCGGAGCCGCTCTCAACGGGTGAGCTCCACAGCGACGGCTGGCGCCGCGATGATCGTCGGGACCAGCGCGAGCATCCAAGTAGCCGCTGCCGTTGCACACGATCTCTTCCAACAACTCGGCCCCACCGGCATCTCTGCGCTTCGATTCACCCTCGGCGCAGCGATCCTCTTCGCGGGCGTTCGGCCCCGAATCGGCGGCCGAGACAGGCAAACCTGGCTCGCAATCGCAACCTACGGCATTTCCCTGGCGGTTCTCAACGTCACATTCTTCGAAGCGATCGCACGGCTTCCCCTGGGAATCGCCGTCACGTTCGCCTTCCTCGCGCCGTTACTGATGGCCCTCGCGGGTTCCCGCCGCCGACGCGACGCCGGCTTCGCGCTCCTCGCCGCCACCGGAGTCGTCTTGCTCGGCGGGATCAGCCGTCCCGCTTCGGGCACCGGCGTCGCGTTCGCCGTCGCCTCGGGAGCCGCATGGGCAAGCGTCGCGTATTCCGGACGCTCGGTCGGGCAACGCACTTCTCGACTCGACGGACTCGCGCTCTCGATCCCCATCGCCGCGCTGGCAACTCTGCCCCTCGGCATCCCGTGTGTCGGTGCGATCGACGCTCGCGCCCTCGGCCTCGGACTCGTGATCGCGGTCGGGGGTCTGATCCTGCCCTTCGCGCTCGAGCTGGAAGGTTTGCGGCGACTCGAGCCCCGCGTCGTCGCCATCATCTACAGCCTTGACCCTGGCATTGCGGCACTGGTCGGGTTCGTCGGCCTGGGCCAGAGCTTGACCGGCCCCGAGCTTCTGGGAGTGGCCGCCGTCATCGTCGCCAGCGTTGGCGCAATCTCGAGTTCCGCGGCGGCGCCCGGTCGATCCAACTTGCCGGACGTTCAACAACCATAAACACAATGGAGGCGATTAGTTCACGGTGCTCGGAAACGGCTCAGCCATACGGATTTCCCGTTGGTCTGCTACGGCGTTGCTACCTTCGAACTCCGAGTCGGCCGCGTAGTTTCGAGCGTTGGCGCGCCCTACCGCGAGTCTACTCCGCCTCCCAAGGTTTCCGCTCGTCGAAGAGAACCTCAACGTTGCCCGAGCCGTCCCACATTGCCACGACATCGATGTCGAGAAGACCCTTTCGCCCTCGGCCTCCGTTCAGAAGTTGTTTGCGTCCGCCGACAATCCACACAATGACTGCATCCAGATCGTCCAGCATCGATGCCACAGATTCCGCTCGCATCAAGGATGCCCTAGATCGCCCGCCCTGGCCGGCGACGACTTCGGCCTCCCCGTTGCTTCCGGTGTACCCGATCGCGTCGCCGGACCAGCGCAGGTCGAGGCTGTCGATGACCGTCGACGACGGCACGTCGCCTCGAGTCCGCCTTCCGGCGGACTTGTCGTCAACGGGATCGAACTGAACCGCCGCGGGGGCCAACTCCAGCCCACCGTCGGGACTCGGCGGAGCCACTCGGCACTGTGCCGCAGCTGGGTGCCATGGGTACTCGCCAAGGAAGGCGTGGTCTGTCGCCGGCTGATGGCGCCTAGAACCACCCAGGGTGTGTGCCTGGTCGCGCAGTGGGCCGGCCGCGTTTCGCA
>JAICJM010000231.1 GCA_025928435.1 Thermoleophilia bacterium
CGGCGGCCGCCGCCTCGGCCCGGGCACAGGCCTCGGCGGCCTCGTCGTGGCGGCCGAGCGCGATCAGCGCCTGGGCGCGGACGCCCTCCATCGTCGAGAGCAGGTAGCGCTCGCCCATCGCCTCGAGCAGCTCGGCGTCGCGGCGGAGGTCACGCTCCGCCGCGGCGTGATCGCCGGCGAGCATCTCGACGGTGCTCGAGTCGAGGGCGGTGGAGGCGCCGAGCACGCTGCCGCCGACATCGGTCAGCACCGCCCGCGCGCGGGCGTACAGCGCCCGGGCCTCGTCGAATCCCCCGCGCATCGCCTCGAGCTGCGCCCGGGCGCAGAGCGCGAGGCCCTCCGTGCGGTGGTCGCCGCCCGAGGCGGCCTCGATCTCGCGGCAGCGCTCGATCGCCTCCGGGACGGGCATCGGGCCGAAGACGCAGGCCATCGTCAGGGCGCCCATGTTGCGCCGCTCCTGGCGGGTGTCGCCGGCCAGCCGGGCGCAGGCGATCGCGCGCTCGACCGCGACGGTGGCCGGCCCGTACTCGAGCGCCGTCGCGTGCACCGAGCCGATGATCCGCCACGCTTTGGCGAGGCCGATCTGGTCGCCGACCAGCTCGAAGATGCGGATCGCGCGCTCCGCCTCCCGCAGCGCCCTGGGGCCCCACTCGCCCTCGTCGTTGTAGAGCTGCACGAGCAGACGGCCGAGCTGGGCCTCTGCGGCGAGCCGGTGGTCGCCGACGGCCCGGGCGGCCGCGATCGTTCCTGCCAGCACGCCGTCGGCCTCGCCGAACTCGCCCAGGTCCATGAGCGCCTCGCCCAGGTCGGGGAGCAGCCCCAGGCGATCGGGATCGAGCTCCGGCATGAGGGCGACCGCCCGCCGCAGGAGCCCGGCCGCGGCGTGCATGTCGCCGCGGGCGAACGCGCGCTGGCCCGCGCCCGCCAGCCGCTCCCCTGCACGGCGCCCGAGCTCGCGGCCGTGATCGTCGAGCGGCCCGAGGTCGGCCAGGTACGCGTGGGCCTGTTCGAGGTGGTACGCGGTGATCTCGGCGTATTCGGGTGCGCGCTCGCCGTTCACGCGATCGGCCCAGGCCACGAAGCGCTCGTGCATCTGCGCGCGGGTGCGCTTGAGCAGGCGCCGGTAGACGGCGTCGCGGACGAGGATGTGCTCGAACTGGTAGGAGTTCGGGTCGCCCATGACGGCCGTGTGCGAGCGAATGAACCGGCGCCGCTCGACGGTGGACAGGCGCTCGGGGACACGCTCCCGGTCGCCCTCCGTCACGAGCTCCGTGACCGCCGCGCGCGGGAAGGTCAGGCCGGCGACGGCGGCCGGCTCCAGCACCGCCCGCTCGGGCTGGGCCAGCCGGTCGAGGCGGGCCGCCAGGAGGGCGAGGATGGTCGGGGGCACCTCGAGCTCGGCGCCCGGCACCTGCTCGTCCAGCATCGCCGCCATCTGCTCGACGAACAGGGGGTTCCCGTCGGAGGCGGTCACGATCCGCTCGACCGTCGCCGGGTCGACCCGGCCCTCCCCGAGCAGCTGCCCGGCCATCGCGGCCGCGGCATCGGCTCCCAGGCGCTCGAGCATGATCCGTGAAGCCCTGGGCCCGTCGGGCACGGCGTCCTCGCGGTCGGCATACTCCGGGCGGGCGGTGCCGATGACGAGGCATGGGCGGCGCACGCGCTCGACGACGTCGGCGACGAGCTCGAGCAGCGTCGGCTCGGCCCAGTGCAGGTCGTCCAGCACGGCCACCAGGGGCCGGTCGGCGGCCAGGATCTCGAACAGCCGGCGGACGCCGAGGAACGTCTCCTCGACGGCGAAGACCGCCGGGACGAGGCCCATCGCCGACGCCACCCGGTCGGCGGCCTCGACGTCGCCGCCGGCCAGCCCCAGCACCTTGTCGCGCGCCACGGCGGTGGCGTCGTCGTCGGTGATGCCCGCAGCCGCCCGCACGGCCTCGGCGATCGGCCAGAACGTGATGCCCTCGCCGTACGGAAGACAGCGGCCGCGGATCACGGCAGCCGACCCGCCCAGGCCGTCCGCGAACTCGCGCAGGAGCCGCGACTTGCCGACGCCCGCCTCGCCGATCACGGTCACGAGCCGCCCGCCCGCATCCGCACCCGCCGCCGCTGCCGCCGCGCGCAGCTGCTCGAGCTCGTCCGCGCGGCCGACCAGCGGCGTCGCCGCCGCCCGCTCCCGGCTCGCGAGGCCGACGAGCCGGTAGGCCGGCACCCGCTCGGCCTTGCCCTTCAGCTCGAGCGGCTCGACCGGCTCGGCCTCGACCGCGTCGCGGACAAGCGCGTGGGTGAGCGCGCCGAGCAGCGTCTCCATCGACGGGGCGGCCTGCTCCAGCCGGGCCGCGACGTTGACGGCGTCGCCGGTGGCCAGGCGCTGGTTCCCGGCCGCCTCGTCGGTCACGACCTCGCCCGTGTTCACGCCGGTGCGGTTCGCCATCGTGACGCCGTAGTGGCGCTCGAGGTCCTCGTTCAGCGCGTCCAGGCCCGCGCGCATGTCGAGCGCGGCGCGCACGGCCCGCAGCGCGTCGTCCTCGTGCGCCTGCGGGAGGCCGAACACGGCCATGACGGCGTCGCCGATGAACTTCTCGACGGTGCCGCCGTGGCGCTCGATCGCCGCGCTCATCACCGCGAAGTAGCGGCCCATCACCTCGCGCAGCGACTCCGGGTCGAGCTTCTCGCCCATGGCGGTCGAGCCGGCGACGTCGCTGAAGAGGATCGTCACCGTCTTTCGCACCTCGGCCGACGGGGCGGCCGCGAGCGGCGTGCCGCAGAACCCGCACAGCCGGAACCGGGGCGGGTTCTCCTCGCCGCAGGCGGGGCAGATGACCATCGGGCTTCAGTCTACGAGGCGGCCTCGCCGATCCACGCGCCGAACTCGGGCGCATCGGCGGGCGGCTCGGCCCCGACGCACACGACGCGCGTCCCCGGCTCGAGCGCGCGGAAGCTGCGGGTGACCGAGGTGTCGGCGACGGCGATCACCGTCCCCGGCCCGGCCTCGGACGTCTCCGAGCCGACCGTGAATTCGGCCCGGCCGGCGACGACGATGTACGCCTCCTGCTGGCCGCTGTCGGACTCGTCGTGCTCGGTGTCGATGGACTCGCCCGGGTCGCAGACGATGGCGTTGATGCCGAAGGCCGTGAGCCCGAGCCCGGCGTTCAGGGCCTGCCAGCGGCCGTACGGGGACGGGGTGACGGGATGGGTTGGGAGGTCGACGGTCGGCATTTGAGTCCTTTCGGATCGGGGTTCAGTCGAAGAGCGTGAGCTCGGGGGCCACCTCGCCCTTCAGCACGTCGTAGTCGACGGCGGTGAAGGCGAAGCCGCGAGCGTCGCACATGACCCGGGCCTGGGGTGCGATCTCCGGCGCGACGAGGATGCCGCGGCAGGGCGCGTGGGCGGGGTCGAGGTCGACCCGCTCGCAGTAGCGGGTCAGCTGCTCCACGTGGGCGGCGACGGCGCGCACCCGCTTCACCTCGACCACGACGGTGCGCCCGTCGGCGTCGCGGCAGAAGAGGTCGACGGGGCCGACGTCCGTGAAGCGCTCGCGCGAGATCACCCGCAGGCCCGATTCGATCAGCTCGGGCGCCTGCTCGAGCAGCACGTGCATCTGCCGCTCGGCCCCGTCGCGTTCGAGCACTGCATCGTCCGAGAGTTCGACCACCGAGTCCTGGATCACGTCCTCGAGCACGATCACGAGCGACTCGCCGGACGCCGCCCGGTGGACGCGGATCACGTCGCCGTCCTCGGTCACCGACGTCGGGCCGGCCATGTAGTTGAGCGGCTTGAACCCGTAGTCGGTGTGCACGCACAGGCTGCCGTCGTCCTTGAACAGGATCACCCGGTCGCCGGCGCCGAGGCGGGTCGTGGCACGGCCGTGGTAGGCGATCTCGCAGCGGGCGACGAGGAGGCGCATCGCGGGACAGGCTACCGGCGCCGGGGGATGGCCGAGCGAGGGCGTAGGGTCCGACCGGATCATGCAGGCACCAGCGACGTGGGAGCGGTACGCCTGGGCGGGAGGCATCGTCTTCGTGCTCGCGCTCCTGGCCGAGTCGATCGTCGCCGTCGGGATCGGACTGACACACCAGGACTCCGCCGCGACGATCGCCACGGGGCTCCACGCCCACGAGGGGCGCATGATCGCGATCGCCTGCATCTCGATCGTCTATGCGGTCGCGTTCGTCGTCTACCTGTGGAAGCTCTACTGCCTGCTGCGTGGCGATCCGGCGCGACCCGACGACCTCGGCATCCTCGTGCTCGTCGGTGGCGTGCTGTTCGTGACGCTCCATGCCGTCAGCGACATCGGGATCACCGGGATGCTGGGCGCGCGGGTGGCCTCCTATTCGGCCGCCCACGACCAGGGGCTCTCGTTCTCGCTCTATTACCTGACCTACGCGCTCGACAGCGTCGCAGACGTGTTCGGCAGCCTCGCGTTCCTGGCAGCCGGGCTGCTGATCCTCCGCAAGGGCGACCTGCCGCGGCGGCTCGGGTGGGTGGCGATCGCGACGGCGCCGTTCCTGCTGCTCCAGGGCTTCGGCCTCGGTGGCGTGATCGCGACGTTCGGCCTGGCCCTCGATCTCGTCGGGTTCCTCCTTCTGCTCGTGTTCGTCGCCGCGACCAGCGTCGCCGGCTACAGGCTCACGAGCAGCCGGTAGCCCAGGTCGAGCTCGTCCAGCTTGAGCAGGTCGCGGTTGCGCTCGTGCCACGCGCCCGAGTCGAGGTCGCCCCGCAGGGCGGCGACGGCGCGATCGACCGGCGCGCCGAGCCGGCTCAGGTTCGACATGCCCGCGCGCACGCGCGGGTCGAGGTAGGCCTCCGGGCGGCGCCAGAAGGCGGCGAAGAAGCCGTCCGCGCAGTCGTGCGGCACCGGCACCGGCGTCACCGCGGCCCCGCCGAGCCATTCGCACACCTGCGCGATCGCCGGCATCCGGGCGCGGTCGAGCGCGATGCTCTCCGGCAGGTAGTCGCGCACGAGCCAGAACGCCTCGGCGAGGTCGGGGTCCCAGGTCAGGATCACGACGCGGCGGGCGACCCGCCGCATCTCGGCCACCCCGCGGCGCGGATCGGCCCAGTGGTGGATGGTGAGCACCGCGAGGGCGGCGTCGCACGCGCCGTCGGGCAGCGGGATCCGCTCGGCCGCCGCCTGGACCGCCGGCGCGGCGCCCTCCGGCCGCTGGGCGATCATCGCAGCCGACGGCTCGACGGCGAGCACGGTCTGGGGCGGCTCGTACGACCCCGTGCCGGCGCCGACATTCACGACCGATGCCGCGTCGCCGAGCGCCGCCCGGATCGCCGCCTCCACGCGCGGATCGGGCCGGCGCGTGGAGGCGTAGGTGCGCCCGATCTCGTCGTAGATCGCCCCCGCCCGCGCGGCACCGTCGTCCATGTCGTCACTACGATACGCGCCATGTTCCAGAAGACCACCCTCCAGAACGGCCTGCGCGTGGTGACGGGACCCATGCCCGCGGCCAAGTCCGTCGCGGTGATGGTGATGCTCGCCGCCGGCAGCCGCTACGAGACGGCTGACACGAACGGCATCGCCCATTTCGCAGAGCACATGTTCTTCAAGGGCACCGAGCGGCGCCCGACGGCGAAGGACATCTCCGCCGAGGTCGACGGCATCGGCGGCGAGTTCAACGCCTTCACGAGCAAGGAGTACACGGCCTAC